>JACMML010000178.1 GCA_014379105.1 Phycisphaerae bacterium
GCGTCATCAGCCACGGGTAATACCGCACGGCCTGCACGTCCATGCAGTCCTGGAGCATCACGCCCCAACTGACAATCGGCGGCCGCAGACCGAGTCCCAGAAAGCTCAGCGATGTTTCGCCAAGAATCATTCCCGGCACGCTCAGGCTCAGCGCGACGATGATGTGGCTGGTAAAGCCCGGCAACAGATGACGAAACAGAATCCGCCCGTGACCGGCCCCGAGAAGCCGGGCGGCCATCGCGTAATCTTCTTCGCGCAGCGAGAGGATCTTGCCGCGGACGACGCGGGCGAGCCCGGTCCATCCCAGCAGGCTCAGCACGATCGTGATTGCAAAATACACCCGCAGCGGCGACCACTCCGCCGGCAGCACGGCGCTGAGCGCGATCCACAACGGCAACTGCGGCAGTGCGTTGATGACTTCAATCACGCGTTGAATGAAGTTATCCACCGAGCCGCCGATGTACCCGGAGATCCCGCCGACCGTCATACCGAGCACGAAAGTAAACGCGATGCCGATCAACCCCACCGATAACGAAATGCGTGACCCGTACGCCACGCGGCTCAGCAGATCGCGGCCGTACCGATCCGCGCCCATGAAATAGACGGCACGCTGGCCACTGTCCGGCGGCAGCTTAGTCGTATCCACGCCGATCAGGTGGCGATCCCAGGGGATCAGGCCCCAGAAGTGATAAGGCTCACCGCGCGTGAAGAAAGAGATCGGCACGATATTGCCAGGCTCTTCGATGTAGTCGCGGCGCAGTGTGATTGGATCAAGCTCCTGTCGAAGCGCGTAGACGTGCAGGCCTTTGTCCCAATTCCATCGCAGCAGTTGAGGCGGGCAATATTGGTAATCAAGATTGCTGGCCGAAGGTGTGCTGGGCGCGACGAACTCCGCGACGATCGCAATCCCGTAAAGAATGATCAGCGCATACAGCGCCCACGCCGCCAGACGATGCTTGGCGAAATTGAGGCTGATTAATTGCCATTGGCTGAGGGATGCGACCTCCTGGCCTGGCGGTTCGGCGAGGCTCATCGGCTGCCCCCTTCAAAACGGATGCGCGGGTCAAGCCACAGGAGCAGCAGATCGCTCACGAGCGTGCCGGCGACGCTGAGCAGGCTCAGCACCATCAGCATCGAACCGGCGAGATACATGTCTTCGGTGAAAAGCGCCTGCAGCAGTTGCGGGCCGACCATCGGCAATGCAAGCACGGTGGCGACGATCGCGCCGCCGGAGATTAATTGCGGAAATAATCCGCCGATCCCCGAGACGAAGGGATTGAGCGCGAGGCGGACAGGATATTTCACCAGCAACTTCATGGGTCGAACACCTTTCGCCATAGCGGTGATGACATAGGGTTTTTTCAGTTCGTCCAGCAGGTTCGCGCGCATGACGCGGATCATTCCCGCGGTTCCGCCGACGCCCAGGACAAGGATGGGAATCCAGATATGCTTCAGCAGATCCATCACCTTCGCCAGGCTCCACTCCGGCTGCGCCGCGTAGTCCGGCGAGAACAATCCCGATACGCCTGACACAGCCATCAGTACCAGCGCCAGCAGAAACGCCGGTACGCACATGCCGATGAAGCCAACGACGGTCAGCACATAATCGCCCATCGAATATTGCCGCACGGCCGAGTAGATCCCGATGGGCATCGCGACGATCCACGTGAAGATCAACGTCGCCAGCGAAACGATGACTGTTAGAAGAATCCGGTCGCCGACCACACTGTTGATCGGCTGCTGCGTCTCCATCGACCGGCCGAGGTTGCCCTGGAGCAGTCCTTCGTCATTCGGGCTGAAGGTCGTGAACCAGTGCAACCCGGTCCAGCGGAGGTAGAGCTTCCACGCCGGTTCTTCGTAGCGAAAAAGCCGGCGCAGGTCTTCAATGCCCTGAAGATTGGCCGGGTCACCGCTTTCCTGCAGCAGCATGATGCGCGTGGTGAGAAAATCGCCGGGCGGAAGCCGGATGATCGAAAAGACGATCACGGAGATCACTGCGAGTGTTGGCACAAAGATCAATAGCCGCCGGGCGATGAACGGGTGCCGCAGCGCGACCAGCAGCAGGA
>JACMML010000179.1 GCA_014379105.1 Phycisphaerae bacterium
GAGCCGCGAGCGTCAGCGACGCGCTAAGCCGGAGCCTCTCAGCCGCCAACCTCATCGAATCCTGCACCTCACCTATATGCACATCCCCTCGCCGACATCGTCCACTTCCGCACCTTGTGTAAATGTATCCCGATCTGTCAGTCCGAGAACTCCCACTCGTTCCAAGCCTGCACCACCTGTCCTCATCTACGTCCCACCCAAACAAAACCCACCCGTTTAACAGGGACAACAACGCCCCTCAGCAAGTCCCGCATCGCTCAGGACACACCTTCCACCCACGCGCCCCGATGTGCTTTTTTCACACTGCGCAAATCATCTCCGATCGCGTCACACTCGCCTCAGAGTTCTATCCTGCTTGTCACACACCTCCCGCTTTCCAAGACCTTTGACCTTGGACCTTTGACATCCCTCATTTCAACAGAGCCGCGCACGACCCCACGTCCATCCCCATCCCATTCGCGAAGGCCCAAAAGCCCCAGCTCAACCAGTCGTCCAAGAGCGAGCTCTGCACTCACCCCGTGCGGTACTTCGGAGGCGTTCGGAGTGGTGGGAGCGCTGACAATCAGCCTCTCTCCATCCGCACATTTGTTGTGCAAGCTGTTAGCTTGCACGAATCCTGTATCGCGGACTTCAGTCCGCAAGAATCCCGTGTGAGCTTCCGCGCACCCGAATACAAAAGCACTCGAAGCGCGCAAAATCGCACCCACACAAATCTCAAATTGTCGCAATGAAGTTGCCCGTCAATAAACCCGTCGGCGTCGCACTCTGGTTTCCCCCGCCGCAAGCTTCTGCTCACAACGCAGGATCAAGGATATTCAGGTGCCGCTACAGTCGAAAAATATACCCGACCGAATACCAAATTGTCAACCTTTATTTTAGGAGAATTAGCACCATTCGCCGCCGTCGCCTGCTTTTACACCAGCGGCAGCACTGCCGACATCCCCATTAATATCAACAATCCCGCCAGCGCCTCAATCGATGTTTGCGCTGTGAACGTCTTCAGCGTTTCGGTCTCCGTCATTCCGCTGGTCTTCCCAATCGTCCAGAACCCGCTGTCATTCATCCACGCCAGCGGCTTCGATCCGCAGCCGATTGCCAGCGCCAGGTACACGGGGTGATACCCCAGCTGTTCCGGTGTCGCGAGCGCCGCGAACATGCCCACGGTCGTCATCATCGCCACCGTCGCCGAACCTTGCGCCGCGCGCACCAGCATCGTCAGCACGAACGCAATCGGCAGAATTCCCGTCGTCGATCCCTGCACAAACTCCTTGATCGTGTCGCCGATTCCCGTCTGCTGCAGCACGCCGCCGAAGGCTCCGCCCGCCGCCGTTAGCAGCAGGATCTGTCCGCCGTCCGCCAGCGCGTCGCTCATTGCATGATTGACCTGCTTCTGATCTGGCCGCTTTTTCATCAGCCACGTCAGCAGCGCCACGCCCGCTGCGATCGCCAGCGACACATTCGCGTCGCCCAGGAAGTTGATGGCCCCAATCACACTCTGCGCCCCGCCGCTCATGGCCGCGACGTCTTGGGTGGAATAGGCCGAACTCACCACCGTTGCGCCGCCGATAAACAGCACCGGCAGCAGAATCGGCGCCAGTGAAACCATCAAGCCCGGCAGTTGGCTCTCATCCACTTCATTCGCCGCCGCCGCCACATCCGCAGCGGGCGGAGTCAAATTCATCCGCGCATCCATCCAGAATGCGTACGCCATCCCCACCAGAGCCGTCAGCGCCCCGACCACGCAGCCCATCAGGATCATCATGCCCAGGTCGATCTTCAATTCGGTCGCAACCGCCAGCGGTCCCGGTGTCGGCGGCACCAGATACTGCGTCATGCTCCCGCCCGAAATCGTAGCCATGATGTACAACGCATAATTCTTTCGCGTCCGGTTCCACATCGCCTTCGCCAGCGGCACCATCAGCAGAAACACTGTGTCGAAAAAGATTGGTATCCCGAGCAGATACCCGCTCACAAGGAATGACCACGCCGCCCGCCCTTCACCCAATATTTTTACAGTCGATCGCACAATCCGGTCGGCCGCGCCGCTGTCCATCACACACTTGCCCACGATCGACGCGAGCGCAATCAATATCCCGATCCGTCCCGCCGTGCTCCCGAATTCCTTCGTCACTCGCGCCGCCGGATGCGCCTGGACCAGTTGCTTTGTTTCTTTTTCGGTAAGTTTCTTGCCCTTCGCATACTGTTCCAACTGCGCCGGAGACGTCAGCGCCGCCACCAGCATCGCCCCCAATACCAATGCCAGAAACGCATGCAGCCGCAGCACCAGGATGCCGCCAACCACCATCACGATTCCAGCCAGAAGCACCCAATGCGCCGCCATCGCCACCTCGATACATGCAGAAATAAAGAATTTCGATCAGCTTACAGGATTTCAGAAACCCGGATCAAACATCAAAAAAACCACTTACGCATTCTTGATACACCGACCTTCCATTCGATCCCTTAGACTTTGACATTGTGCATTCCCTTAACATTGGAATAACTCGTTCCCTGTGTTATTTTTTGATTGGATTGTGCTTGACCTCTTCGGGCTTCCCCGTATTCTCCCCCTCTCATTCGTGGTGCGCTCGCGCAATGGGCGTGCTGCAACAACCAAGGTGAAACAAACTTCGACGCCTGAGGGCTGTCGAGTTTTTTTTCTGTTTAGCGGGTTTTTAGACGATGCCGACAATCAATCAGTTGTGCCGCCAGCCGCGCGAGATTCAGCGCAGCAAATCCAAGAGCCCGGTGCTCGAGTCCAATCCCTTTAAGAAGGGCGTATGCCTTTCCGTGAAGACGATGACTCCGAAAAAGCCGAATTCCGCGCTGCGAAAAATCGCACGCGTTCGCTTGAGCAACGGCAAGGAAGTCACGGTCTACATCCCCGGCGAAGGCCACAATCTTCAGGAACATTCGATTGTGCTCGTCCGCGGCGGCCGCGTAAAAGATTTGCCCGGTGTTCGCTATCACATCGTCCGCGGCGTCTACGATTGCCAGGGCGTTGCCGATCGCAAGCAGTCGCGCTCCAAGTACGGTCAGAAGCGCCAGAAGGCGTAAGTCGTAAAACTTAGTTTTGTGTGAGCGCCCCGCGTTCGTCCGGCACTGCCGCACGGGTTGGCGGGTCGCCAGGGTGAATGGGTAAACAAGGTTAGCAAGAACATAGGAAGGCACGAGGCGTATGGCATTCAGGCCACGACGGCGGGAACCGGAAGTAGTTGTTGAAGTCAAGCCCGAGCGCATTCGCGTGACGGGTCGCGGCGTTAAGCCCGACGGGCGCTTCGGCGACCTGCTGGTCAGCAAGTTCATCAACAGCATGATGCGTCAGGGCCGCAAGACCATCAGCGAAAAAGTCTTCTATAGCGCCATGGACATCGTTGCTCAGAAGTCCGGCAACACCAATGCGCTGGAAGTCTTCACCGCTGCCGTCAACAACGTCAAGCCCGCGGTCGAAGTCAAATCCAAGCGTGTCGGCGGCGCCACCTACCAGGTGCCGGTCGAAGTGAATCGCAAGCGCGCGCAGTCTCTCTCGATCCGCTGGATCCTGGAAGCGGCGCGTGGCAAGAAGGGCCGCCCGATGGCCGAGCGGCTCGCCGGTGAACTGATGGACGCTTTCAAGAAGGAAGGCGCCGCGATCACCAAGCGCGAAAACACGCACAAGATGGCCGATGCCAACAAGGCGTTCGCTCACTACGCGTGGTAACAGTCGCCTAGAATGTCGTGAAAAAACGGGTATTCACAGTTTGAATACCCGTTTTGTTGGATAGCTGGAATCGAACGCGATCTGCTCCTTGCCCAACGGGGCCAACTGGAGCTGCGCCGAGAAACCGGTGGCTTCAAATCAGCCTGCGCCGTCTCCGTCCCCTGTTTCAATAAAAAGGGCGGGCGCGGCATCCAACACTCTAAAAATTGGAAGGCGGCAATCACGCCGCCGCATCGCCGTGCGAGACTGTAACAGTTCGCGGGCCGTAACGGAAAAGGACGAAGTCATGGCAGACGCTCCCGTCACCCCAGCCGTTGAAATCAACTCCAAGATTGTGAA
>JACMML010000180.1 GCA_014379105.1 Phycisphaerae bacterium
CCCAGCACCGCCTGATCCGCCTCTCGGGCGCGGTCCGCGAAATCTGCGACCGTTTCGTCACCATCCCCAGCCTCGGCGGCGCCAGCTCGCTGTCCCTATCCCACGCCGGCGCGATCGTCATGGGTGAGGCACTGCGCCAGAGACGCGCCAAGGGAATCGCGTCCGCCGAAGCCTCGGCGGCAAGAAACGGGTCATAGCTCGCCGGCCTTGGGCAAGCGAGCGCCGTGGCGAAAATTCAAGATGTCTACAAAGCCCTGGTTCTCGTCAACTCGATAAAACACGAGATACGTTCCCTCAAAAACCATCCTCCGTACCGACTCGCCTAGCCGGACACTCGCCATTTGCTCGATGGGATGTGTGCCGGGCATCGCTCCGATTTCTTCGATGGCTTTGCGCAGTCGTTCTTCCCATGCCAATGCGTTATCGATCGAGTCCTTCGCGATGAACAGTATTTGGTCGCGTATTTGTGATTGAACCAGTAGCGGGATGCGCACGGGATAGGGCTTCACTTGCCGACTTCCCGCTGGTCTTTCATCACAAGGAGTTGGGAACGGAGGTCATCAAAAAAGTCACCCGAGTTGGTTTGCTCGCCATTATCGATCTGCTTGATGGCTTGCCGCATCAGCGTGACATCCCGGAAGAGCATGGCATCGCGGGTTAATTCGTCATACGCGGCCGGCGAGAGCAATACCGCGCGCGCTTCACCGGTCACCGTCAATATCTCGGCCGTGGTTTTGGCATTGATGCGATCGAGCGTGGCGGTGGCATTCTGACGAAAGTCGGTCAGCGATTGCGTATTTCGAGTAGTAAGCATCGATCTTCCTTATGAATTCGTAACTAATTCATTATGACAGTCAGAATAGGAAGGTCAACAGTCGTTGAGTTGCTATTCATCCTCCAGATCATCAAGGACCGATAATAGAGACAGCGTGTCGCTGCTGAAGCCCTATTACGCCGGTTTCATCCACCTCTCCCGCGCCGCCGTCAAGGCGACGGCGGCGAAGATCCGCGGGGCGGGGTTGTTGCGCGAAAACGTGGATTGGCCACGGAAGGCGGAGACGTGCGAGCGTTGTCCGCTTCGGGTTGTGCAGTGCGGTGTCTCGTATTGCGGAAAGCCGTTTCTGCAGCAGATCGCCCGCGACCCGGTCGTCGACGGCTGCGGGTGCCCTACTCGCGCAAAAGCGAAGGACCCGAAAGAACACTGCCCGCTGACGTCCGATCATCTGCCGGCGGTACGCGATAATAATTCGTGCAACTGCAAGTGGTGCAACGGCTTAAACCCGCTTTCGATCCCGTCGCGGACGTAGCATTTCCGAATTTTCCATTCGCCCCATGCTCAAACATATCGCTTGATTGGGCATGGCATACGTACAGTCCGAGATGGTGAACCAGTGGCTGGTTGTCGGCTTCAGGTCAGAACGGCTGACCGACCCGTTGACCGTTCAAACCATTGGCCAGGAACTCAGCCCGCTGATCAGCGATCTGCCCGCCAAGGGGCAATTGGTGATCAACTTTGACGGGGTCGAATCCGTCAGCTCACAGGTCATCGGCCTGCTGATCGGCTTGCGCGAGCAGATCGGGCGCAAGAAAGGCAAGCTGGTGCTCTGCAAGCTCAGCAAGCAGGTGTTGAACCTGATGCGCGTCACCAAGCTAGATCGGCAATTCACATTTACCGACGACCTGACCACCCTGATCGGCACCCAGCCGACCGCCGGCGGACGCATCCAAAGCCTCATTCCCAGTTCCCGAGAAGTGCAGTGGGTCAATTGATCACCCGACGGTGCGCTGGCGATGGATTCCAATTATCCCGGCATCGGAGTGGCCGAGAATCTCGGCACTTGAACATTCCCATCCGCGAGCGTTGAATGAGGGGACGTGGAATCGCTCGTTGGAAAATTTTTGCTCGCCGGCCCGGCGTTGCTCGATCCGAATTTCGTTCGGACCGTCGTTCTGGTTATCCGCCACGATGATGACGGCGCATTCGGGCTGGTGATCAACCGTCCGACCAAGATTTCCATCGCCGACGCGATGGGCGCCGAGATGGACGCCGCGGCCACTGTCGGTGATCCGATCTATTTCGGCGGCCCGTGCCAGGGGCCTGTCTTTATCCTCCATACCGAGTCAAGTGTAGGCGGCGACGAGGCCGTGCCTGGGGTCTTCACCACCACCGATCGCGAAGCGATTGAATCGCTGCTGCAGACCCAATCCGAGCCGCTGAAAATTTTCGCCAGCTATAGCGGCTGGGGCGCGGGCCAACTCGAAAACGAACTCGAGGAAGGCGGCTGGCTCATCTGCGAAGCATCGTTGGAGGAAGTGTTCGCGGTGGATCCGAATCACTGGTCGCGGCTATTCACGCGCATCAACATCAGCCGGTTCGTCAGCCCCGATCGCATTCCGGATGATCCCAGCGTCAATTAGCGGCGTCCATTAACGGGGTCAATTGATAGCCCCCAGTAACGCCGCAAGTCTGATTGCGGCTGAGATCAGGCCGCGCCAGCGCTGGCGGTAGTATTCGTAAGAAATTCCACGCCGACCAGCAGAAGGTCGGTGTGCATGACGGTTTCGGTTCGCATCCACACGACACGAGCCGGAACCATATGACGGCGATTCGCCAATGCCTGACCGGCGTCATCGAGCCCGATGTGGACATTCACCAGTCGGCCGGGTCGAAGTTGTACGAACGACGGAAATTCCAGCTGCAATCCCGTGGTGCTGACGTTGCGGGTGCGTCCGCCAAAGAACCGCGACGCCGCCGGCTCATACACTTTGACCGGCCGGCTCTGCGGCACGCGCAGGCCGCGACGGCGATTGAAAGGCAGCGATTCAGGAACTGAAACGTCGTCGTGATCCACTACAACGAACATGGCCGCACTCTCCAATACCAACGACTTGCGCCGGGAAATCCCTGATTCAAGTATCGGACGGTTTGCATTTCGGACTTGAACATTCCCCGTCCATATGGCGATTGCGACCCGAAAGTGACGGTCGTTGGTGTCGATGCTTGTCGGCAGGTGAATGAGAATCGAGCTGGTGAGGAGAGCGAGCCGCGGACATCCCGCTTAGCGGACTCGCAAGACGCCCCGGCCGTCGCGTATGATGCGCCGGATCGTATTCAGAGACCCTAAGGAGCAGCACCCATGCGTCGCATCGCCGCCATATTGATCGTTTCCACCGCCGCGCTCACCGGTTGCGCGTCAAACACACCGCCGGCCAACTCCGCCAGCGCCCCGACCGCCAGCGAGGCGGTCGTAATCCGGCAATCCATTCAGACCAATCATCCAAAAGCCCGTGTCGGCGTGATCACTGCGGTCCTGGACATGCACCCGCTGGCGATGGTCGGCGAAATAGACGTCACCGGGCTGCAATCCGGCGATGCCGTCACAATCCTCGACAGCGCTGAGAACGTCGTCAGCCACGGGAGAATCGTCCAATTGATGGCCGACAAAGTCGCGATCCGCTTCGCCGACGGCGTGCGCATGCCGGCGGTCGGGGATATTGTGGTTCGTTTCTAGCGCGACTCACGCATGAAACTTGTGCTCGCATCGCGATCGCCGCAGCGAGTCGCGCTGCTGCGCGACGGCGGCTACGTTTTCGAGACCGACCCGGCGGATATTGATGAAGAGACCTACCCGGCCGACCTCGATGCCGACGCGGTCGCGCGCTGGCTGGCGCTCGCCAAGGCGCGCCACGTTGCACAACGTCACCGAAATGATCTGGTCCTCGGGGCCGACACGGTCGTGGCGCTGGGCACGCGGCTGCTTGGTAAACCGGTCGATGCCGCCGACGCTCGGGAGATGATCGGATCACTCTCAGGAAGCACGCACCGCGTCAGCACCGGGATCGCACTGGTTTGCGTGGCAAAATCGATCGAGACGATCGATCACGTCGTTTCCACTGTGCAGATGCGCGCTCTTTCGAGCGATGAAATAGAGGCGTACGTCACCACCGGCGATTGGCGCGGCAAGGCCGGCGGTTACGGAATCCAGGATGATGACCCGTTCGTCACGTGCATCCAAGGCTCGGTGAGCAATATCATCGGCCTGCCCATGGAGCGCACGGTTGAGTTGTTGCGGAATTACGATCTGGAGAAATGACGTCTTATCTCCCGCCCATCTTCTCGCTCCTCGTCGCCGCGGCGGGCTGGTTCTATTTTTTGCACGCCGGCCGGGCGGAGCACCTAGTGAAGTTTGAGGCCCAGAGCGACAACCGCCTGCGTATTCGGCTCCGCCGGGTCGGCGGTGTGGGGATGATGCTGCTTGCGGTGGCGTTTTACGTCGGCTTCGCGGTCGCCGACCGGCACGGCAGCGGCATTATCGTGATCACCTGCATGCTTTCTGTGCTGGTGCTGCTGGTAGTTGTGTTATTCCTCGCCTGGGTGGATATTCGGCTGACGCGCAAGATGCGCGAAACAGTTAAGCGGAGACAGAAATGAACTCGTGCCGATTAATATTTACGAATCTACTTTTCACACTGGCTCTATTATGCAGTTGCGACGATCGTCCAGCGCCAGTATCACCTCAATCGCCTGTCGCACCTGATTCGCCGGCCATGCGGGTGCGACCAGCACCTGCGCCGCAACTCTCAGCACTGGAACAACCGCAATCACTTTCCAGCGTAAACCTGAGACTGGGAAACCAGGACTTCATTCTGCAAGTCGCCGATGAAGACGCCGAACTTGAGAAAGGTCTGATGTTTCGGAAATCCATGCCGAGCAATGAAGGTATGATTTTTATTTTTGACAGCGCTGCGCAACGCGCGTTCTGGATGAAAAACACGCTTATTGATTTGGACATCGTCTATCTGGACCGGGACGCGAAGATCGTGTCGATCAAGACGATGCGCTCTAAAGACCTCACGGGCATCCCGTCGGACCATCCGGCGATGTACGCGATCGAACTCAACGCTGGCATCGCGAAAGAATGCGGACTGGCGGTTGGACAGATCATTGATCTTTCGCCAATGCTGCGGCCGGCCGCCCGATAACCTTCACCGCTTCGGCCGATCAACCCATCTCATAATCCGGCCACCGGATTGCACCGAAAAGAGGGAGGGTGCTCTTGCGCCCCCGCACTTTCTGTCGGACTTCCGGATCGTTCGCCCATGAGCAGTCAACCCGCAATTTATCCTCGGCCGGCCAGTGATTTTGGCATCGGCTCGATCGCGTGCATCGTCCCACAGGTGCAGACCGATGTGGACGAACACCTTGAATCCCTACAGGAAAAAATCAGTCATCTCACGCTCGAACTCAACATGCTCCGGCGGCGTGACGACCACGTCAGCGGCCTGATGGACCGGCTCGATCAGGAACAGCGATTGGCGGCGCGGTTGCAACGCGATTTTCTGCCGAAGAAATTTCCCACGCTCGGACAGGTGGGGTTTGAGGCGTTGTATCGACCAGCAGGCTATGTCAGCGGCGATATGTATGACGCGATGCGACTGGACGAAAGTCACGTCGGGTTCTACGTCGCGGATGCCGTCGGGCACGGCATGCCGGCGGCGCTGCTGTCGATGTTCATGAAAAACGCGCTGGTGACCAAAGACATCATCCCCGGCGGTTACCGCCTGTTGACGCCGGCCGAAACGATGTCGCGGCTGAATAATTCGCTCTGCGAGCA
>JACMML010000181.1 GCA_014379105.1 Phycisphaerae bacterium
GATCGCGCTCGGCGAGCACGCCAGGGCGCTGGTCGAGGCCAAGCGATTGTTCAACGTCTGCCGGGCGGAGCAGACCGGGATGGCGGTCGATGTCGTGACGGCGGCGCTGTCGTCGAGCCGTGAACCCAAAGACATTGAGCGGGCTCGGCAATTTAAGATGCGCCAGACGCTGGGCGCGCGCGGCGATATGAATGGGATGATTGTGGCCGCCGGCGCATCGGCTCCGCCCCATAGGCCTGCGTCGGACGATGATCCACTGAAATCGGTCGTGCTCGCCGACGCGGGATTCACGGTCGCGATCAACAAACTCGGCTCGAAGACCGACACACGCTCCCGCACCGCCCGCGGCAACCTACTGCTAATGGCCGGTCGAATCGCTGAGGCGCGGAGGGTGTTTGAAGCATTAAAAAACGAAGCGCCCGACGCCAAAGCCGTCGCGGCCACGCTGGAGCGGCTGGTCGCGGTCATGCGGGCCGAGGACGGGAATTCCGATCGCGCCAATATGGAAATTCGCCGGCTGCGCGAAGCGGAGTGAGCACTTCCATGACAGAACGCCAAGACGCCAAGACGCCAAGACGCCAAGACGCAGAGGGCGGAGAGAAGAAAAGGAAAATTTCATATGAATTCCTTGGCGTTCTCCGCGTCTCTGCGTTCTCTGCGTTAGTTTTGTTCGCAGGATAAGATCGACCAATGGTTGCGGAGTTAACGAGCCGACATCAGCTGCGCCCAGTTTGCTCATGCCGCCGACGCCACTCCTACTTCATATCAAAATACATCGGCCGCATGTCGTTGGGGTCGCCGTGATAGTTGATGGTGATTTCCTCATCGGCGGCGATGTTTTTAATCGCGTGGAATTCGAGGATGTCGGGCGCGACTTTTTTGTAGATCGCATTCGGCTCGTACGAGTGGTTGTAGATTGATCCGTATCCAAGCGCCAGCGCCACGTAGCTGCGTTTGGTCACCCCTTCCCAGTCGAAGACATACCACGACAGTCGGGCGTGGCGCTGCGCGTCGGGGGCGTCGCCGAAGACCTGGTTGGTGGGCATCAATAGGACCGGCACGCGCTCGATCAGCGTCTGGGCAGAGATGTCCACCCGCGCAAAGACCCCGCGCCCGCCGCGGCCGGCGTGATCGGATCGGCGGACTTCGATCATTTCGGATTGTCGGCACAGAAACATTCAGTTGCCAATGATACAGACTGGCCGTGCCGCGCGGGAGCCACCAAGGTGCCGCGCTGCGCAGGAACCACGCCTGCTCCGACCGCGGCGCGGTTCGCACATAATCCGTTAGTGCGGCATGATAGATGCGAGAGTACGGGTTTTCCTGATGGTGTGGATTTGCCGGGCTATTGATATTGGTCGGCGGGTGATCGGAGCCGAAGCCGAGCAGTCGGTGGGCGCTTCTGTCGGAGTAGTCAGAATGCGTCGGTCATCAGGCCTTCAGGATTCACGGTCATATATCTACTGAATACGATCGAACATGATTGAACAGTGATTGAACAAGGGATTGAACAATGAATGTTCCACGCAATGAATATCCGCGGCCTCAGTTCGCGCGGTCAGACTGGTTATGCCTTAACGGGACCTGGCAATTCGAGGTCGACGCCGGCGACAGCGGGATCGAGCGCGGGCTGAAGGACCGGGAATTAGCGGGTTCCATCGTCGTGCCGTTCTGCCCCGAATCGAAGCTGTCAGGCGTGGAGAATCACGATTTCATGAACGCGGTGTGGTATCGCCGCACGGTGACGATCCCGCCGGAGTGGAAAGGGCAGCGCGTGCTGCTGCATTTCGGCGCGGTGGATTACGACGCGACTGTGTGGGTCAACGGTCAGGAGGCTGGGCGACATCGCGGGGGATGGTGCAGGTTCACGTGTGAACTGCACGGGCTGGCGGCGCCCGGCGACGAGGTCGTGATCGTGGTGCGGGCGCGCGATGACATGCGCATCCCCAAGCCCAACGGAAAACAGGCGACCAAATATCACCCGCACGGGTGCGATTATCTACGGACGACGGGCATCTGGCAGACTGTGTGGATGGAGCCGGTGCCGCCGACGCGCATCGAGCGGCCGCGCGTGACGCCGGACCTGGCGAACTCGTGCTTCCGGCTGGTCGTGCCGATCGTTGGGCCGCGCACGGACCTGCGTCTGCGCGCCACGCTGCTGGCCGACGGGCAGCAGGTGGTGGCGACCGAGACGATGCTTGATCAGGATTTCAGCGGCCAGTGCGATCTGGTCATCCCGCGTGAGACCCGTCGTTTATGGTCGCCGGCGGACCCGTTTCTGTATGACCTGCAGTTGGAGTTGATCAACGACGACGCGCAAGTCGTTGATATGGTTTCGATGTACGCCGGCCTGCGCAGCGTGGCGATTCACGGCAAGGCGGTGCTGATCAACGGCGAGCCGGTGTTCCAGCGGCTGGTGCTGGACCAGGGCTTCTATCCCGAAGGCATCCTGACCGCGCCCGATGACGAGGCGCTGATCCAGGACATCCGTTTATCGATGGAGGCGGGCTTTAATGGCGCGCGGCTGCACCAGAAGGTGTTTGAAGAGCGGTTTCTCTACCACGCCGACCGGCTCGGCTATCTGTGCTGGGGCGAGTTTGGCGACTGGGGAATCGACAAGCACAACACGCACGCGACGATCATCACCCAATGGCTGGAAGCGCTGGCGCGCGATTACTCGCACCCGTGCATCATCGGGTGGTGCGGGTTGAATGAATCGTGGATCTCGCGATCGGACCGGATCGACGGGCTGGACGACCTGACGCTCGGCGTGTTCCTCGCCGCCAAAGCGATGGACCCCACCCGGCCGGTGCTGGACGCGTCCGGCGGGGCGCACCGGGTGCTGGTGACCGACATCTGGGACAGCCACGATTACGAGCAGGACGCCACGCAGTTTGGGAAAAATCACGCAGTGGAAGCCAATCAGAAGCCCTTTACCAACCAAAGTGAGCCGGCCGATCGGCCGTGGAACACCGTTTATCGCAACCAGCCGTACTTTGTAAGTGAGTTTGGCGGGGCGCTGTGGAATCCGCATGCCAAGCCCGATGACGAAGCCTGGGGCTACGGCAGCCGCCCGAAGACTATGGAACAGTTCCTCGAGCGGTTTGAACAACTCTGCGGCGTTCTCCTTGACGACCCTCATATGTTCGGGTATTGTTATACACAATTGACAGATGTATTTCAGGAGCAGAACGGGCTGTTTTTCTTCGATAGAAGCCCAAAATTCGACTTATCGCGCCTGCGCGGCATACAATCCCGTCCCGCCGCGATAGAGACCATTTCCGACACCGGGGCATCCGGTATCCCGCAGGATGCTTTGGTCGGCAGAGGGAACCTGCTGTAAATCTTGTGACCTTCTAATGGAAAGCCCGATACCCGTGCTATAGTGCCCATAATATTATCCCTCAAGTTAAGAAGGGCTGTCGCCCGAGCACGGCGGCAAGTTCTTCCAAGTGTCGTTTTTATGAGGCCTGCACAACGCGACGTTCCCTGCGAGGTGCCTCTTCTTACTGTCAGGAGCTGTCATGAAAACTAGCCCGCAACGCACGCGCGAGAAAGACGCCAAGCATAGCGATGCCTCTCGCGCACTTGAGATGAGTTCTTCTGATCATCATCAGTCAATGAATCCCACAGCCAGCGATGTCCGAAACGCTTCTTGGCGCCGATACGCGAACGACCGTCTCCGTCATTTCTCGACCGGCCGGTAAGCGTTCAAACCCGGTGGGATTAGCCGGCCGCCCTCTCGAGTAGCGGCCGTTTAGTGATTCGACCATTCCAATTTAGTTCTCTCGCGAATTTCACTTTTCGCGAACAGGAGTTGTGCGCCTATGCCTTCGTCATCCACGACTACCAACACAAAAAAGAAGCGCGGCATCGGTGCTGACCGGGTTAAGCAACCGCGCGTTGACGTTGCCGTGCCCGCGCCCGTGCCCGCGCCAGTCGAAACCGCATTCATCTGGGGCGTCGGCATTGAGTGTTCATTCCTGCCGCACATTGATGTTGATCAGTTTGAGTGGACGCAGCACGATCGCTTCTGGCGCGAAGATTTCCGACGCATCCGCGAAGAGCTCGGCTCGACGCACATGCGTTACGCGTTTCCCTGGCACAAAATCGAAATCACGCCCGGCCAATATGACTGGACCAGCGCCGACGAGCGAATGGCGTACGCGAAGGAAATCGGTCTGGAGTTGATCCTTGATGTGATGCACTTCGGCACGCCCAAGTGGCTGCCGCTGGCGGTGGGTGATCCGCGGTTTCCCGAGGCGCTGGAATCATTCACCACCGCGATGGTGAATCGCTACAAATCGCAGGTGAAAATCTGGTGCCCGTACAACGAGCCGCTGGTGAGCGCGCTGTTCAGCGGCGACTTTGGATTCTGGCCGCCGTTTCAGCGGAAGTGGCGCGGGTACATGCCGGTGCTGAGCCGCATCGTGCAGGCGCTGAATCGTTCGATCGCCGCGGTGCGCCGGGCGCAGCCCGAAGCGACCGTGCTGCTGTGCGATGCGCTGGAGAATTATCAGAGTCGATCTCCGGAGCTCACCGCCGAAGTGGCGATGCGGAATCTCCGCCGGTTCGTCATCCTCGATCTGCTCGCGGGGCGCGTGGATCATCACCATCCCCTTTATTCATGGCTGACGAGTTTTGGTTTCAGCGAGTTGGACCTGAGCTTCCTGGCGAATAATCCGCAGATGCCGGACTTGATCGGTCTGGATTATTACCCCCACAGCGACTGGCAGATTGAAATGCAGAACGGTCGGCTGCGACAGCGCCGCGCCGATGCGCCGCTTGGGCTGGGGGCGCTGGCGCGAGCGGTTTATGACCGTTACGGGCTGCCGCTGATGGTCACCGAAACCAGCGTCGACGGGCCGCCAATCTCGCGGGAAATCTGGCTGCACCGGATCGTCGATGAGATTCGCGAACTGCGCGAAGACGGCATCCCAATGACCGGCCTGATCTGGTGGCCGGCGCTGGACCAGATTGACTGGGACGGCGCACTGACGCACCGCATCGGCAAACTGCACCATGTCGGACTTTTCTCCCTAAACCGCCTGCCCGACGGCACGCTCGAGCGAAAAGTGACGCCGCTGGCAAAGCAGTGGCGCGAGATTGTCGAAGCAGGGGATGAGCATGTCGGCGAGCTAGCAGAACTGGCGATCTCCGCCGCGCCGCAGGACGTGCAATTGCCGCCGCTGCTGACGGATGCTTCGCAATGGGTGGTCGATACAACCGGCGGAGCGGTGTCACCTACCGCGTATCATGCCAATGGCGACAAAGGCAATGGATCGAACATGGGTTCCACCCTGACCGCGCCGCGACGAATTAGTGAAATTGACGACGGCGCCGGTCTGGCTGGCGAAGCCGGCGCTGTGGCGCTGGCGACCGATGACGCGGCCGCATCGGGATCGAAGAACGGTAAATCGACCGATCGCTACGGCTTTGTCGTCTTCAGCCACCTGCGATGGGGTTTTGTATGGCAACGCCCGCAACAATTCCTGTCGCGCTTCGCACGCTATCACCCGATCCTCTTTGTCGAAGAGCCGTTCTTTGACTTGCCCGCCGGCGAAGAGGCGCGCATGGATCTGCACAGCGTGATGCCGAATGTCACGGTCATGTGCCCGCACTGCCCGCCGGAGATGGCGCGGGACGAGAACCTGCCGAGCCGGCTCCGGGCATGGGTGCGCGACGCGATGAAAGCGGTCAACACGCGCGGCGAATTTGATCGCCCGCTGCTTTGGTATTACAGCCCGATGGATACCGCCTGGTCGCTGGGGCACTTCGCCAATCGCGGCATCGTGTACGACTGCATGGACGAGCTGTCCGCGTTCACCGGGGCGCCGCCGACGTTGATCACCAACGAGCGGCGACTCATCGAGCACGCTGATATCGTCTTCACGGGCGGCTACGAATTGTGGACCAAGAAAACCAAGCTCCATCCCAATGCGCAGTTCTACGGCTGCGGTGTGGAGTCTGATCACTTCGGCAAGGCGGCGGATGCCAGCACGTCGATCCCGCCGGACGTCGATTTCCTTCCCCGGCCGATCATCGGGTGGTTCGGTGTGGTGGACGAACGCGTGGATTATCACCTCATTGCAGAGTGCGCCAGGCTTCGCCCGGATTGGACTTTCGCACTCGTCGGCCCGGTGGTGAAGGTCGATCCCAACCTCCTTCCACACGCGCCCAACATCCACTGGCTCGGCCAGCGGGATTACCAGCAGCTTCCCAACTACTGCGCCGCCTATGACGTGTGCATGATGTCGTTCGCGATCAATGCAGCCACGGAGTTCATCAACCCGACCAAAGCATTGGAATATCTCGCGACCGGCCGCCCGGTGGTGAGCACGCCGGTGCGCGATGTCGTGCGGCAGTACAGCGACTACGTGGAAATCGCCGCGACCCCCGCAGAGTTTGTCGCCAAGATCGAACAGGCATTGAACAATCCCGACCACGTCAAGATACAAGCCGGCATCGAGCTTGCGCGCGGAAAGAGCTGGGAGAGCACGGTGAAGAATATGCGGCAAAATATCGCCGATTCCATCACCGGCTCCGCCAAGCGCTCCAGCGCCGCCAAGCCGGAACCCGATCCGGAGCCCGGCACTTTATACCTGCACACACAAGGGTCGTGACGTTGCGTTGACATCATGCCAGTGTTCAGAAGTCAGTGTCTAGAAGTGAGTATCGAGAAGTCGGTATGAGAGTTGTACTTTGTTAGAAGGATATCGCCATGACCAGCAATCAGAAGATCGTGATTCTCGGCGCCGGCCCGACCGGACTCGGCGCCGCGTATCGGCTCAAAGAGCTCGGATATAAGAACTTCGAAATTTACGACGCGCTGAACCACGCCGGCGGCCTGGCGAGCAGCTACAAGGATTCGGCCGGCTTCACGTGGGATATCGGTGGCCATGTCATGTTCAGCCACTACGAATACTACGACAAGGTGTTCGATAAGCTGATGGGATCGGATTTCCAACTCAACATGCGCGAATGCTGGGTGCGCATGTTCGACAGCTGGGTTCCATATCCGTTTCAGAACAATATCCGTCATCTCCCCAAGGAAGTGACCTACGAATGCCTGTCCGGGCTGGTGAAAGCCCAGGCCAATGGTGATCACAAGTCAGCGAAGAACTTTCGCGAGTTCATCGACAAAGTGTTCGGCGAAGGCATCGCCAAACACTTCATGCTCCCC
>JACMML010000182.1 GCA_014379105.1 Phycisphaerae bacterium
CCGCCGCCGCCGGGACCCCGCCCGCCGCCGGGGGGGCGACGTCCGCCGGGTGCTGTCGGGGCGCGATTCCGCAACTGTTCCTGACGAAGTCGGGCGCGCTCGTCCGCGGCTTCCTTGTTGAGTCGCAGGCGTTCCTGACGAGCCTCTTCGGCATTGACAACCACCTTCACCTGCGGCGGGTCCCACGGGCCTTCGCCCATCAAAACCGTGTGAAAAAGCGGTCGCAGAATGCTGGTCTGTCCTTCGACCGATTCGACCCAGCCGCGGAACAGATTGATCTCATCAATGCCCGCTGCCGCCATAGGGATCGGCTGGACCTGCACGCTTTCGGCGACGGGTTTGATCTGCTCGGGGTTGCTCCACGTACCGTCGGGCTGCTTCTGCTGGCGCATTACCGTGATGCCGATGATCGAGGTGGTGTTGCCGGCGGGGATCTTCTTATCTGTGAATGCTTTGTTCAGGTCTTCAGCGCCGATGCGGTATTCGCCGCGGATATAACTAACGTCTTTAGCGCCTACGGGGATCGCGCCCGGCGCAGCCGGCGGCGGGGCGACCGCGCCTGCGGCCAGTGTGGGTTGGATCAGTGCGCGGGCGGATTTGATCGCTTCATCCGGAAGCATCTCCGCAGGCGGGAGGACCGGAAGCGCATCTACGAGAACGGCATCCAGTGGTTTATCGTCCTGAATTTTGCTGACAGTGGTTCCGGGAATGCCGTTGAACGCGGTCAGGCTCAGCGTCGGCGGCGCTTTGTCCAGGCCGGCAATGACTTCCTTCCATGGGTCCAGCACGTTGCCGATGTTCTTCGGCGCCGCCTGCACGCGCTGCTCTTTGATCTTGGCATTGAGTTGCTCGGCTACGGTCTTGTGCACCCGGTCATCGACGTTGCCGGGGGTGAGTTCGTCGTCAACCAGGACTGGCTGCATCAGACCGTAAGTCCACAGCGCCCAGACGAGGAAGATCCCGCCGATGCCGATGGCGATCCATTGGCAATATTCTTCGAGGAGTTCGACTACTTTATTCATGACACACCTGCTTTTTCCGTCCGAGCCTGCTAACTAACCTTATTCAAACCGGCAATGCTACCCGCCGATAAATCAATCGCGTTCATCCCACCGGTGCCGCCTCGGGCGCGGGTGCGGTGAGGCTGCGAATGACGTTGGGCGGCATGAACGGTGAAATAAACTGCCTCAACAGCAGGTATTGACCACGGAGCGTCACTTGCGCGACGGGCTTGGGCCCGTACAGGAAACCCTGGGCCGCATCGATCGAGGAATCGATCGCTTCGACTTTCACTTCCCGGAACATCGCATAGCGGTTGCGGGTCAGCGATGCGATCGTCGCCGGCAGGCGTTCGGTCTCGCAGACGAGCACCATGTCAAAGTTCAATACGTCGTAAAAATCGTTGGACACGTGCCCCAGCGGGTTGGCTGTGTAATTAAACGCCACCTTGGTATTCGCGTTGGCCGGCAACGGCGTGACTGGTGTGGGCGCCACTCCCAAAACCTGAAGCGGGGGGTGATAGCTGTGCACCACCATCAGGCGCGTCAGCCGCTTGACCGGCGAATCGAGCACGCCTTGCTTGGGATTTTCGGCTTTATTGGTTTCGGCGATCGCGCGGCACATATCTTCCTGAATCCACAGCGTCACCTGTGCATCAAACATGTCGTCGGCGGATGGCGCGGTGTTGCCGGCGATCTTGGGATTCACGTCCAGGCTTGTGAGCGGGTCGGCGTAGATCGAAAGCTTAAAGGCCCGATCGTTCCGCATGCGCTCCGCGATCTTGGCGATGCGCTCGTTGATGATCTTCAACACCTCCGGCGCGTTCTTCTCCTGTCCCTCGACGACAATCGTCTGTTCCTGCTTGATCTGGGCGGCGCGGGTGTCCTGCTCGGTCTTCACTTCCTCGGGCGTCGGAGGAATGCCAGCGCCGAGAATCTGCGTGAAGATCGATTCATCCTGCGGGCGCTCCTGCGTCTGCGGATTCACCCACACGCCGAAGCGGCGCTGGTAAAGCCGGATGAATTCCACGCCCGTCGCCACGCCGCCGCCGGACGGCAGCGCGTTGGGGACCAGCGGGCGGAACTTTTCTTTCTGCAGGCTGATGGCGTATTCGAGGAATTGGGTGGAGCGCGTCGTCCAGTCCTTGGTCATCTTCTCGGCCGCGATGATGGTGGCGTCGGTGGGGAACGCGTTGAGTTGCACGCGGTCTTCCTCACGAGAACTGAGTGACGGCCACATGCGCGGGGCTTCGGAAACTTTCTTAATACTCTCGCCGACCGCCTTACTTTCCTCCACGCTGGTTCGCAGCGTGTCGTACATGCCGCCGAATGGGAAGAAGATCAGCACGATGCACAGGATCGCAACGACGCCGCAGATGATGCTGAGCAGATTTTTTTTGACCAGGTCCATGATGGTTTTCCGTGTTGGTCCGATTAATTAGCAGCCGCTTGCTCGGGCACCGCCGCCGCCGGATCAGGCTTTGGCGTGGCCGAGTAGGGTTCTGGATCGATCTCGACTGCGATCGCGACGACGAAATCCCAGTCCGACAGCAATGTCTCGCCGGTGATGCGGTCCTGATACGCCGGATTATCTTTGTCGTTCACGACGCCGTTGCCGGCCGCGACGGGTGGCGGGGTAAAGCGGGCTCCGCCTCCACCGAAAGGATTGCCCATCCGCGGGTCCGGACGGCCTCCGATATTGTCATTGTCGTAAACATTGCCGCCGCCGTAAGCACCGCCTCCCCCATACGCGCCGCCTCCATACGCACCGCCAGCCACGACGCCGCCTTCTTTGACGATCTGGGCGGCGTTGTAGTCGTTCAACAGGCGCGTCCTCCGCGTGGTGTCGAAGGAGACTTGCGACGAACTGACGATCTCCACCTTATGCACTTTGTATTTAAGATTCGGCCGCGACGGTGAGGGTGCGAGGCTTAACAGCGCCTTCTCAACATCGTTCTCAACAAACGCCGGCGCGGCGGCAAGCGGGCACGTGAACCGCAGTGTGATGACGAACCCGCGCCCTTTACCAGCAGGATCCGCAGGCACCGCGCCGGGCGTCGCGGTCGCATCGATGCCCATTCCGCCGCCCATGCGCGGATCGAGATTGTCGACAAATGGTTGGGGCGCTGCGAACGGGTTCGCCGCTGCGGGTGCGCCCATCACGCCGCCGGTGGCCGCCATAGTGCTCATGGTTTTAAGGTAGGTGGTGTCGGCGCTCATTTTCCCGACCATCGCCGCATCATAGATCGGGGTGATCGCGTCGATCTGAATCAGCTTCCGCTGGTCGCGTGGAATCTTCTTGATCTCATCGGCGTTACCAGTCGCGATCGCCGCCTGTAAAGCTGCCGGCGGCTGTGGGAGTGTGATGATCAGGTCGCTCAGCAGATCGCGCCACAGGTGTTTGCCCTCGGCCAGCGTCTGCAGATTGGCGATGATCGTCCGCTCGGTCTCGCCAGCCCCCTGCACCGCCGCCCAGCGCGTGTTGAGCTCCTCACCCTTGGCAAGGATTGCTTTGTTGCTGTCGCGGATACCCTCGGTGTCGAGGCTCGTGTATTGGAGATTCTCAAGAAAAAATCGCGCTCCAACGACCGTCGTTCCGGCAATGAACAGCCCCGCTGCGAGGCCGAACCATTTGGTCTTGTCCTGCCAGATGCGCTCGCGTTGAATCGCCCGTGGAAGCAGCGAGCTGGTGATCGTTCCCTGGCCCATCGCCTGGATCGCCAGGCCGTACGCGCCGACGATCGACAGCAGGTTGTCGCCGAACGTCGCGGCGTGCTTGGGGTCGGCCGGAGCGCCGGATGAAAGTGAATCGATCCGTTCCACCTGCAATTGCAGATTCTGCTGCAGATATTTCTGTAGACCCGGCAGCTTGAACGTGCCGCCGAGTGCGTAGATTCGCGACAACTTGGCTTCGCGGTGGACCGAGGCGTAGAAGCCGATTGACCGCTGAATTTCCGCGACCAGATCGGCAAAGACCGGCCGCATATGCTGGAAAATCTGGCGTGCGTATTTGCTGGTGGCCGCGTTGCGCTTGAGGTCTTCGGCCTTGGTGAAATTGAGCTTGAACGCTTTGACCAGCGCTTCGGTGAAATTGCTGCCGCCGATGGGAATCGAGCGCATCCAGATGGAGTTGTTGTCGGCGATGATCAGGTCGGTGTTATCGGTGCCGACATCGACGACCATCGAAAGCCCGTCGTTAAACCGGCCGTCGTATTGCATCGCGTTGTAGACCGCCAGCGGGTTCATCTGAACCGCCTGGACGTTCAGATCGAAGTCGGTGAAATATTTGATGTGCTGGTTTACCAGCTCGCGGCGCATCGCGAAGATGCCGACCTCCACCTCGGGATTATCCGCCTGGCGGAAGAGCTGGTAGCTCCATTCCACGTCTTCAAGCGGGAAGGGGATCTGCTGGACGGCCTCGAAGCGGACGATTTCGGGGATCTTCTTGTCTTCGACCGGAGGCAGCTTCACAAATCGCGCGAAGCTGGTCTGCCCGGACACGCCGATCGAGACGACGCCGCCTTTGAAGGTGTGGCGCTGGACGAAATTCGCAAGCGCCGCCTGGACGAGCGATTCGCGATTATCGCCGGCCTGGGAGAGGACGGTCTCGTGTTCGATGAACTCGAAGTCATCGACGCGGAGCACGTCACCGTCGCGTACGAGTTTAACCGCCTTGAGGGCGCGGTTGCCGATATCGATACCCCAGGCAAATCGTGGGTTGGCCATGTTGTCTACCTCTGAGGAGCTACTGCGTCCGCCGCGGCTGTCCGAATGGCGCGCCGGTTGGGCGCTAACCACAGATCAAGACAGCGATTGTGTTGCGTCAATAGGTTTACCTTGAACGCGACGGCTATTCAATAAACAAAGCGCCTAACAACGCATATAGCAGCGGGCCCTGCCGGGGCGCGGGCCGCGCCGGATGCAGTGAATGTAACTTCTACGTCAGTCCTACCCCCGACGGTTCAGTTTCAGCAAAAGTCGCCGGCAGATGCGGCGATCAAACGGGACCTATCGGGTGATCAGCCCATTCCACCCATCAAATTCAGACGCCGGATACGACGCAGGCGCTCGAGTTCGGCCAGCCTTTCGGCGTCCTGCATCGGCTTGGTGTCGATGACGCGGATCTGGAAGTCCTGGAACCGCGTGCCGGTGCCGTTGGCGGCGGTTCCGGTGAACGCGCGGACGCGCAGGCGATACGTGCCGGGCTGGAATTCCTCGCCTTTCAGTTTCGGGCCGTCCTCGCCATACAGCGAGAAGGTGCCTTCAGAATCGACGGCTTTAGTTCGTCCGAAGATGAACTGCACGCTCTTGGCGGTGCCGTCGGCCTCGACGACGAACGTGAACTGCCGAGAGGTCATTGCCGCGAGGTCGATAACGTTGTCGATGCCGGCAGTGAGATTGACTCCGGTCATCCGGCCGGAGTAGTTGATGCCGGTTGGAACCAGCTGCACCGATGAAATCCGCGCCGGTGGAACCACAACTGGCGGGATGACCACCGTGCCGCCTCCACCTCCACCGCCTGATCCGCCGCCGTTGCCCACGCCTGAAGGCGGCAGGCTGCCTGGCGAACCGTTGCCGCCCGGGCGACCGTTCCAGTTTCCACTTGTTCCGCCGCCGCCTGTGCCACCGCCTGTGCCACCACCTGTACCGGTCCCGCCCGTGCCTGTCCCCGTTCCACCGGTCCCAGTGCCCGAACCACCGCCGGGCGGCGTAACTGGCGGCTTGGTGCCCGTGCCGGATCCACCGTTGCCATCTCCATTGCCGTTACCTGTACCACTTCCCGTACCCGTGCCCGGCTTGGGTAGTGCGGGTGTTCCGCCGCCTTCGAGGCCCATGAACATCGAATAAAATGGTTCGTTCTTCGTGCGGTCCTGATTCACCAAACCCGACGCGCCGGCGCGGGTGCCGGAGCGCATCGCGGCGTAGTAGTAAGCGGCATAAAACTCGTCGCGAATGATCGGCCACGCCTCGGCGATCGAGGCGGCCCACATCGTGCGATCGGGATTGCTCTCGTGGCCGCGGACGTTCCACTCCGTCGCGATCAGCGGCTTGTTGCCGACGAGCTTCTTCACTTGCGCGATCGAGTCGATCAGATTGCGAAGCGTGTGGCGATACGGGTGATATCCAACGTAGTCCACGTATTGAAGCATGCCGGCTTTGACCAAAGTCTTGATGTCTTCCGGATTCCAACTGACGCCGGCGGAGATGACTTTTTCCCCGACATCGTGCAGCACGCGGGATGCGGGCGCGAGATAGTCGGTGACGTATTCCTCGAGCGTGCCCTGCCAGTAGTGCTCAAAATCGGGCTCATTGCCCACTTCCCAGCGATCGACGTTCTCGACCAGCCCGGGCACAGTGACCAGCCAGCGGAAAAAGCCGCGGGTCTCTTCGGGTGTGCCGTGGATGCCGCCCTCGGGCACGACACTTACGGTGACGTCAAAACCGTCGTTCTTAAAGCGGTCAATTGTCCCGACGACCGGGTTTGCCTCGCGCGAGCGGTAGCTTTTGATGCTGTACCACAGCCGGACAGAGGTAGACCCGGCTTCCCGCGCCGCCGCGACGACGGCGGGGTAATTTTTATTATTGATATTGTTGGCGTTGAGCCCCAGCGACAGGTCGCCGGCGAGCATGCGGCGGTCTTCGAGCTTCTCAATTAACTGCGTACTCCCGGAATATCCGGGCTTCGATCGGTTGGCCATACAACTTCCTCCGCGGGGTGCTTATCAACGTTGCGGGCAGCATGATGCCGACAAACGATGACTTTTGCCAATAAAATCGTTTCTCGTAACCTATTTAGTTCACGTGAAGACCTTTTCCATCAGCATCCTCGGCTGCCGGGTGAACCAGTATGAGGCCGAGCAGATTGCCGCCGCACTGAAGCGCCGCGGGCTCCGCCAGGTGGATTCGCCCGGCGGCGACCTGCGGGTGATTCATACCTGCTCGGTCACCAGCCAGGCCGCCAAAGGAAGCCGCCAGACCATCCGGCGGGCGACGCGGCTGCCGGTACTGGGTCAAATCGCCTGCGATAACCCCGACGCCGGGGCCGGAGATCATCGCGATCCGGGCATCGATCTGCAATCCCAGACCCCCCAACTCCCCGACACCTCGTCCCGCGCCCGCGTCGTCGTCACCGGCTGCTGGGCGACCAGCGATACCGTCGCCGCCGGGCAGATGCCGGGCGTGGATGCGGTGATCACGAATCACCAGAACGTCAATGATCGCCTCATTGAGCTCCTCAATGAATGGACGCCGCCGGACGATGCATCTGTCACGGGGGACGTCACGCAGCCGCCCACTACGAATCGGCCCACCAGCCTTCCGATCCTCGGCCACAAGCCGGCGACGCACCAGCGGGCGTTTCTGAAGATCCAGGACGGCTGTGACGCGCACTGCACCTACTGCATCATCCCGCAATTGCGACCGGTGCTCTCCAGCAAGTCGCCCGACGACGCCGTCGCCGAAGCCCGCGCACTGGTGGCGGCCGGGCACCGGGAGATCGTGTTGACGGGGATCTTCATGGGCGCGTACGGACAATCCACCGCGCTGCGCCGTCGACAAGATAAATCCACCAGCAAGCCGCTGGCCGGACTCGTGGCGGCGCTCTGTACGCAGGTCCCAGGCTTAACCCGTTTGCGGCTAAGCTCGCTCGAACCCGGCGACCTGGACGAACACCTCATCAACGAGCTCAAGCGCCATCCGCAGGTCGTCCCGCATTTTCATCTGCCCCTGCAAAGCGGTTCTGACGCGATCCTTCGCAAGATGAATCGTCAATACACGAGCGGGCAGTTCCTGGAGATGATCGCGATGGTGCAGGATGCGTTTGACGAGCCGGCCATCACGACGGACATCATCGTCGGATTTCCGAATGAGACTGATGACGAGTTTGCGCGCACGCTGGATGTCGTTGATCGCGTGCAATTTATCCACACCCACGCGTTCAGTTATTCCCCGCGCCCCAAAACGGCCGCCGCGCGATGGACGGATCAGTACGTGGATGGCCGCGTCGCCAATCAGCGGATTCATCTGCTGAACGACCGTGCGAAACAGCATAGCCTCGCATACCGGCAGCGGTTCGTCGGCCGGGCGGTGTCGGTGATCGTGGAGCGCAGTGATGCGGATCATTCACCTGATCGGTCACCGGATAAATCGCGCGACAAATCCTCAGTCCATCACGGCCGTTGCGAGCGGTATTTTGATGTGCATTTTGCGTCGCCGACCGCACACGCCGGGGATTTGGTTCAGCTGCGCGTGGATTCGGTCACCGCCGACCGCACGCAAGGCAGCGTGATCGAATGATCGCGGTGGTGCAGCGTGTCAGGTCCGCGAGCGTGACGGTCGATGCGCAAATCGTCGGCCGGATTGACCTTGGGCTGTGCGTGCTGGCGTCGATCGTGCGCGACGATTCCGAATCCGACCTGATCTGGATGGCCGAGAAGCTCACGACGCTGCGCATCTTTCCCTCCGGTGCGGACAAGGCGTTTGATCTGGATGTTCGCCAGATCGGCGGCGCGATGCTGCTGATCAGCAATTTCACAGTCGCCGCCGCCACCCGCCGCGGCCGGCGTCCGAGCTTCGATTCCGCGATGCCTCCGGCGCAGGCGTTAGAAATGTTCGACCGATTCGTCGCCATCGCCCGCGCCACCGGCATCCCCACAGGGACCGGCCGCTTCGGTGCGGACATGATCGTCAACATCGAAAACGACGGGCCAGCGACTTTTGTTGTGGATAGTCGGGCGAGGGAGTGATCACGGGTTTGGCGGGACACTCAAAGGGGTTTTCGGGCACCGTGCCGAATCGTCAGCACGTGGACGACCTTCGCGACATCGTCAATCCGGAAGTAGATCAAATACGGGCGGGAAACAAGCTTTCGGTATGCTCTTCCTCGAAAGCGTTTAGTTTCAGCTTTCGGACAACGTCCGGGCATAAAGTCCAGGCCGTGAAGGTCAGCGATCAGTCGGGCGAGCAGTGATTCAGCGTTTTGCGGAGAGTCGTTGCTGACAAAACCGAAAATCGCGTCCAGTTCCAAGAACACACTGTCGGGAATCATTACCCGGAAATGATCGTTCATCGTTGGAAATGCTTCAGCCGAAGCTCCCGGATTGTTTCATCCAGCGAGCGTGTGTTACCGCTGGCAATCTGCTCTTCACTCCGCTCAATCGCCGCGGCGGTAGGATCGTCGATCTCTTCGCCATCTGCGCGAAGATTTTGCAGAACAAGGCTCGCGATTCCGGCCTCGACCACTTCTTGTTCCGATTCATACCGGCCGGTCGCGACAAGGCTTTTCACGAATTGCTCGAAGGGGTTGTTCAATGTGACATTCATTAGCAGCTTCTGAGTCTACCAACAGCTCAATCGGGAATGCCAGCGCAAATTTGATCGCAACTGCGCCTGGCATCACCGCGAGAAGCGGATCAAACCGCATTCATATCTACTCCGCCAGCAGCTTCGGAATCATCTCTTTAAAATTCTCCGCGGCGTCCACGGTTCGGAGGATGCCCTTTTTGTCGATCAGGAACATCGACGGTAGGCCGACAGATTCGAGGTCGAAGCCGGTGGCGATCGAGTTCCATTTCTCCTTCGCCGCGGCGGTTGGGTCGAATAGCTGCGGCCAGGGCATTCCCTGTTCGGATTCTATGAAACTGTTGAGCGTCTGGGCGCTAAAGTCACTCGAGACGCCGACGATCTCAAAGCCTTTGTCGTGATAGGTGCTATACGCCTGCTTCACCTCAGGCAGCGCGGCCCGGCAGGGGAGGCACCATACGGCCCAGAAATCGACCAGAATCACTTTGCCCGCCAGATCCGCGGTGGTGAACGCCTTGCCGTCGACAGTTGTCCCCGTGATGACCAGCGGCTTGTTCTCTCGGGCGTGCAGCCCCGTGATCGCGGTCCATGTCTGTTTGAATTGATCGACAAACGGGCCGCTCATGTTGTCGGTGATGACCGCGGCGATCTGGTTCGCCAGCTCGCGCGAGGCAGCGCCGCGTCGTGCGAGCGTGGAGAATCCGGCGGCGATTTCGTTGGAAGTCGCGTTGGCTTTAGCGAGCTCGATTGCGGGCGCGATCACCTTGGCTTGCGCCGCCGCGTCCTGGGACGATTTCCACCAGTCGGCGGTGATCATCGCGAGCTTCGCGGTACGGGCGAGTTCTGGATCGGCGCTGCCGGACATTTGTTTGAGCATCGCGATCGATTCGGCGTCCGCGACCAGCGCGATGATGGGCAATAGCTCGCTGCGGATCTGAGTGCTGACGGCTTTACCCTCAGCGCCGGTGGCTTCCAACGCGGGACCGAACGCCAACAGTTTTTTCGTCAGGGGCAGGATTTTGGGCGCTACTTCGGCACGCTTTGCGGCGCTGGTCATGATTGCCGGCTCGAGTGCTCCGTTGAGCTCCGTGAGCGCCGGCTGCATCTCGCCCAATACTTGCTCCAGAGTCCGCGCCGCGGGTAGTTTTTTCTGCTCCGCGGCGGCGGGCTGGGCCAGGAGCGGCGTATTTGCGACGCAGACAATCATCGTGCAAAGGAACGCGGGACCGAGGAAGTGGGATTTAGTTCGAAACTTCATCATGTTTTCTTTCACCAGATAATCCGTTCGCAGCATGAGTTTAAGCGAGCAAAATGATAGGGGCCTCAGGCGGAGAAGTCGCCAATCGCATGAGGCCAATCAGTTCGCAGCTACTCGCGTCGCGGCGACTGCGCCGGAAGCTCAATCGGCGTCGGCGGCCACTCGAACGGGCCCGGCCACCAGCGGTTCATGCGGTAGTAATACGCCGCTTCTCCCTGCTCGGGCGCGATCAATCCGCGCCAACTCTGCTGAAGATTGGAGGCGTTGGGAAACGTGACGGTGATGTCGTGCTTCCCCGGCGACAGTTTGAGCGGCAAAAGAAAAACCGTTCGCGGCGCCATTTCCCAGTGTCGCGTGTCGGCATGACTGCCGGCTTTGAGCAGCGCCCCGGTCGCGATCAGCCCGGCCATGATCGCGGCGTCTTCGGCGCGGAAATCATTGTTCGCGCCTTTGTAGATTCCGTAACCCGCGCCGGCGGTGATCATGCCGGTGCCGATCGTGGTCTTCACCGTGCGGATCGTGTCGATGCTCTGCCAGCGGCGGTCCTGCGCCATCGCGACGGTGTCGATCGTGGGTTCGGTGAGGTGATCGAGTGGGTACTCGGCATTATCCACGATAACGCGCGGCCGCGGGATTTCGCCGGCGGTGTTGGGGGTGGGCGCGAACGCGATAATTGCGCCGTCATAGTCGGTAGTCTTGCGCGGTCCGTAGCCGAAATCGACGATCAGCAGCACGTTGCTCTGGGCATGAGTGGCCGGGTCGGTGAGATTTCCGAGTCGCGATTGGAGTCGCCGCGCGTCGGCGAATGTGGCTTCCGCCAAGTCCTGGCGACCGAGTCGCTGCCAGCAGCGGCCCAGCATGATGTGGGCGAGGACGAACGTGCTCTCCTGCTCGGCGTAGCCTTTCTTTTCGTCCTTCGGGTCGGCGTATTCACGGAGCTTAAAGAGTGTGTTCTCCAACGCGGCGCGGGCGTTGTTGTAATCGCGGCGCATGTAATAGACGACTCCGAGATCAAAGCTCGCCAATGCCCGCTCGTAGGGCTCACCTTTCCAGATTTTGAGTTTTTCATCGATCCAAACCGCCGCCACGGACCGGCCGCCGGAATTGACGCCGCCGGCGTTGATCACCTCCCACGCGCGCCCAAACGCCGCCTCGGCTTCGTCGAGTTCGTACGCGGTCAGCGCCACCGAGCCGAGGCGCAGATTGTTGAGCACATAATTCTCATCGGTCTTGAGCGAAAGCGGCCGCAGTTTCTGGATCGCGCGCGGGAGATCGCCGTTGAAGTAATCCTCAACCGCGCGATTCGCCTGTTTAATTTCCTTTGGCTGCTGGCAACCGGCGAGGAAGAAGAGGAATAGGCCGCAGATGAACGCAGATAAACGCGGATAAGAAATGCGTAGAAACGCAGGCGCTGGCGGGTATGAATTCTCTTTCTCTTCTTTCTTCATCTGCGTTCATCCGCGTTCATCTGCGGCCCACTCCTAATCCAGAAAACCTTTCACGGCCGTCTTTTTCACTTCGTACGAGCCGGCCCAGAGGAGTGTGCGGTCTTGGAGGTTCGTCAGTTCAAACGCGCACACATAGAACTGCTCGCGTCGGCGGCTGTTTTCGTCGCCGAGGCTGCTGAACGTGGCTGTGAGCGCGTAGTCGGGGTTGACCGCGTCGGGGCTCGGGCCGGGGTTAATATCCAACTCGCGGCTTCGCAGCGCATAAAACGCGTCGCGGTTCATGATCCAGGTGAATCGATCCGGCGCATGCTTGCTCAGTAATACGCGCACCCGGCCAGTGAAGGCGGTCGCTTGTCCCGACGGAATGATCTCGGCGCGGAGTTGGTTGACGACGGGTTGGACCACGACCTTCAGCGCGCCGCGGCTGGCAATGGCGGCGTTGACGTCTGCGTCAGCGGCGATCTGCGTGGCCATGTCTTCGGTCATGGCGACCAGGTCGATGCCGGTCAGCGCCGTGGACTCACCGGTCTTTACGGCACTCTGGCAGGACAAATTCAGCAAGCACGCAACCAGCGCGCAGGCAACGGCAAATCTTTTCATAACTCAGGTTCCTCACGCCGCACTAAGAAATGCCGACTGCGGATCATCGATTCGTCGCCACTTCGTAAGCGTTTGACCACGCGAGCTGTCGCGTCTTGAGATTTGTGAGATTGAATTCCAGGAAGAAGTAGCTGGTATCCTGGTTCGGCAATTCGGAGATGCGGGCGTAGAGCGCGTAATCCGGCTGTATTCCCGCGTGCCCAGGCTGAAGGCCGAGTCCGCCTTGCCCGAACTGATCGCCGCCGCCGGTTTCCAGCTCGCGGGATTGGAGTTCTCGGAGTTTGTCGCGATTTTCGATCAACTGCACGCGTCCCTTGCCGTACTTGGCGAGGTTTACCTTCAGCCGCATCAGAAAGATGTCCATGTTGAACCGCTGCGTGCTGGTCTTGTTTTCTACGCGATCGACGACGATCAGCAGTTGTGTTGAAGAGCGGTTGATCTCGGAAGACGCCAGCAGATCCTGCGCCATTTGATCCGACGCGCTGATGACATCCTTCCCCTGCAGCCCGCGTCCGCCGTCGGACAATTCGTCCACCGGGGGTCGCACGCGGCCCATCTTGTCAGTCTTTTTGCCACAACCCGTGACGACCATTGCCGCCAATAATAGAACGGCGATCTGTTTAATGCTCACAGCGATGTCTCCTGTATGCCTGCCCATTGATCCTCCATCATAGTACCCGTCTGAGGGTCAGACACTTCTACCTGCCGAACGCTTGTGAGTCGATTTTTGATGAGAAAGATTCGCGGTTATGGGGCTGGATTTGCGTGCCCGACGACGGCCGGCAGTGAACGGATGAACGGATCGACCCGGTAATGCCCTTGGGAGTCGATCCTGATCGTCACCGCGCCGCTGGTGTGTGTGCGGAACACCGGCAGCAGCCCGGCCATTGCTTCGAAGCGCTTTTGCTTGCCGGTGAGTGTGCGGTCGTTGGACGAGATAATTGCCCGCGGCTGGACGGCCGCGATGAACGCGGGGGTTGAGAGCTCTGAACTGCCGTGGTGGGGGGCGATCAGGATGTCGGCGCGGATCAGGTCTGGCGTTTTCAATAGTTCGGTCATGGCGGCTTCCTGAATGTCGCCGGTGAAGAGAACGCGCACGCCGGCGTGAGTGAAACGCAGGACCATTGATTGGTCATTTGGTGAGAGCTCCGTTGCGCCAAGCGCAGGGGGCGGCCAGAGCACTTCGATCGAGGTATTGCTGCCCAGCGGCACAATCTCCCCGAAAGACACCGTTCGCGGCGGGCGCTCGGATCGCGCGAGCGATGTCATCATTTCGCTCGCCTGCTGGTTGCCGCGGACGGTGCCGGAAAATCCCTGCGCGACCAGCACCTCGCGTGCCCCATACGCCTCGACCAGTTCCGCGACGGCCGAGAAATGGTCGCTATTGCCGTGACTGATTGCGATGGTGTCGAGCTCGGTGATGCCGCGGAATCGCAGGAACGGCGCGATCGCCCGGCGGACCGGGTCCGACAGCGATAGCGATCCGGCGTCGATCAAAGTCGTCCGGCCAGACGGCGGCTCGATCACGGCGCACTGACCTGCGCCGACGTAGAGGATCGTAATGCGCAGGCCGTCTCGCCGCGGCGCCTGGGTGATTGTGCTGCCGAACGGGAGAAGGAGCAGCACCGCCATCGCGCCGGCGAACGCGAGCTTTGTCAGATTGCGCGCACCCGGCCGGCGCCAATTGACGGCCGCGAGCAGAAGCGTGACGTAAAAGAGCACCACGACCCACGCCGGCGGTGCGGGGAAAGGAACATCGCCGTGCGGCAGGCCCGCGAGCCAATCGACGGAGCGCCGCATCCACGAGATCGGCGCTTGTGCGATCGACGCCCATATTCCCGCCAACCCCGGCCACAGCGCGGTCAGCGCGATTTTCAATACGCCCCCGAGCAACGCGAGGAACACCACCGGCGCCAGTAAAATGCTCGCGA
>JACMML010000183.1 GCA_014379105.1 Phycisphaerae bacterium
AACCGCCAGGTGCGCCGCATGCTCGCGCGTGTCGGCCACAAGGTGCGCGAGATGACGCGAACTAAGATGGGCACGCTGGAACTTGGCAAGCTGCAGCCGGGAGAATCGCGCCTGGTCTCGCCGGCGGAGATTGCGGTGCTGCGAAAATCCATCCTGCCCAAAGCCGAGCCTAAAGCCGACAGCAAAACCGCTTCCGGCAAGCCTGAGAAACGCCCATCTCCACCGAGTCGTAAGCCGGCCCGCAAGCCCCCAAGCCGACAAACGCCGGAGCGGGCCCGCCGGGCGCGGTAGCTTCTGAGGGTGTTATTTCAACAATTCGGCGTCACATTCGTAAGCCTTACGGAGGAATCGATGACCTTTGGAATAAAACTCGCTTCGATAATCGCTACAGCCGGTCTTGTTGCCGGTCTTGGTATCGGCGCGGGCGTCGCGGCTGCCGATGTCACGCCCGCCAGCCTGTTCACCGACCACATGGTTCTTCAACGCGGTATGGCCACGCCGGTCTGGGGCACGGCGGCTGCGGGGGAAAAGGTCACCGTATCCGTCGCGGGGAAAACCGAATCCACCATCGCCGGCGGCGACGGTAAGTGGATGGTCCGGCTGAACAATCTCGAAGCCGGTGGCCCGCACGAACTCACGCTCGCCGGCAACAACAGCATCACATTTAAAGACGTCTATATCGGCGAAGTGTGGCTGGCATCCGGGCAATCCAATATGGATTTCACCGTCGCCAATACGCCCAAGTATTACTTCGCCGGTGTGGACAACGAGGCCGCGGAAATCGCCGCGGCGAACTATCCCAAAATCCGGATGTTCACCGGACAGACAAGCAAGAAATATACCCCGCAGACCAGCATCGATGGCGAGTGGAAGGTCTGCAACCCGGAGAATGTGCGCGAGATGTCGGCGGTGGGGTATTTCTTTGCGCGCGATCTTCAGAAGAGCATCGATGTGCCGGTCGGGATCGTCACGATGACCTTCGGCGCCAGCACCGCTGAGGCGTGGATTCGGCGCGAAGCGCTGGAACCTATTCCGGAGATGAAGGCGGAGCTGGATAAGCTGGATATCGCGTACCGCGCGGTCGACGACGCGGCGAAGAAAAAATACGAAGAAGCGCGAGCCGCCTGGGAAGTAGAAGCCGCCAAAGCAAAGGCCGCCGGAGAGAAAGCGCCGCGCGGGCCGCGCAATCCCGATCCGGCGCAGGACCAGCATAAGCCGACGGTGATGTTCAACGGCATGATCGCCCCGGCGATCCCGTACGGCATCAAAGGCGTGATCTGGTACCAGGGAGAATCCGTCGCCGGCGGCCCGGCGGGCATCAAGCTTTATCCGCAGGTCCAGGCGGCGCTGGTCAACGACTGGCGAAAGCTGTGGAACAATCCCGAACTGCCGTTCTATATCGTCCAGCTCTCATCGCAAAAAGCCCGCAGCAATAACCCCGATATCCGCGCCGCCCAGGCGACAATCCTCTCGCTCCTCAACACCGGCATGGCGGTGACGATCGACATCGGCAATCCGACAAATGTTCATCCGAAAAACAAGCAGGATGTCGGTGCGCGCCTGGCGCGTATCGCGCTGGCAAAAGCCTACGGGCAGGCGATCGAATACTCCGGGCCGGCGTATGAGAAAATGTCGATCGAGGGTCAGGGAGTTGAGGGTCAGAGAGTTCGGGTGAGATTCACACACGCGACGGATGGGCTGGTGGCCAAAGATTCCACAAGTGGTGAGTTGAAGTGGTTTGAAATCGCCGGCAGCGATGGCAAATTCGTGCCCGCCGAAGCGAAGATCGACGGCGACAGCGTTGTCGTCTCCAGCCCAACGGTTCCCGAGCCCACAGCCGTCCGGTATGCCTGGCATGAATGGCCGGAAGGCGCCAACCTGTTCAACAAGACCGGTCTGCCGGCCGCGCCGTTCACGTCGGTGAAATAAAATCGCTACAGCGAACGTTACGCGTACGACGTTCCAATCAGTACACCGCTCACCGTGACGCCCGCGCTGAGTTCAACATCCACGTCCGGCGTTGTCACCATGTACCCATTGGGCACCACTCGGCGAATATGGTACGAGCCGGCGGACAGGCCTTTGAAGCTGTACGCGCCGACGGAATCGGTCAGCACGTTCCATTCGGTCGATTGCAGAATGTCGTCGCCGTTGCCATCGATGAAGACGAGCTTCGCAGCCTGACCAACCTCGGACGAATCGCGCGTGCCATCGGCGTCGCTGTCCCAGAAGATCAATCCGCTGATGGAGCCGGTTGATGGCGCGGGGGTGACGGGCGTGCCGTAGACATTGAAATCCCACAGCGAGTATCCGCCGCCGGTGGACGATCGTTGTGTGCCTTGCATTCGAACGTATCGCCCGGTGGCCGAGAGGTTGGTGATCGAATCGGTGCCGCCGTCGCCGGTGGTTGTGGAGAAGACGGTGGTCCAGGCGACGTCATCAGGCGACACCTGGATGCTGTAGCCGCGGCCGTAGAACGAGTACCACTTGAGTTGTACCGCCGAAATGTTCATCGGCTGTCCGAGATCGACCTCGATCCATTGATTATCCGAATTTGAACTCGCCCAGCGGCTGGCGGATGAACCGTCGGTCACCTTTGCCGGCTCGTAAGAGCTGCTTTGCTGGCTCGATGCCCGAACGGGCTTGCGCAGCGCGACATCCGATTGCACGACCGCCGGCTGCCGCGTGCCGAAGTCCTGTCCGACGACAGTTTGTGCTTCGGCAATCGAGAGCGTGCGTCCCGCGCCATTGGCCGGGGAGGTCTGCACCCAGCCGCCGGGGAGAACCTGGCGAACGACATAGGTGCCGACCGACAGACCGCTGAACCCATAAGCGCCGGCGCTGTCGGTGGTGGCGCTTGCGTCGCCGGCATCCAGCGAGGAATTGTTATTTTTATCAATGTAGACGATTCGGCCGCTCACACCCGCTTCGCCGCCTTCGCGAATCGCGCTGCCGTTGGCGTCATTGAACACCACGCCGCTCAGACTTCCGGTGGCGGCAAACGTCGTCACCACCGCGGTGTTGCTGTAATCCGATGGCGCACCCGGCCCGGTCGCGCGCACGCGGTATTGGTACAGCGTCCCGCCGAGTCGCCCGCTATCGGTAAAGGTCAATATGTTGGCCGCCACCGTGCCGATTTGTGTGAAGTTCACGCCGTCGGTGGCGCGATCGATCTGGAAGCCGGTTTCCTGAGTATTTACATCAGCCCAGTTCAATCGCACTTGCGAGGATGAAAGCGGGGTCGCGGTAAGACCCGTCGGTGCGCTGACCGCGCCGGCGAGATAAAACGCGCGCCTCGGCGGAGTCGGCATGCTGTCGCCGATGAGGTAACTCGGGTGCGGCGGCTGATTATAAGCCCCGTTTTGCCACGCAATCGCCACGCGATACTGCGTGTCATGCATCAGCGTGGTCATGCGAGTCGTGGCGGTGGTGGTCGTGGCGAAGATATAGAGCGCAGTGTTGTCCGATGCGCGCAAGATGACTTCCTCGCGCCAATCGCCGAGCAGGTCCGCGCTGAGGTTAGGGGTGGCTTTGGTGCCGTTGATGCTGGAGACCGGTGCTACCTGGTAGCCTGTGAGAACCCGGCCGGTGGTGTTGTTGGACGAGTTCCACTTATCGATGGTCGTGCCATTGAGCAGCTCGCGCAGTGGATCGCCATCCCACCAGACGGCGAAGTTGGTGCTCGACGGCTTTACGTTGGCGGCGACGACATTGCCGGTGATGCCGTACGTGTCGGGATGCGTGCTGTTCCAGAATTCATACCCCAGCGATCGCGGATCCAGGTCGATCGCCAGCCCTCGGCCGACGTCCGGCCATTTCAGAGCGCCGGTTGAATCGGTGTATTGCGTGACCGGTAGCGCCACCAGAAGCTGGCTGGTCGCGCCGTCGCGCACGCTCGCGCCGAAGTGTCCGTTGCTGCCGGTGCCCTCATGGACCTGGTATACCTCGACGCCGAGGCGGGAAGGGTCCATGTCTGATGCGTGCAGCGCGTCGCCATGTCCCAGGCCACTGGTTGAGCGGGCAGTGCCGTTATCGTCGATCGTGGATGCGCCGTAGATGATCTCGTCTTTTCCGTCTCCATCCACGTCTTGCACGCTCAGGCTATGCGTGCCCTGGCCGCGGTATGACGAGAGCGGCCCGGTTGTGCTGGTGCCAGTGTCAAACACCCATCGCTGGGTAAACTGCCCGTTGCGCCAGTCCCAGGCGCTGATCGTCGTCCGAGCGTAATAGCCACGACCCATGATGAGGCTCGGTCGCACGCCATCGAGGTAGGCGACGCCGCCAAGGAAGCGGTCGACGCGATTGCCATAGCCATCGCCCCAACTGCTCACGCTGCCTCGGGCAACCACGAACGGCACCGTCGCCATGTTGGCGCCGGTCTGGCCGTTG
>JACMML010000014.1 GCA_014379105.1 Phycisphaerae bacterium
CCTGTGACACAGCAAATTTAACGTGGATGGTCGGATACCAGGCTTCTGAAACTTCCGGGCGGATGAGCATTTCTTTTCCGGAGGACATTTCATGCGGACGCAGACCATTTCACGTCAAATTTTGCTTGCAGCCGTCGCTGCTGTCCCACTTCTCTCCAACCACAGCATTGCCGACAGTCAGAAAGCAAACAACGCGAATGCGCTTAACCTTACAACCAGCTGGGCTAATGCCATCGTTCCGGGCGCAGCAGACATAGCGATCTGGGATGGCACTGTAGCGACTGCGGCCAACGGGACCGCGAATCTGGGCGCCAACCTCAGTTGGCTGGGCATCAGCGTTTCGAATCCTGCTGGCGCCGTGAACATCAACGATGTCACTAAGACTCTTACGCTGGGTACCAGCGGTATCAGCATGGGTACTGCAACGCAGAATCTCGCGATCAACACAGCGCTGACGATCAACGGCTCGCAGACCTGGGACATTGGGCAGGTCGGAAATATTCGTACGGTCACTGTCAGCGGTCCAACAAACGGTACTGGTAACGTAACGGTGACAGGTGTCGGCAATTTGAATTACACCGGGCTCGCAAGCTTCACCGGTTCCTTCAACTTCCTGGGCACCGGCAACGTAACCCTTGGTGGATTGACCAATGCCTACACCGGAACGACGACGATCACCGGCGGGCAATTAATTCTGACCAACGCCGGCAGCCTCGGCGCACTCGCAGCCGGACTCACAGCCACCGGTTCTAATGTCATCACCAACTTTGCACTGGACCAGGCGACCCTCACGAAGGTCAACAGTGCCAGCACAAGCACGTTTATCCTCGGCGTCTCCAGCGCGAACAACCTCGATCTGGTAACACCAGGTCTGGCAGGGATTCGCGTTGGTGGAAATAACAATTCGATTTTGAGTGGCACGTTGACATCAGCGGGTGGCACCTATCGTCTGGGCGGCGGTAATGCCGGCACGTTCACGATCTCATCCAATATGGTCGACAGTGCCGCTTTAGACATTCTGGCCGCCGTCGGACAGACAGTCTCCCTTACAGGCACGAATAGCTATACCGGAGCAACGACGATCTCCAGCGCTGGCACCGGCGGCGGCACCGCACGATTTGGCGCGGCCTCTTTCGCCGGTGGCGGCGGCGCGGACGTCACACTCAGCAATAATGCTGTTATTGCCCGCGACGGGGTTACAGATCAAGCATTCGTAAATCGTCTCACGGCTGCCAGCGTCGGCGCGGTGGCGATGACTGCCGACACGGCTAATGCGATTGATTTTGCCACGCCCGGCCTGGCGAATGTCAGCCTCGGGGCGATCGGGACCGTAAATTACACCGGGACCTTAACTCCGTCAGGAACAACCTATCGCCTTGGCGGCGGCAGTGGCACGTTGAACTACAATGGTTCGACAATTACGGGCGGAAATAGCCTTGTCGCCGGAACCGCGGGCAGCCCGGGGACAGTCGTACTCAATTCCACGTATGCGTATACCGGGGGCACGACGATCAATGGCGGCACGCTCCAACTTGGCACGGGTGGGACGACCGGGATGATCCCGTTGGATAACGTCACACTCAATGGCGGTACGCTCTCACTAAACCGCTCAGATAACACAACCATCTCGATGCCCATCCTTGGCACCACCGGGGGCGTCAATGTCAAAACAGGCGGCCTCACCCTCAACTTTGCTGGTGCGGGCGCACCTGCTGCGGACATCCTCCCTGCACTGACCGCACTCTCGATCGGGCAGGGCGCGAACTTCAGCGTGACTGGTTCGGGCGTACCAGTGGCTGCTCAGCAGACCGTCGCAAGTACGACCTTTGGCAGTGGCACTGGCATCCTCGGCGGTGGCCTTACAACCTTCACCGTAACCGGCGACGTCAGCAGCACCGCGACGCCAACCATTAATTTAGGCGTTATCTCAGCACCAATTGGTGGTAACGAAGCGCAGAAAAGCGGCGGCGTGGCAGTTCGCTTTGTCGGACCTGCAACCCAGGACGCCGCCGGCGCGCCGATCGCGGCCACGGGCTTTGCGCGCACTTCGGCATTAACGAACACGGGCACCGCTGGTGTACTCGGCGGTGGCGCCGTCGCCGGGCAAGCCAGTTCGGGTTATGCCACGGTCGGTCTTTACGATTTTGCGGGTGTCGATGCCGCGGATAACAACACCATCAAGGGCGGTAGCCAGATCGCTGGTTTCATGATCCCGCTTGCCACCAACGGCGGGTATAACACCGGCGGCCCGGCGGGCAACTACGATCTGACCACCCAAGGCGGTAACGTCGGCGGCGGTAATCGGTATGCGAATACGGTTCGTTTCAACACGCCCGGTGTCAATACCGTCAATCTCAACGGCTCCCTCTATCACGTAACCGGCGTTCTGGTTACGCCGAACATGGGCGCAAACAATGCGGCCTTTTCTTCCGGAATCACCGGCGCGATTTGGGATAACGGCCGCAACGATGCGGCACAGCAGTATCAGAACACTGTCTGGCAGAACAATACCGGCGGTTTCTTCAACGTTGACGTTCAAGCTACCAACAGCCGCGGCAATACCGGCGACATCAGGCCAACAGCCATTGTAAAAGCGGGTGCTGGCACGATGGTTATGGTGCGCCCGAATAACGTATACAGCGGCGGTACGGTCATCTATGAAGGCGCAATCATGTTCAGCGCCTCTGATCTGACCTCCGGCGCCGGAACAGGTCCGCTCGGTAATCCATCAGCAACCGCCGGTGTCGGCGTTCCGACAGTTCGAATCGGTGGCGGCTCGCTGATCGGCAATGGCGGGAACATCAATCTTGCCTCCACCCGCGGAATTGGAATTACGGGCACCGCTGGCATTTCGTCCACCAGCGGCAATAAGCTCACCATTAACGGGGTTATTTCCGATGCGGCAACCACCGCACAGGCGTTGACCATTGGCAGTGGCACAGTCCCCGGAACGGGGGTTGGAACCGCTAACACAACGGCGCTGACCGGCGACGGCACCGTCGCGCTCAGCGCCGCAAACACCTACACCAAAGGCACTGTCATCGGCAACGGTGCAACCCTGCTGGCAGTAAACACGACTGGCTCGGCGACCGGCACCGGTGCGGTTACGGTCAACTCCACCGGTATTCTCGGTGGCACGGGCACGATCGCGGGTTCTGCAGACATCCAGAACGGCGGACGACTTAACACCGGCGTCCCGGGCACGCTCTCCGGACTCGGAACCCTGACCACCGGCGGCGTAAGCTTCTCGACTGGATCCGTTCTTGACCTGGACATGAGCGCCACAGGGAACGACATGACCGTTTCCACTAACGGACTGTCAGTCGCTAGTGGGACCTTGTACAACTTGTTTGCCGCTGGCACCGCGAGCCCGTTCACGATCAACGGCACGTACAACATCTTCAACGTAACGGCAGGCACGATTCCAAGCCCTGCAACTTTAAATACCAATTTCTCGATCGCCAATCCTGTCGGTGGCGGATCTTATCTCTGGGGTTTGAGCGGCACGAATGTCACGTTGACCATCAGCGGTCTGACGACCATTGCGACATGGGCGAATTCGGCTGGCTCCACTTGGAATAGCGGTCCGAATTGGACTTCCAACCCAGCCATTCCAGACGCACCTGCGGCGTCTGCGATCTTCGGTTCGGCGTTGCTTGCTAGTGGGCAAGTGACACTTGATGGTAACCGCACCTTGGGTGCGGCAACCTTCAATAACGCCAGCTTCTCGTATGATCTCGCACCCGGCACCGGCGGCACGCTGAATATTGATGGTGGATTCGGTGCCGCATTGGTCAGCAACGTCAACGGGAATCACACGATCTCCGCTCCGGTTAACCTGGTCACCAATGCCACGTTCGGAGTATCCAACCTCGCAAATACGCTGACCATTTCCGGGGCCATCAGCGGAGCGAACCTGACAGTGGATAGTGGTTTCGGTACGGTTGTACTGACCGGAACGAACACCTACGGCACCACGACGGTTTCCTCCAGCGACCAGTTGCAGATCGGCAACGGTGGCACCACCGGCACGCTTGGCTCGGGCGCCGTCGCGGTCAATGGGACACTTACGTTCAACCGTTCCGATTCCTACAACGTCACCAATAGCATCTCCGGCGCGGTCGGTGGCATCGTTACACAATCCGGCACCGGCACGACGACCCTCGCCGGAACCAATACCGGAAGCTGGGGAACTCGCGTTACCGCTGGGACGCTGACTGTTGGCACGGGCAGCGGTCTGGGAACCGGACCCATCACCACCAACGGTGGCACGCTCAATCTCAATGACAGCACCGTAACCACGAGTTTGCTCAGTGGCACGGGCGGCAACGTCGATAACCTGACCGGCGTCGGGGCGGCCACGCTAATCATCGCTGACACGGGCGATGCCACCTATGCCGGCAACTTGAGGAACACGAGCGGCACGCTCGCTGTGAACAAGACTGGAAGCGGCAACTTGACGCTTACAGGCAACAACACGATGACCGGCGGCTTTGATGTGAGTGCTGGTCAGGTTTTCCTGGCCAGCAGCACGGCGCTCCCCGCTGGATCGACCATCACGACCAGAATTCTAGGTAATGGTCTTCAGCTCCGGAACAGTTCCGATATCGGCGGAACGATCGCTTTGAACCCCAACGGAAACACCACCAACGGACTGATGGATGTAACCGGTGGAGTGACAGGCACACCGAACAACGTGACGTTGTCCGGAAAAATAACGACCCCCGTCGCACTGACCAACAACGGAACAAACCTGCGTATCAACGCAGGTAACGACGCGTTCAATACGCTTACCGTCGTCGGGACAGGGTCCATCAACCTGCCTGATCCAGCTAACCTGACGTGGAACGGCTTGCCGAACTTCGAACGCGGACGGTGGGCATGGCAGGATAACTCCGTGTTAAATGCCCGGCCGAATGTCTGGTTCGGACGAAATGCCGGCAGTAACCTGACGTTTGATTTCAGAAATAATGCCGCGGCAAACCTGATGGGAGGATTGCAACTCGCCGCCGGTGGAGCGGCCACAGCATCGGTAACGTTGACCATGCAGGACAACGCGACACTCACGATGGGTAATCCGTCGACGAACGTCGTGTATGGCATCACGGGTCCGATCTTTGCAGGCCTGCAATTGAACGGTGGCGGTACTACGACGACCACCAACCTGAACGGCGGAACATTGTGGACAAACAACATCACCACAACCAATACCGCGATACTCAACCTCAACGGCACGTTGATCAAGGCGGAAGACAATAACGCCGCCTACATCGCCGCTAGTGCGGCTTTGACCATGAACGTCCTTGCGGGCGGTGCGAAAATTGATACCGCCGGCTGGAATGGGCTGGGTAAAGAAATCCGCATCGATGAAGGCTTCCTCAATGGCGTCGTCGGAGATGGCGGTTTGACCAAGAGTGGCTTGGGAAGACTCATTATTGCTGGTGCGAACACCTACGATGGCGCCTCACGGGTCACCGGCGGAACGCTGCAGTTCGCTACACAGGCCTCGCTCTATAACAACAATGTGGCACAGTGGACGGCCACGAATCTGGTTGTCGATTCCGGCGCCACCGCGGCGTTCAACGTTGGCGGCGCTGGCGAGTTCGTTTCGACCGACATCGATACGATTGCCGCACTGGGCACGGCAACCGGTGGATTCAAGAACGGATCGAGCATCGGCCTCGATGCGACGAACGGTCCGACATACACCTACTCCACCGCGATCGTGGATCCGAATGCCGGCGCGAATGTACGCGGCGTATCCATTCTGGGCGGCACGGTCGTCCTGGACGGAGCGAGCACGTACACCGGTACGACGCTCATCAAGGCGCCATCGCTCGCAACCGCCACGCTGTCGCTTGGTAGTGCCGGCGCGATCGGTACGACCGGCGACGTGACTTTCGGCAACGGCAGCACGTTGCAGCATACCGCCGCGAATACCGTCGACTACTCGGCGCGTATCAAGAACAGCACCTCCCCGATGGGCATTGATACCAATGGTCAGAACGTCAACTACGCGACCGCAATGGCGGCCACGAACACCGGCGGTCTGACCAAGACCGGTCTTGGGACGTTGACCCTTGGCGGAGTGCACGTTTATACCGGCACGACCACCGTCAGCGCGGGCAAGCTGATCACCACCAACGGACTGAAGACCAATCAGCCAATGGTGATCAACGGAGACGGCACCACCAACGGCGCTGTCGAAGTTCCGATCAATGGAATGTCGGCGGGTGTGACGCTGGTCAGCTCGCTGACCGTCACGCCCAATGGCAGCAACTTCTTCGGAACGCTCGAACTGCACGACAACGATCTGATCGTCGATTACGGCGCCAACGCGACGCCGTACGCTTCGGTGCTTGCCCAAGTCAAAGCAGGCATACCACTGCTCGGCTTCGGTGGCGATGGCACGGGCATCGCGTCGGCCGAGGTGCAGGCGCAGGGCGCTGGCGGCATCGGGCTCAGCGGCACCATGCTTGGCGTCATCGACGGCGCCACCACTGGCGGACAGGTCGCCGCGCTCTCCGGATTTACTGTGCCGAATCCGACAACATCGGTCCTGGTGAAATACACCTGGCGCGGTGACGCGAACCTCGACGGCGTCGTCAACGGCAGCGACTACGCTCTGGCCGACACCGGCTTCTCCGGCGGCGGCACGGGCTGGTTCTACGGTGATGTGAACTACGACGATGTGATCAACGGCAGCGACTATGCCTTGATCGACACCGGCTTCTCCTCGCAGACCGGACCTCTTCCGGAACCCGCGATGCTGAGCCTGCTCGGACTCGGCGCGATGGGCATGCTGCGTCGTCGTCGCCGGGCTGTGTAAGCGCCGGTTATGTTAAGCAATCGGCATCGCACATTCGCTTGAATAGGCGATCCTCCTCCGCAGAGCGGCGGTCGACAAACAACGTCGGCCGCCGCTCCATTTTTGCGGTGGTTTTTCGGTATGCCGACAGGGGACTTTCTGGGCAAAACCGGACGATTTTGGCCTAAAAGCCTGCAAATAATCGTCCGCGCCCCAATTCCTGCGGAAAATCGCTATCATGTAGCGGTCAGAAAACTGACAAATCCATGACTAAAACGCCAACTCTGATCGTTCCTTTAATCGATGCCCTAGCTCGTCTCCGCCCGGGGAGTAAAAAAACGCGCTTGCGTGAACTGCTTTCCACCGGCCGGGTGCACGTCAACGGTGCGGTCGTGAAGATCGGCCGCCTGCCGATCGCGCCTGATGACGATGTGCAGATCATCGAGCCCGCAGGCCCGGCGGGCCCCGGGCTGCCGATGGAAGTGGTGTACGAGGATGACCAGCTCCTGGTCGTCGATAAACCGTCCGGCCTGCTCACGAGCACCGTGCCGACGGAGAAGCGCCCGACCGCGCTGGCGCTGGTCCGCGAGTACATGGCCGTCAAGCAGCCGCGGGCGAAGGTGGGATTGATTCACAGGCTTGATCGCGACGCGTCCGGCCTGCTGGTCTTCAGTCTCACCGCCGACGCGTACGGATCGCTGAAGAAGCAATTCTTTGATCACAGCGCCGAACGAGTCTACGCCGCCATCGTGCGCGGGGTGCTTGAGCCGGCGGTGGGGACGATCCGCTCGCGGCTGGTTGAATTCGTCGACGGAACCGTTCACTCGACCAAATCCAATTCGCGCGGCGATCTGGCGGTCACGCATTATCAGACGACCTCCGTCCGCGACGGCCGATCGCTGCTGCGCATCAAGCTCGAGACCGGCCGCAAGCACCAGATACGCGCCCACTGCGCCGAGCGCGGCCACCCGATCATGGGCGATCCGCTTTATGCCGGCGCCGAAGCGCCCCGGCTTATGCTCGCGGCGATCGAGTTGCACCTGGATCACCCGACCACCGGGCTCCGTCAGAAGTTCAAGATCGGATTGCCCACGGCGCTTGCGCGACTGATGCGCGATTAAGACTTTCACGTCCGGCCGGTTCCTGTCCGCTCCGATTCGTTTTCTGATCGGTTGCCCGTCCCTGCCCTGAACAGGGCGATTTTCGTGGGCACCGGCGCGCGTTATCAAAAAGCCTTGTAATTGCGTTTGCGCCGCGCCGGCCGGTAGGCTGGGTGGTTCAAATCCAGGCAGGAGTTTGGCGATGGCGACGATTGATCGATTCAAGTGCCAGTCTTGCGGCAAAACATACGCATGGAAGATGGAACTGGCGGGCAAAAAAGTCCGCTGTAAATGCGGCACTCCCGTGCTTGTCCCCAAACCGGCGGTTTCAGAAACCGCCGACGATCCGTCGCTTGATGATCTCTACGCGCTGTCCGGTGACGACCGGCCGCAGGCCGCGGTGGCGAGCAATTCCATACGCTGTCCGTCGTGCCAGGCGGATGTGGAAGCGGGCACGATGATCTGCGTGAGCTGTGGTATGGACTTCAAGTCCGGCACGCGCGTGCTGACCGTGAGCGGCGCCGGTTCGCCGGCGCGAGCGTGGGCGGTCGGCGGGGCGGCAGCGCGGGCGCC
>JACMML010000184.1 GCA_014379105.1 Phycisphaerae bacterium
CGCCGGAATCACCACTTTCCTCGAAGAATGTGTGGTGCAGGCCAAGCAGCTGGGCTACGTGGAAACCATGCTCAAGCGGCGAAGGCCGATTCCGGAAATTGAATCCACCAATCCGTCCCGCCGAGCGTTCGCGGAACGCACCGCGATCAACAGCGTGGTGCAGGGTTCGGCCGCCGATCTCGTCAAGCTGGCGATGGTGGAGATCCACGAGACGCTCAAGGCAGCCAGCGCAGGGACTGATCGCGTGCTTGCGCCTCTGGCGCCGTGCAAGATGCTGCTCCAGATCCACGACGAACTGGTCTTCGAAGCTCCTGCTGGAATTGCCGAGCAGGTCCAGGAAATGATCGTGGCGAAAATGGAAGGCGCGATGACGCTGACGGTGCCGCTCAAAGTTGATGCGAGCATCTCGGCGAACTGGTTTGAAGGGAAATAGTGACGCGAGTTGTACATCGCGATGCCGTGAGCTCTTGAGCAGCGCGTGGGAAGCATGGTACGAAGTTCGATCCTGATGCCTGCGCACCACTCCACTTGCGCACCGCGCGCTCCGCAGATCCTGCGTGGGACGGCACGTTTCCGGAAGGTTCACTCTTTTTTCGCGCGCTCATCCGCCGGTGGAGCATCCCAAATCATCAGCCGGGCATCGTTTCCTGCGGTCACCAGGCGGTTGCCGTCCTTGCTGAATGCGACGCAGACAATGCCGGAGGTATGGCCGCGCAGCGTCAGCAGTTCCTGTCCGGTTTCCATGTTCCACACGCGGGACGTATTGTCGAATCCGCCTGAAACCAGCCTGCTCCCGTCGGCGGAGATTCCCAGCGAATAGACCGGCCCGTTGTGCCCAAGCAGTTTGCGGGGAGGAGCGTCCGACCGCGTAGGCCAGACCATGATGTGCCCGTCGTCGCCGCCGGTGATCAGGGTGTCGTCGTTGCGGCCCCACACCATATGGAAGACCGCGGAATCATGCCCCTTCAAGGTGCGTTCGAGATTGCCGGACCAGACGTTCCAGATGTAGACGAGTTTCTCGTCGCCGCCAGCCGCGAGTCTGGAGCTGTCGGCGGAGAACGCCAGATTGATCTGTCCTGCGCCGCTGGGCGGGAGCAGCGTGTGCAGCACTTTTCCGGAAGCAAGATCAAAGATGCGGATGGTCGCGTCAAATGAAGTGGACGCGATCATGGAGCCGTCCGGGCTGAAGACGCTTCGGATGACGGTCTGAGCGTGCACCTTCAATCGTGCAAGCTCGGAACAATCCGACATGCGCATCACCACAACGTCATTGCCGTCGGCAAAGGTGAACAGGGATCCGTCGCCTGAGATCGCGATCGCGACGCCCCGCTGGGATTCGCCGACTCTGATGGCCTTTTTGACGTTGCCGCTGGGAATATCGATCAGGCGGAGCGAGCCGCCCAGATCACGGACCACCGCGGTGCGGCCATCGGGGCTGATCGCGGTGCCGTTGCACGCCCCGCTTGTCGACACCTGCGTGATGTCGGGCTGCCCGACATTGTCCCAGATCCGCACTGTTCCATCGCGCGAGCAGGTCATCAGGCGTCCGTCGGCGAAGAACTGAAGCGAAATGATTCGCTCGGCGTGCCCATGGAGGCGCTGGACGAGTTCTCCCGTCTGAGGATTGTGGATGCACACGATTCCCTCGGTGCCGGCCGAAGCAAGCAGGTTGTTCACGGGGGAAAACGCGACGTGGAAGACCTTGTTGCCGTGAGAGCGGATGGTTTGAAGCTGGTCACGGGTCTGAAGGTCAAAGATCTTCACCGTCTTATCGATCGAGCAGGTGGCGACCAGTCTTGTATCGTTAGAAAACGCGATGCCGGTGCATTCGCTCGTGTGCGCCGGCCACGACGCCTTGACCGCGCCTGTGGAGATGTCGACCACAACCGCGTTGAGAGAATAATCGCTGAGCCCCATGAGCAAACCGTCGCGGCTA
>JACMML010000185.1 GCA_014379105.1 Phycisphaerae bacterium
AAAATCATGGATGAAGCAGCGCTGGCCAAAGCGCTGGACCCGCGCGGGATGACCGAGCGGGACGCAAAGCTCGCCGGGCCATCCTCCGGGGGCTAGTGCCCGCGCGGCAGAGATGCGGGGGAGCCCGATTCGCCAAATTTTACGTGTCGGGGTACACTTTTCGCCCCTATGAAAAGTGAACACCGGCACGAACTGCAGACCAACTCCCTGGCCGCCACGATGACGAATCTGCCGGAGTTGCTGCGCAAGCACAGCTCGAAAATCATGACGGTGCTCGCGATCGTGCTGCTGATCGTCGCGGCCGTGCGGTATCGCCGAAATCAGGTGGCCGAACGCGAAGAAGGCGTACGGATCGCACTCGCCACCGCGTGGAATACGCTTACCGAGTTGCAGCGAATGAGCCCGGCTCCGAATCCGCAGCGCGCCAAGATGATCCAGGATGCCGAGGCCGACATCCGCGGATCAGTGCAGAAGGTGCTGGACGAAGCCGACCCGGCGACAGATCGCTCCCGGCTAGCCAGCGCGTGGCAGGTAAGCGGCGATCTCTACTGGCTGCTCGCCAACCAGCCCGATGCCCCGTCCACCACACAGCCAACGACGCAATCGACGCAGTCGCCGACGACCCAATCCGCCAGTAGCCATCTTGACCGCGCCGAAGCCGCGTATACGCGGATCGTGAGTGATTACGCCGATCAGCCGATCCCCGCCACCGTCGCCCGCTTCGGCCTGGCGGCGATCGCCGAGAACCGCCGCGACTGGACAAAAGCGCGCCAGCAATACAAGGCGCTGATCGAGGCATCCGGCACCGCGGGCGCTAGCAAAGCGATGGCTGAAAAACGCATCTCCATGCTCGACAACCTGCAGAAGCCGCTCCTGCTTCTTCCGCCCGAGGCGCCGGTGCCGGCGCTGGATCTGAGCAACCGTCAATCCGGCCCGTTCGCCCCGACCTTCGACATCCCCCTGCTCGGAAACTCTGGCACAACCCCCGTACCAGCTACTGCGCCCTCCACGGCTCCTTCAACGACTCAGCCGTGAGCACATGTCGCAAGAAGAATTTGCCACAGAGACACGGAGACACAGAGAAGAAAAGAAAGAATGTGATCCACAGATTACACCGATTTCACAGATTGGAAGGCACGTATTTAATCTGTGAAATCAGTGTAATCTGTGGATATAAGTATTTTTCCTCTCTGTGTCTCCGTGCCTCTGTGGCGAATAATTCTGTGGCAATTCATCATGTCCGAAGAAATTGATCAACCCGAACCCGATGCCGAAGCCGACTTGGCCGAGGATGGGGACTTGCGCGAGTTTAAGTTTCGGCTTGGTAAGAACCTGACGCGCCGGCTGGATCAATACCTTGTCGATCGCATCGGTTACCTTTCGCGCAATGAGATTCAACGGCTGATCGAAGACGGGCTGGTGAAGCTCAATGGCAAGCCGACCAAGAGCAGCGTCAAGCCACGCGAGAATGACATTGTGGAGGTAAGCGCCCCGCCGAAGATGATCGAGCAGCTGGTGCCCGAGGACATGCCGCTGGATGTTTTGTACGAGGATGACTACATGATGGCGCTGAACAAGCAGGCCAATCTGGTGGTGCATCCGGCGCGCGGCGTGTGGACCGGAACGCTCGTGAACGGGCTGGCGTTTTACGGCAGCAAGTGGTCCAGCGTAAACGGCAACTGGCGGCCGGGCATTCTGCACCGGCTGGATCGCAATACCACCGGCGTCATCCTGATCGCCAAAGCCGACGAAGCGCACTGGCGGCTGGCGCGGCAGTTCGAGAACCGGACAATTCAGAAAACCTACGTCGCGATGTGCCACGGCATTCCCCCTTTGCTGGGCGACGTCATCGACATGCCGATCGGCCGGGATCGCTACATCCGCGAGAAGCAGGCGGTGCGTAAGATAGAAAGTGGTGGCCGATCTGCGGTCACGGGATATCAGGTTCAGGAGACGCTTGAGACGCCAGTAGGACAAACCGTGTATATGTTCCAGAAGAGCACTTTTGCCAACGATCAGCACTTCCGCACCCCCGGAGGCCGATTCAGCTTGATGAAGCTTTTCCCAAAAACTGGCCGGACGCATCAGCTGCGGGTGCACCTGTCGCACATCGGCTACCCGATCATCGGGGACACCATGTACGGCGGTCAGATCGTCGCCGACCAGGCCGATTCGGGGTTCGTCTTTTCGCGGCAAGCCCTGCACGCACATGAGATTACGTTCACGCACCCGATTACGCTGAACCCCATGACAATCACCGCTCCCTTGGCGCCGGACATGGTGCGATTGTGGGAATTATTGACTAGTTCGCGCGTTGCAAATTAGGAATGGTTTGTAGGCCATGTTCGTCTACAATGAAACTGTCCGATGTGCCGCTGTTGCTTTACGAGGAATATCATGACACCACTTCCACTCGCGTTCGGTATGCCCGGCCCTTTTGAATTGATCCTGCTGACCGGGCTCGGCCTGCTGTTTTTCGGTCGCCGGCTGCCCGAGGTCGGGCGAAGTATCGGTCAGACGATCGTGCAGTTCAAAAAGGGACTGAGCGACGTGAACGCCGAAGTCGAGAAAAATACGGATGTTAAGACTGATCTGACCGGCCCGAAGTCGACCTGATCAGGTCACACGCTTTGATATTGAGGTGCGCCATGCGTCATGCAGCACTCATTGGCCTGGTGATCGGGTCGTCGTTATCGGCCGCGATCGCGCAGGCGCCGACCACGCGTCCCGCAGCTGTGGCGCCCGTTCCAGCCAACACCCCCGCAAAGAAGCCGGCCGAGGTGAACTTTCGCGAGGCGGCACTGACCGACGCCATCGATTTCTTCCGTACCGTCACCGGCGCCAATATCGTGGTTGAATGGAAAGCCCTCGAAGAGATCGGCGTGTCGCGCGATACGCCGGTTAATCTCAATCTCAAACGCGTAAAGTTCCGCGTCGCACTCAAAGCCACGCTTGAGAGCGCCTCGCCCGGACTTCTCGCTTATTACATCGATAACGGCGTCATCCACATTACCACGCTCGCGCGGGCCGATGCGCAGATGATCACGCGGGTCTATCCGGTGCAGGATCTGCTGCACGACATTCCTGATTTCAAGACCCCAAACCAGAACAACAGCAACGACACCGGCACCGAGGTGACGGTCGGCGGTGATAGTGGCTCAGGCGGCGGATCGGGCAGTGGAAGCGGCCTGGGCAACAGCGGCGGGAACGAAACCGAAGAACGCACGACCAAGACGCGCAAAGAGCGAGCCCAGGACCTGATCGACATCATCCAGACGACCATTCGCGCCGACGTCTGGGACATCAACGGCGGAAAAGCCCGCATCCGCCATCTCAATGGCAATCTCGTCATCACCGCTCCACGCTCGGTGCACGAGCAAATCGGCATCGGCTACTGACCGCGGACAGAAACTGGTGTTTCGGGGCGTCTTCCCACCCGCAATTTGACTCATTCACCCCGATGGCAACCGGCTGGCGCGCCGCGAAATTATTATCCCGCCATTTCGTCGCCGGGTGTATCATGGATCCCGTCACGTCCCCCAGGTAATCGCACGGCCAGTGCGAAGGAGCAGATATGAGCGATACACGTCCCACCGGACTTCCGCCGTCATTGAAGCCGCACCTTTCCCATGCTGGATTGCACACCAGCGACCACCACGCCCACCACATTCGCCCGGCGCAGGATTCGACGCTCGTCGATCCCTTGGTCGGCACGCCCGGCATGTTGCGCGCGAGCGATCCGATGCTGCTGATCGACGACGGCGAAGTCGATGCGGTGGCGGATCATCAGAAGAAGATTCGCAGCTATGAGGAAGGCGCGCGTCACCGAACCCATGATTGGAAGCGCCAGCCGCACGTCACCGGCGCCGGACCTGTTCGCATGAAGAGCTTCCACGGCAAGTATTCCGATCAAGGCCTGGCGTTCCTCGATGACACGATCAACGAATGGCAGGACGGACACCCGGAGGTG
>JACMML010000015.1 GCA_014379105.1 Phycisphaerae bacterium
CGCAGCAGCTTGAGCAGGCCGAAAACGATGCGGATGTGAAGGCGGTCGTCCTTCGCATCAACTCGCCTGGCGGAACCGTGACGTGTTCGGACACGATGTATGAGATGGTGAAAGCGTTTCGCGCGAAGACGAAAAAGCCGGTGATCGCCAACACGCAGGAGGTGGCCGCCAGCGGGGCGTATTTCGTCGCGTGCGCGTGCGACCAGATCGTCGCGCATCCGACCAGCGTGATCGGCAGCATCGGCGTGATCTTCGAGACCTTCGAAGTCTCCGGCGCGATGAACAAGCTTGGCGTGACCAGCACGGCCATCAAGAGCGGTGATCTGAAAGACATGGGCTCGCCGTTCAAGCCGCTGGATCCGGAAGCGCGAAAGGTGATGCAGGGGATCGTCGATGAATATTTCGCGCGGTTCGTCGACGTGGTCCGCGAAAATCGGAAAATCACCGACGAGCAACGGCTCAAAATTGCGACGGATGGCCGAGTCTTCAGCGGCGCGCAGGCGCTCAAGCTCGGTCTGGTCGATCGCACAGGCCTGCTGACCGACGCGATCGACCTGGCCCGCGAGATGAGCAACGCTCGCGGCGCCAAGGCGATCATGTATAAGCGACCCTACGGCTACAGCGGATCGATCTACGCCGATACATCGATCCAACCCGTCCGCGACAACGTAATGAAACTTGAGCTCCCTGATTCAGCCATGACCCGCGGACCGGGGTTTTATTATTTGTGGAAACCTTGAGAGAGGGCAGAGGTCAGGAAAAAACGCGTCTTGTTTTATTCCTGCCCTCTGCCCTCTAACCTCTGCCCTCTACCGCCGAATGATTTCCCTCACCTGCACCAACTGCCGCACGGTCCTGACGATCGACGACGCGTTCGCCGGTGGGGTTTGTCGGTGTCAGCATTGCGGGACGATTCAGACGGTGCCGACGCATGTGAAAGGCAGCGCATCCCGCGCGCCCGGCGCAGCGCCGGCGGTGGCAGCGGCGGGGCAGAAACCGCAGAAGGCGATCTTCTCCCGAGATCGCGCCGCTGAGAGCGGCGTACGCGTGGGAACCGGATTGGATGAGCTGGCCGAGATCGTCGCCAGCAGCGGCGGCTTCGGAAGCGCGGGCAGCGGATTGCGCTCCGGGCGACTCAAGTCCTCGCCGCAACCATCAACGATGTTTGCAAGCAAGTCGCTGACGCTCTGGTTGTCGCTGGCCGGCGGAGTCATCGTCGTCCTGCTGGTCCTCGTGTTGTGGCTGGTGTTCGGTCGATCGACTCCCCAAAAAGCGCAAGCGTCATCCGGCACGCCGACCATTCCGACCGAGGTCGCACCGCTGGCGACGGGCCCGCATTTCTGCGGCATTTCGCTCGATGCGCCGGTCATCATCTACGTGCTCGATCGCGGCAATGGCACGGGCGAAGTGTTCGACACGCTGAAGGAGGCGGCGTACAAGTCGATCGAAACGCTCGGCGCCGATCGCAAGTTCCAGGTGATCTTCTGGAGCAATGGACAGGACGACAGCTACCCCGCCGGCCTCCCCGCGCACGCGCGGCCGGAAGCAGTGACGGCCTGCAAGCGCGCGATGGAAGACATCACCGCCTTCGGCCAGAGCGATCCGACCAACGCCCTGAAGCGCGCCATCGCAAACAAGGCCGACGCGATCGTCCTCGTCACCGGTAAGGGTCTTGAACTGGAACCGGCGCTCGTCCAGCAGGTAATGCAAATCCGCCGGACGAGCAACGCCAAGATTCACACCGTCGCAATCGGTGATTCCGCCAGCCCGGTCCTGCGCGACATCGCCAGCAAGACCGGCGGCGAATACAAAACCGTGAGCGCATCCCTGTTGCGAACGTACGCGGAATGAGAGCGACCGCATGAAGCACCGTACGAGGATCGGCACGACGCTACTAATCAATCTGTTCGCACTCACGTGCCTGGCGGCGCCATCGACACAGCCGGTCGCGCTTCCGTATGCACCCGATCGCGCGCCGCTGCTGACGCGATCAAGCCGCTTGGAATGGAACGATGACGCCCGCAACCGATCGGTGCCGGCGAAGATTTATTCGCCCGCCAGTGGGAACGGGCCGTTCCCGGTAATCATCTTTTCGCACGGTCTGGGCGGCTCGAGCGAGGGTTACGAATTCATCGGCCGTCAGTGGGCGGCGAACGGGTACATCGTCGTTCACCTCCAACACAAGGGCAGCGATGATAAAGTCTGGCGTGGTCAGGCGAACCCGGGTGAAGCGTTGAAGCGGGCGGCCAACGCGGAAAATTCGGTGGCACGGGCGCGCGATGTCTCGTTCGTGATCGATCAACTCACACAGCTGAATGATCAGCCCGAATGGAAGGGCAGGCTCGACCTCGAACACATCGGCATGTCCGGCCACAGTTTTGGCGGACAGACGACGATGCTGATCGCCGGCGAAAAGCTGGGGGGCAATGCCGGCGAAAAACTCTTGGGCAAATTATCCGACCCACGCGTGAAGGCCGCATTGCCCATGAGCCCCGCGACGCCGCGCCATCACGACAAGCTCGATGAAGAATTCGGCGCGATCAAGATCCCGGTGTTCGAAATGACCGGCACGCTCGACGTCAGCCCGCTCGGCGAAACCACCGCGGCCGATCGCCGGATTCCGTTCGATCACATGAACGATCACGCCGCGTATCTGCTGACGCTGACCGACGGCGACCACATGGTCTTCAGCGGCCGCGCGCGCCGGCAGTTCAAACCGACCGACGCGCGACATCACGAGATCATCCGCATCAGCTCAACTGGCTTCTGGGATGCGTATCTGAAGGACGATACGGTTGCTAAGGCGTGGCTGAGGGACGGCGCGTTCAAGACCAGCCTCGCCGGGGATGGCGCGTTCGAACAGAAATAAGTCAATCTCCGTCCGCTGATCGCATGGTGGTTTTGTACAAAGCCCGGCGTCGGTCTAGATTACAGGCCGAATGGTACTGCTGGCGTCTGGCGAAATTCTGTTTCGGTTCTTCAAGCCGCAGTCGATCGTCCTGACCGTTCTGGTCCTTAGCACCGTCGCCGCGTGCGGCCTGGCACTTGGCGCCGTCCGTATTGCGAAGTTACAGCTGGGAATCGGGGGCGTGCTCTTCGCCGGACTATTTTTCGGGCGCTGGCTGGGAAATGACGCGTTCAGCCTCGATGCGCTCGAATTCGCCCGCGACTTCGGACTGATTCTGTTCGTCTACACGATCGGCGTGCAGATCGGACCGGGCTTCATCGCCTCGCTTCGACGGCAGGGACTGCCGTTGAACCTCGCTGCCGCAGCGATCGTGTTGATGGGTGCGATCCTGGCGATCCTCGTCAGCAAGCTTGGCCACATCCCGATGGGCAGCGCCGTCGGCTTGTTCGCAGGGGCAACGACGAACACGCCCAGCCTCGCGGCGGCTCAGCAGGCGCTGCACGACGCGAAAGGAGCGGCGGACACGGGCGAAACCGTGGCGGCGTATGCGATCGCATACCTGTTTGGCATCATCGGGATCATCACTGTGATGGTGTTGGTCCGCGCGATCTTCCGGATCGACCTTCACGCCGAAACCAGCGCGCTGTCTGCGGCGGGAACTGACGGTCACACCGGCGATGGGAGCTTGTTCACGCGCAATCTCGAAGTCACGAATCCCAATCTCGATGGCCTGCCGCTGCAGCGCGTGCCGGGCCTCGGCGGCGACGTGTACATCTCGCGCCTGCTGCACCAGGACAAGCTCAGCCTCGTTGGCGGCGACACCGTTATTCACACGGGCGACGTGCTGCTGGCCGTCGGCCCACAAGCGCGGCTGGATGATGCGCAGATGATTATCGGTCGCGTCGCAAACGTAAGCCTCAGTGCCATGCCGAGCACGATCACCGCGCGGCGGATCCTCGTCACGCGCAGTGAAGTGCTTGGCAAGACCGTAGCCGAGCTGAATCTTCAGCGGCGGTACAGCGTGATCATCACGCGCGTGCGCCGTGGCGAGATTGAGCTGCCCCCCGGGCCGCAGGTGATGCTGCAATTTGGCGACACGCTCATGGCCGTTGGTGAGGAGGCGGCGCTTCAAGCGGTCGCGCAGAAGCTCGGCAACTCAAGCAAACGCTTGAACCAGCCGCAGATCATCACTGTGTTCCTGGGCATTGCGCTGGGTGTAATCGTCGGCAGTATCCCGTTGTTTATCCCCGGCATGCCAGCGCCCGTGAAACTCGGGTTGGCGGGTGGTCCGCTGCTAGTGGCCATCGTGCTGAGCCGGCTCGGACACATTGGCCCGCTCGTCTGGCATCTGCCGCTCAGCGCCAACCTTGCCCTGCGTGACGTCGGAATCGTCATGTTCCTCTCGTGTGTGGGCCTGAAGTCCGGCAGCGAATTCTTTAACACGCTTGCACACGGCCCGGGCGTGTATTGGATGACGTGCGGTGCGATCATCACCGCCGTGCCGTTGCTGAGCGTCGCGCTGTTCGCGCGAATGGTGATGAAGATGAACTATCTGACGTTGTGCGGCCTGCTTGCCGGAAGCATGACCGATCCGCCCGCGCTGCAATTCGCCGGCACTGTAACGCAATCCGATTCCCCGGCGATCGCGTACGCGGCCGTCTATCCGCTTGTGATGCTGTTGCGCGTGCTGGCTGCGCAGATTCTAGTGCTGGCGTTCGCGTGATAAAAGAAACGGACGTTCCTTGTTGCAATTGGCGTGGTCGTCCACTACAAAATTGTAATCGCGCCTGTGCGGCAACGCAGGCGTGACTCTGATTACACGGATGTTCGCGCGTTCCCCCGCCACTTCGGTGTCGCTGCCAGCGGGTGAGCACTGCATGGATGCAGCAAGCGATCTTGTCGGTTTGAGTTCGTAGGGTTGATCGTCGGGACAATCGAAAAATTCATGGTCCGAAATGATGCGTCCGCGCACGCCGCGCGCGAGGTTTAATCGCGCGATATCGGCGGCGCGGGCGGAAAACTTTCGTCCGCGAATGATTTTTCGCCCTTTGAGTAAAACGAACCACGGCGAAAGGTCGATGAAGAACTAGAAGAGGTAAGGGCGGTTTTATCGGACGCAGAATCCGAAATTAACGCTCAAGAAAAAAACTGCCGGATCGACAGGGATCTTCAAGAACGGTCAAACAGTTGTGAAAAACACCCACCGCCGAGTCATCGTTCTTTCGACACTGATCACCGTGCTGACGCTGACCAGCGCCCTGCTGCTGGCATTGGCGCCGGCGCCGCTGAGCGCGGATGCATCGAGCAGCCTGTTCGCGATCGACGCACCGCAGACGATGGAGGCGATCTTCCAGACCGATTCGCCCGTCCGCACCGCGCGCTGGCGATACGTTTATGTCCATCACAGCCGCACGACGTCCGGCAACGCGATGTCGCTGGCGAAGAATCCGGATGGGCTGGGCGATCACTTCGTCATCGGCAACGGCGACGGCTGCATGGACGGCGAGATCCAAGTCGGCCAACGCTGGAACAAGCAACTCTCAGCCGCGCCACCGGCGGGGGCGAGCGATATCGACCCGGACTGCATCAGCATCTGCCTGGTGGGCGACTTTGACCGATCCGTTCCCACGCCCACGCAGCTTCGGCGGCTTCAACAACTCACGACCGCGCTCCAGGGCCGGCTGAGGATTAATGGCAAGAACGTCCTCCTGATCGACCAGGCAAACAACGTCGCCGGTGCCGGGCGGTACTTCCCGACGACCGTCTTCCGCGGACAGTTGCTGCCATAATGTAAGTCGCGCAACTTTGACCGACGGATCATTTCCCGCGGTTCCGGAGCCCAGCGGCTCCCCGGTCCG
>JACMML010000186.1 GCA_014379105.1 Phycisphaerae bacterium
CCTAACCAGCCTCACTGGTTCGACTTGTCGAACGCCGCGTCAAAGGCGATTTGACTCGTTGGGAAATCCACGCTGCGGACGAATGCGGCGGCTTCTTCCCCGCCGTGGACGCGGTCCATGCGGATGTCTTCCCACTCGACGGAGAGCGGGCCTTGGTAGCCGACATCATTGAGGGCGACGATGATGTCCTCGAACTTCACGTCACCGCGGCCTACGGAACGGAAATCCCACTGGCGGCGGGCGTCACCGAAGGTGGTGTGTCCGCCGAAGACGCCGACGTCGCCGTTGCCGTGGCCCCACCAGACGTCCTTCATGTGCACGTGGTAAATCCGATCGGAGAACGTGCGGATGAACTTCACATAATCCACCCCTTGGTAACCCAGGTGGGACGGGTCATAGTTGAAACCGAACCGCTTGTGCCCTTTAACCGCCGCCAAGGCGCGCTGCGCGCTGGCGATATCGAACGCGATTTCTGATGGATGCACCTCCAGCGCGAAATTCACGTCCTGCTTATCGAACTCCGCCAGAATCGGCGCATAGCGCCTGGCAAAATCGTCGAAGCCCTTTTGCCAATATTTCTGGTCCGTCGGTGGAAACGCGTAAATACTGTGCCAGATGCTCGAACCGGTAAACCCGTTGACCACTGCGGGAAAAGCGATCTTGTCCGGCGACGCGTCGCGCAGCTTCCGCGCCGCCTTTGCGGTGTCGGCCATGCGCTTGGCGGCGCGCTTGCGGACGCCTTCGGGTTCGCCGTTTCCCCAGATCTCCGGCGGCAGGATGCTCTTGTGCCGCTCGTCGATCAGATCGCAAACCGCCTGCCCCACCAGGTGCGCGCTGATCGCGTGGCAGGTGAGCTGAAAGTCTTTGAGTATCTCCCACCGCCCGCGGCAATACTTTTTATCCTTCAGCGCCAGCTCGACATCAAAGTGATCCCCCCAGCACGCCAGCTCCAGGCCGTCATACCCGAATGACTTGGCCTTCTTGCAGATTTCTTCGAAGGACAGGTCCGCCCATTGGCCGGTAAACAATGTGACTAATCGCGCCATGATGTATGCAGCTCCTAAAAAACAGAGGTCGCCTGGCGACCCGTTTATGAATCGCGAATAACAACCGCACCCCCGGCGCGTGTCAACCGGTTCGCCCGCACGTGGCATGGAAAGGGCGAGCCGCGATTCGTGTATGCGAAAGTGTTTACTCGAGGACGCCCGCGCGCCTGCTCGACCGCGAAGGACGTGCACGAAGTCCACCCAACACGAGGAAACTCAATAGCACCCCGAATGCCGCCGGTTCGGGAATGACGGTAATCTCCACCCCACCGACACCAGCGGCATTCACGTCGTCTGGTAGATAGGCGCCATTTACAGGACTTGTGCCACCGTCGGGGGGATTCCCGGAGCTATAATTGCTGGAATCCTCCCACCATGTCGCCGAGACGAATCCGCCCATTCCGCTAGGCGGTGTTACCGGATCGTATCGAAGAACTCCGCCGAGCAGTGCGGCCGATGGTTTGAAAACAAACCTGCCGACTAAGAATTCCCTTCCCCCATTGGGGAGTGGAATCTCCGTCTCATCATCCACTCCATCAACGGAACCGAAGTTTATCTGGGCGCCGGAGCCGGCTTGCACCGCGTTTGTTCTAGCCCGGAAAAATCCATCGAGAGAAGCCTGAGTTGGACTCGCCTTTCCCCAGTCGCCAACGCCATCTGGGGTCAGGTTTGAAGCCCAACCATTTGAACTTCCACTTCCCGTCCACCCAGCACCACAGAACGCGGATGTAATGCTTCCTGAAATACCCGGGGTGATCACACGGCTCTGCAGCGCGAGCGTGGCCGATTGAAGACCTTCGCGATTGGTATTCAGGTCGTCTCCAGTCACCACCGCCCACACCCTGATGGGGATGGTCGATGTAGAACCTACGGAAATGTTCCGGTTCTTCGTCCCGTCTAAGAACCGAAGATCGATAACCAATTTCGCTTCAACCGTCTTCACAAGCCCAACTGCCGAAACCAACACCGCGGTCATCAATATCAAAGTAGTTCTATTCACCTTCATACATTGCCCTTACTGTCTTTCAAACAATCAACCGCCAGGAAGAACGCATGCCAGCTGATTCGCTCGTCGCGCAGGGATACCCTTCTTTTTGGAAAGGCTTTTGCCTTGCTGTTGGTTTAATTTTTTTGATTAATGAATAGCTGCGGCCGTACCTAACCGCGCGCGACAAGCTGAACTACACATTCGACGTCGGGATCGCCAACTCGATGGCCTCGTTAAGGCGCGGCCGGGAAGCTGGCTGCTCTCTGCCTGCGATGGTTGGTAACCAAAGGAAGGACAGAGGCGCAATGCCTCAAGCAGCAACAAACTTTGTATTAGGAAAAACGTCGAACCGACGTAGCAGCACTAAAAAGGCGCTCTCCTCTACCCCAGATCAACTGGATGCTACGCACCAAAACCTATCAGGGGCTTGAGTGATGTCAACAATTAAATCCAGCGCCTTGAACTCATGCCGCGATTTTGAGCCGCTGAAGCGCATTTGGCTAAAGCTGCTATCAAATTGGTGCACACGTCGAGTGCCTGATGTTGGTTTAGGATTACCGCGGCGTCGGCCGCACCGCGGTGTACTCGGCGAACAGGCCTAGCTCACGGTGCTTGCGGACGTGGATGAATCCCGCGGTCGCAAGCGCGTCGAGGACGACGGTCGTCGGCACGCATTGTTCGATTGTTTCCCAGTAATACGTCCACAGCTTCTGCGTGCCCTGCCGCGTACCCACCATGCGGGCCAGGATGGGGACAAGCCCGCGAAAGTATGCCTCGAGCATTTTCCGCTGCACCCGTGCCTCCGGACAGACAAGCTCCAGTATGCAAATTCGTCCACCCGGCTTGAGCACGCGAAAATACTCCGAGAACGCAGTCCGCAGGTCGGCCAGATGACGCAGCGCGTAGCCCATCGACAGGAAATCAAACGCCTGCTCCTCGAACGGCAATTGCTCGCCGACCCCGAGCACGACGGGCAGGTCCAGCGTCATGCGCGCCTCCTCCACCATGCCGATGCTCGGATCGACGCCAGTGACGCGTCCATCCGCTCCCACCAGCCGCTTGGCCTCGCGGGCGACGAGGCCGGTGCCGATCGCGACATCGAGCACGCTCATTCCGGCCCGCAGACCGGCGCGCGCCAGCGCCCGGCGGCGATAAAATTTCCCGCTTCCCAGCGAGAGAATGTTCTCCAGCCGGTCATAATCGGTGGCCGTGTCGTCGAAGATCTGGCGAAGAAACGACCGCTTCTGGCTATTGCCAAGCCAGTAGCGCGTAAGCTGTGGATGCGGAGGAAGTACGCCGGGAGACATCGGCCACAACATTACCGTGCGACGGCGGCGTTGCCAGCTTCGTTGCCAGCTTCGTTACCAGCTTCGTTACCCGCGGCGGTGTCGTCGCAGTGAAACGCGTCATCGCCCGCGAGTCACCACCGCGACGCCGGCCGGCCCTTCGTTATGCGGCAGGCGCTGCAGGTGCGTCAGCACGGCCGTTGAAAACAGCGAAGTCTTAAATTCCCTCGGCCGAGCATGCCCCGGGCTTATCGTGCAAATGGTTAGCCGATCAGCGTCCAGTCGATAGATCCCCCGAAGGATCGGCGATCGCCCATCATCAAACTCAATGCGTTTGGGCACCGACGTTTCGTCGAGCGCGAACCGCTCGTCGGTGCCATGTTTGCCAATACGAGACTGGTCCTTCTCAAAAATAAACACATGCCCCGCCCGCTCTGGCAGTGGGATGCCTTTGTTCTCGTTGTAAAGCACAACCCAGGTTCCCTGAATGCGCAGGTAGTCGCCGCGCAACTCGCTGGGCGCTACTGGAATCTGCGGCTCACCCGGACCGCCGCCGGATCGACACGCTGTCAGGGTTAGGCAGCAGAGAGCCGCAACGAGAATAAGAGGGATGCGCATGGACCGATTCATCCGGCTGTTCCTCATATTGCTCGCCCACCGAAGATGTCAGAATCTGTGTGATATTGCGACGGCGCGACTGCCACAATGTGAGCTCTCATCCCTCATAAGCCTGTCTGATCATCCCGATATCCAGCTTCTTCATCGTCATCATGGCGTTCATCGCGCGCCAGGTGCCATCCGACGTGTGGTCTTTGAACCATTCGTCCATCATGCTCGGCACGACCTGCCACGAAAGCCCGAACTGATTTTTATCGTGCTTATCTCCGTCCTCGGTGTCAGCAAATTCCAGGGGCAAATGGACTACGCAATAGACGTCGATCCGAAGTTCAGATTCTGCATCACCTGTCCCGGTCCGAGCGTGACGAGGTGGTAGCCGAGTGACGGCGTGGTGAGACGGTAGCCGGTCGGCATCACCCGGCGAACCCGGTACGTGCCGGCGGCGAGATTGGCGAGCTTGTACTTGCCGGCCGAGTCGGTGAGGACCGATTTTTCTCCCGAGTCCAGCTTGTTGTTGTTGTTCACATCGATGTACACGGTTCGGCCGACGGCAACGGTTTCATTGCTGTTTTGCACGCCGTTACCGTTGGTGTCATTGAACAGCAAACCGGCGACATAACCCGTGTTGCCGCTCGGATCATTGCCCGGCGGCGGTGGAGGCGGCGGCGGGAGTTTCGTGTTGGTCGAGCCGATATGCGCGGTGTTGATCGACTGCCCTTCGGCGAGTGTCACCGTGATATAGCTGTTGGCGGAATTGCTGATGCGGTATCCGGCGGGGAACACACGGCTGATCTTGTAAACACCGGCCGACAGATTCGCGAACGTATAGACGCCGACCGCGTTGCTGGTGGTCTGTTTTTCACCGGCATCGATTTTACCATTGGCATTGGCGTCGATGAAAACCACGCGCGCCGGCCCGAGCGAGTCGCCGGAGTCGTACAGCCCGTTGTTGTTGCTGTCGCCGAATACCACGCCGCTGATCGATCCGGTTGTCGGCGGTGGAGGCGGCGGAGGCGGAGGTTCAACGACGCCGCCACCACTGACGGTGAAATTCGCGCCGCTGATATTCGACAGCGCCCCGAGCGTTCCATACTGCGCCGAGCTAACGGCCTGCCAATCAGCCGTCGGCTCCAGGCGGATGAAATAACCGCCCGCGGGAACTTCGCGCGAACTGTATTGCAGCAGATACGTCCCACCCGCCCAGCTGAACGCCGACGGCTCGCCGATATTGAACAGCCCATCATTATTGCGATCGACATACACCCGCATTGATGGCGGCGTGCCCGCGCCGCTGGTCACTACCTGCCCGGCGATCGTGCCGTACTGCCAGGATTTGACCGTGGAATAGAATGGCTCCGAAACTACGATCGGCGAGTTGTAATACTGCTCCAGCTGCGCGTAGGACGAAGACGACGTCACCGATAAGGATGTATCGTGCTTCAGTGCCGACGCAGGACGCGCCGTGATCGTGCCGCCGCGGCCGGCCCAGTTGTTGGTCAGCGCGAAGTAATACGCAATCTCATAGTTCGGCAGGATGACCTGCCGGTAGATGTCGTCGATCGCCTGCGCCCAGGTCGCGTCGCGCGAGCCGTCGGTGCCGTAGCCGCGCACGTTCCACTCGGTGGCGACCAGTTTCTTCCCGATTTCTTCGGCATACGCCCGCGCGGTGAGCGTGCGATACTTCGGCTCATTGGTGCTCGGCTTGGCCGGGTCGTAATTGCCGTACGGATGAAAGCCCGCGTAATCGATGGCGTCGACGCGACCGCGATAGACAAGCCGATCCAGAATGATCTTCAGATCGGCGGGGTTGTAGCTCACGCCGGCGGAGATGACGTTCTCGTGATCGCCATTGGCGTGCAGCTCGTCGGCGGCGGGGATCAGAAAATTATCCACATACCGCTGCAGGCCTGCGGTCTTGTTATTGATTGATGGGGTCCAGAAGAATCCGACATCCACCTCGTTGCCGATCTCCCAGTTGTCGATCACTTCCTTGAGCTTGACGCTGCTGCCCGGCGTCTCGGTGGCGTCCATGAAATGCCGGATCAGCCCGCGGACATCCGAATCTGAGGCCGGGGCGCGCCCGAACTGGGGCTGAACGACGACCGATACCGAAAAGCCTTCACGGTGCAGATCAAACGCGCGCTGGATGATTTCCGGCGCCAAGTTCTGCCGCTGGGCGCCGTCGCCGTAGTTACGATCCGCGAACGCGGGGACGGGGTCCAACGCATTGGGGCGATCGGAATAGGTTTCAAAAGGCAGCCACAACCGCACCGCCGTCACGCCGAGGGATTTGGCTTGTGCCACAGTATTGGCAAATTGACCCGCCCATAGAGATTCGTCGTTAAAATTGATCGCAATCGGGTGCTGCCCCGCCAACATGCGGCGGGTTTCGAGCGGTTCGAGGTCGGAGATTGTGCGATTCATAACAGATAATCTCAATTCGACGATTTCTTCGACCACGACCGGCGCGGAACGGGATAAAGTGCCGGGATGGTTTAACTGAAATGCTACGGCGGTTTCAAGCCATTATCCGCTAATTCCCGAAGGTTTGACATCATGTCGGTCGGCGTATGTAATCGTCTGTGACGGTTGTATAAGCACCAGACAAGCAGGAGTGGCGAAATTGGCAGACGCGCAGGATTTAGGTTCCTGTACCGAAAGGTGTAGGGGTTCGACCCCCCTCTCCTGCATTGGCTTAACCATAGCGGCAATATACTTCGTGGCCGGCGCGGTGCGCGCGGATCAGCTGATTATTCCTGGCGCCCAGCCGCAGACCGTCACATTCGTTGATTTTGCCGCCGGCAAGATCGTTTACCAGACCCGAGGCGGCGACCGCAATGACCGCGAACTGGAGCGTATTTCCCATATCGCAGTTGACGGAGAACCAGCGTTAAACGAGGCAGAGGATGCGTTTTCTCGCGACTTGCGCGATAAAAGCATCGACGGCTACATGAAAACCATCCGCAGCACCGCCAAACCATGGCTGCGGGGGTTCGCCGCCAAGCGACTTAATACCGCATTGGGCAACTCAGATCGATTTGACGCCCGAATGGTCGCGTACCTCGCGATGCTCACCTACAACCCCGACGCCGCCGCCGCGCTCAAGCCTGATCTCCCACCCACCGGCAATAAACTGCTCGATCTGGCGATCACCGACATCGAAGCCACGCTAAAACTGCCTAACCTTACGCCAGCACAGCAGTTAGGACTTTATAATTTCCTGATCGACGTCCACCGTCAGCGCAAGGACGAGCCGGCGCTGACTCAGACGCTCGAACGCCTCGATCGGCTCTCCAGCACGCTCGGCGATATTCCCGAGATCAAGCAGCAACTGGCCGGCGCGAAGATCAATCAGGCGCGCAGCGCCCTGGACCAGCAGAAATACGCCGACGCGATGAAGCTGGTCAATGACAATCGCCAGAGCATCGCCGAGCCGCGTCTGCAAGCGGACGCGCTGTTCATCCTCGCCCGCGCCAAACAAGCATCGGCGTCGCCTGGCGATATGACCGCGCTGCGCGAGGCGGCGCTGCATTACATGCGGATTGTCGCTCATTTCGGCGATATGGAAGGTCGCCCGAATGTCCTTGCGTCACTGCAGGCGACTGCGGCGATTCTCGAGCAGGTTGGCGATAAGACCGATGCCCAGGCACTGCTGGAGCAGATCAGCAAAGAATTCCCCGACGACCCCGCCGCCGAAAAGGCCCGGCAGGATCTCGCACGTTTGAAGGCCGCCGGATAACCTCAGGACAACATGTACCGATTCTTTGATAAGCACGGCAAAAAAGTGCTCGCAGTCGCTTCTGTTTTGTTAATGGTCGCTTTCCTCGCCCCTGCGGCGATGTTCGAAGGAGGCATGGGCGGCTCGGGCGCGGCCGGCACCATCAATGGCAAGGCGCTCGATATCGCCGCCGTCCAGCGCAGCCACGACGCGCTGCGCTCGCTCGATCGGCTGATCACCATTTCACAGAATTCGCCGACCCCGGTCACGATGACCGATCGCCTGCTCACGCCGGAGCTGCGCCAACGGTTCTCATCCGATTCGGACAAGGTCACGTGGCATCTGCTGGTTCGCGAAGCCCAGGATGCCGGCGTGATGCCCGATGATCGCGACGTCGAGCAGCTATTGGCCCCGCCGACGCTTTTCGCGATCAGCGACGCCGGACGCCAGACGTATAAGCCGCTCAGCGAGATCAACCCCACCGTCCGCGAAGCGTTGACCGCCAATGTGCGCACGGTGCTGGCGGTTCGGAATCACTTTGAGCGCTCATTGCAGACCGTCAAGATCAGCCAGCCGTTGCTGGACGACACCACCGCGCTGATGGCGCAGCAGGTGCGGGCGCGGATCGTGCTGATCGACGGTTCAGAGTTCGCTGAGAAAACCCCATCTCCGACCGCCGAAGATATGAAGGTGCAGTTCGAGGCGTTCGCCAAGACAGCGCCCGGCTACGCGGACCCGGACAACAACCCGTTCGGCTTCGGCTACCTCGTCCCCCCGCGCGCACGGCTGCAATATATCGGCGTGCCCGACAGCGAGATCAGCAAGTCGGTCGAGGCTTCCAAGACGCCGGAACTGTGGGCCGAGGAAGCGCTGATTTATTACGCGCGGAACAAAAGCCAATTCGCTCAAGCCTCCAGCGCAACCCAGCCGGCAGGAACCCAGCCGACTTCACAACCAACTCCGCAAGCCGTCTCGGGCACATCCGTTACTCAGCCGTCGGCGAGCACGCAGCCGGTGGTGCCGCCGTTCGAAGCGGTCGCTGACAAAGTCGCCGCCGAGATGCGCCGGCCGCTGATTGAGCAGAAGCGCCGCGCGATCGTCAACCGCATCACGCAGCAGCTCAATACCGATTACCAGAAAGCCTCGAAAAACTTCACCGCCACCACGCAGCAGGTGATCGAA
>JACMML010000016.1 GCA_014379105.1 Phycisphaerae bacterium
CGGCGCAGGCGCGCGTGCCCGCCGGCACCAAGCCTCTCGTGCCCGGCAAGGCGTTGATGGAAACCGCCGCGGTTCAGAACGTGCAATTGATGGGGCTGACGCAGGAAGTTGGCTCGCTGAAATCCATGATGAAGGACCTGGTGTCGCAGGTGCGTCACCAGAAGACGCCCAACGTTCCCGAAGAGCTGTTCGACCATTACATGAACCTGGTCGAAAACTTCGTCGCCGATGAAGTTGCGGTGGACATCATCAAAGCCATTCAGAAGCAGCTTCGTCCGGAACTGCTCTCCGATAAACGGCTGGTGCGGGAGAAGCTGGCCGAGCATATCGAGAAGCTGATTCCGTCGTCCGGCCCGATCGTCCGGACCAAGACCGTCGGCCCGCACGTTGTCGCGCTGATCGGACCGACCGGCGTCGGCAAGACCACCACCATCGCCAAGCTCGCCGCCAATCTGAAGCTGCGCGAGAAGCGCAAAATTGGTCTGATCACGATCGACACGTTCCGCATAGCCGCGATCGACCAACTCAAGCGATATGCCGACATCCTGGACGCGCCGCTCCGCGTTGTGGGTGCCCCCGAAGACATGAAGGCCGCGATCGAATCGATGAAAGACTGCGATTTCATCCTGATCGACACAGCCGGCCGAAGTCCCAACGATACGCTGAAACTCAACGAATTGAAGCGATTTCTGAGCTTCGCCGAGCCTGACGAAGTGCATCTGGTGCTTTCCACCACCGCCAGCGAAGGGTGCGTGGAACTGGCGCTGGAAAAATTCGGCGACGTCCGCGTGGACAAGCTGATTTTTACAAAACTGGATGAGGCCGCGCAATTGGGCGTGGTTCTCAACGTCGTTCGCAAGATCAATAAAGGCCTCGCGTACGTAACGACCGGACAAGACGTGCCCGACGACATCGAAACCGTGGGCCACGGGAAGCGACTGGCGCAGATGATATTGGGAAGTTAAAAGGATTGTCGAATGCCGAGTGTCGATCGTCGAATGAAATAATTCGGCATCTGACACTCGAAACTCGACATTGATTTCATGACCGTAGCCGTGATCGATCAAGCCACCACACTCCGCACCCTCGCGGCCAGCCAGCGGCGCGCGCAGGTGTTTGCCATTACCAGCGGCAAAGGCGGTGTGGGTAAGAGCAATATCGCGGTGAATCTCGCGATCAAGTTTGCCGAGAGCGGCAAGAAGGTCGCATTGCTCGATGCCGATCTCGGGCTCGCCAATGCGGATGTGCTGTGCAACGTCGATCTGCAATGGAACCTGTCGCACCTGATCTCGCGCAAGCGCACGCTACAGGAAGTGATGATCAAAACCCCCGGCGGCTTCTATCTCGTCGGTGGCGCGTCCGGGCTCGCGAAGATGGCCGACCTCACAGACTTTGATCGCCAGCACATACTGGATGCCCTGACGGAGCTGGAAGAAGAATTTGACGTGCTGATCATCGATACAGGCGCGGGCATCAATCCGAATGTCCTCTGCTTCACCCGGGCGGCCGATCACGTGCTGATCGTCACCACTCCGGAGCCGACGGCGATCACAGACGCGTACGCTGTTGCGAAGGTGATGATTCGCGACGGGCAGGACCGCGTGATGAGTCTGTTGGTGAACCAGGTGACCTCGCCGGCCGAGGGTCGGGCGGTGTATGAGCGGATCGCGAAGGTGGCGCGGCAGTTTCTCGGAGTCGGGCTGTACGACGCTGGTTGTGTCTATGCCGACGAGGCCGTGCCGCTGGCGGTGCGGCGGCGCAATCCGTTCGTGCTCTCGGCGCCGCGCTCAATGGCCAGTGCCGGGGTGGCGCAGCTGGCGAGCCGGTTGCAGCAGGATTCGCCGGTCCGGACGCATCCGGCCGGGTTTTTTCATCGGCTCAGCAGGTGGCTGAAGATCTGACCGGGAGGCCGATATGACGCGTCGAATCGCCGGTAGTGTCGCGCTGATCACCTTCGCGTTGTGCCTTATTGAAGGCCTCCGGGCAGAAAATTCTTTCACGCGGGTGGTGCTGACCGCACTACTAGCCCTAGTGGTAACCCTGATGGTCGGTCTTGTTATTGGTGTGATGGCCGAAAAAATGTTGAAGGAAAATCTAACCGAAACCGAGAAATCGGAAAAATCGTCAAATTAGACACGCTGGCTTGGCCGATAAATCGCAATGTGTGGGCAGGCTGGTTAAGTGCAATTCGGAAGTGATCCGTCTCCGCACGTCTGACGTACATCGGATCGAACCGCACGGAAGCTTGAATAGAGGTAAAAAATGCACAAATCCAGCCCAAGGAACGGGAGCTTTATTATGACTCGGACCGAATCCAAACGTGACATCAAGGAAGTCTGGATCGAGTACAAATCCGTACGCGTTCAATACGACAAGCTCGAGACTGAAGCCCCGCAAGACCCCGCCGCCGCGAAGAAGTTCGAGCAGATCAAGGTCGTCTCCGAATCGCTCCGCAACATCATCATGGAGCACTATCTCCATCTCGTGCGCTACAACGCCGAGCGTATTCACCATAAATTGCCCGACGAAGTGGAACTCGACGACCTGATGTCATCCGGCATCTTCGGCCTGATGGACGCGATCGAGGCGTTCGACATGGAACGCGGCGTTAAATTTGAAACCTACTGCGCCCCCCGTATTCGCGGCGCTATCCTCGACGAACTGCGATCCATGGACTGGGTGCCGCGCCTGGTGCGCAGCCGTGCCCACAAGATGGACAGCACCACCAAGCAGCTCGAAGTAGAGCTCGGCCGCGCGCCGACAAGTCCTGAGATCGCCGGGCGATTGAATATCTCGATGGACGAGCTGAAGAAGATCGAAAAAGACGCCAACGCCGTCGGCGTCGTCTCACTGAGCCGCAAATGGTTCGAAACCGACAGCAACAAAGACGTCCGCGAGATCGACATCCTTGAAGACAAGCGCGGCGTCGATCCGGTCCGCGAAATCCAGCGCAAAGACCTAAAAGACATGATGACCCGCGGGCTCAGCCGGGCCGAGCGACTCATCATCATCCTCTATTACTTCGAAGAAATGACGATGAAAGAGATCGGCACCACGCTCGATCTATCCGAGAGCCGCGTCAGCCAGATGCACAGCTCGATCATCGCCCGGCTCCGCGCCCAGATGGGCGATCGCCGCAAGGAATTGCAACAGGTGGCGGTGGGGTGAGCTGGGTAATCCGAATCACCAAGGGCTGGGACACTATATGTTAATATTGTGATAGAAACTATTTTTCGATTGAATATCCGGCATAGCCTCGCTAACTTCCCATCCAAATGTTTCCTCCACAGGGGGGGTAAACTATCGATAATCTGGTTTTATAAGATGTGGAGGCGTTATGGCCCTTTCCTTTGCGTCATCCATTGTACGCGCGTCCGTCAATGCGTTTTTTCGTACCAACAATATGGCCAAATTAGCCCGAAATCGGCCGGCGATCGAGCCGCTTGAAGGGCGACAGTTGATGGCGTCAACGCTTTACGCCGTCACGATCGGCTCGCTGCAGGCCGGGCATTCATCGCGCACTTCGGTCGAGACGACCAGTTCGCGCAACGTAAGCCAAGTCTATTATGTCTCCGCCGACAGTCCCATCGCAGCCGTCGCGAATGCCGCCGGCGCCGGTGCCGCGATTACCGTTCGATGCGATTACAACAACGTCACCGCCACGTTCGGCGGGTCCAACGGCGTCGCGTTCGTCGTCAAGGACAAGCTCTACAAGGACAACGGCACGACCGTGCTGTACAACGGCTTGGCGATCGGATTTGAGGACTGGCGTACCAACTCATCGGGCGACTGGAACGACGCGTATTTGCCCGCGTCCGCCGTGCCTGTGACGCTGAACTCGCTGACTGTGAAAGACCCCGCCAACCCGGCTAATTCTGTCACCGTACCCGGCGGTTCGCCCACTACCCTGTACATTGAGCAAGGCAGCAATAATAAGGCGACAATCGACCTCAGCGGCGTGGTCACGCCCGCTTTTGCCAAGGCAAAAGCGCTGTGGCGAATAGACGAGCCGTACGCGTACCAATCTCAAGGCAACTTCACGGCGTCGAGCAACAGCGTCGAACTGACGGTCGTCGACAACAACCGCGCCTGGACCGTCAAGGCGGGCATCGACACGAGCGGCAACGGGAACCTCGACGCGGGTGAAATCACTAAGACGGTGCAGGTCCAACTCGTAAAGCTCAGCAGCCTGGGCATCGCCGACGACAATGCGCCTGCCAATCAGGCAACCGCAACGACGAGCACGCCGATTGACTGGTACGTCGGCGAGCAATCTGGCGGCACCGCAAGCATCAATGTGGCGGCGCTAACGCTGCCCGGAACGTCGGCTGCATTGGCGAATATCGTGTGGAAGGTTAGCGGGAACAACGCCGCCCCGGCCAACGGCACGTTTGCCGACGGGGACCAGCACGTAACGCTGACACCCACTAGCGGCAATCGAGATTTCGTCGTCAAGGCCGGATTTGATGACGACAAAGACGGGCAACTCGATGAAGGCGAAGGAACGCGCACGGTCAACGTACACGTCGTCAAGATCAATTTGGCGGCCACAAAAATTAATCACAACGCGTCGAGCGGAGAACTGCCGGAAAATCAAGAGGAGTCAGTCGGGGCGTTCCTTCCGGTAAACAACGACGATGATGACTATGATACCGCGAATTCGGCTGACATGCTCCAGACCGGAGCAATTGCTGGTGAATCCGATCTCTTGCCTGTCACGTTGACGGCGGTGCCGGGGGGCGCTCCTGGTATGTATAAACTGTCGATCCCAGGCCATTTAAAAGTTTGGGAAAATTCTGACCGAACCGGAGCGATCACGGCGAGCACTGAGCTTACGCCGGGTGCCGCTGGCAAGACGGTCTATGTGGAAGGCGTTTCCGCCGGGTCTGGTTTGCTCAAGGTTAATTGGATCGTCAATGGGGCGACATACACCGGTGTGGATCAGGTCAAGATCACGGCATTCACATGGACAGGCCCGTTGAACGTTCCGGGACACAGCATCTACCGCTATACGGCCTCGGGCGCATTGCCCGGCAGTGAATGGATCAACCCAGCTGTCGGGGGCACAATTGTAACCCCTCCCGCGGCAGCGGCGGCTGACATTCGTTGGGACGGAGGACCGATCGTTGGTAAGGCATCGTACCAAGTGAATGGTGACTACGTGTGGGACTTGGAAGTGAATGTGGTGCAGATTGAAATCAGCGCGACTAACAACACGGCCAGTTATCCCGGCTCGTCGCGCCAGAACGCGGCTGGTGGCGCGCTGCTTGTTAGCAACGCGGTGGGTGGAGGCCAAGGCATGACGGCTTCCTTTCGGGTGGCGCGCGTAAAAGGGCCAACCGTTGGGAGCAGTGACCGTGGAGTTAAATTCATGGAAATGGGTCAGGTCCATCACGCGCGCTTCACGATGGAAAGGGCTTACTACGACACGGTGGCTCCTGCAAAGAAACGGGTCGGTGGGTTGGAGGGATATTCATCATCAAGCTGGCTTTGGGATCCGGCGGAAAGCACGACGTTGCCGTGGACGTTCAAGGACGCCGACCATTATCTCAATCCGACAACCGATGCCGAGATCGTGAACGACGATTTTTCCACTTTCGACAGTCCGACCAACTTCATTACTGATATGATTGTCACGAATGGCGATACCGTGGATCGCTCGGAATTGACGATGCAACATCGGTTGTATTTCGCAGTTCGTACCAAAGGTCCGAGTATTAATGGTTCCGCGGATGTTCTTACTCAGCGGTTGGTCTTAAACTGGAGTGTCATTGCGGACGGCACATGGAATCAAGCGACCGGCATTTGGACCTACACGGGTCCAGGCGATGGCGTCGATGGTGACGCGAAGTGGACGGAAGTAACCAACGGAGATGTCGTTCCGACCCTATCAAGCACGAATATCCTAAATGGACCCACCGGCCTGCTGAATACGGCCGACTTGCCGTGGACGGAATCAAATCAATAATTAGGAATCATCCGATGCGCCGCGCGTACAGTCTAGAGTCAATTGTATGGGCCTTTATCCTCGTAGGATCGGCCGCGTGTATGGGACATGAAAAAGTCAATTACGGACGCGTTGCCGACGGCGCTCGATGGCAGTGGGCTGACGATGAATCCGACGCGCTCTTTTGCGCCCTTCAAGCGTCGGGACGATCCTATTCCGTTCGGCTCCTCACCCAGCAGAACGACGCACGTCGTCTGACGATCGAGGTTTTGAAGAACGACACGGAAATCGTCAGGTGGCAAGGCCATCGCTACTCGGTGTTTCACGTCTTGAATGATCGGTTATATTATGCAGACTTCGATACTGGGACGAGCGGCGGCAGGATTATCGCGGTCGACCTAAAGGACGGCAAACAACTGTGGAGTTCCGCACTGATGGCATTGGGTGGAGTGCGACATTCGAGCTACAAGAACCGGATCAGCCTGACCGCTAATGATGATGTGGTCACGATCATGGGGAACGAGACCGGCGGTCAATATATCGAATTCAAGGACACGGCCAGCGGCAAGTCTATGGGTCATCGGATCTTTGCACCCACGACACAGCCTACTCCCTAGTTTCTCGGGGCGGGTAGCGCAGTATCAAGGGAGTCCAAATTTGCGAACCGCGATCAGTCTTGGCAACTCATTGGCAGAGACGAAGTTGCCTACCTTTTCGGCAGCACAATATTCTCGGACGCAGAACTTCGCGGGATGTTGTCAGTGATTCTGGCAGACAAGTGGACAGTCAGGAGGTCCGCTCGTACTCGTGGGGACCGTTTGCGGAAGACGGAAACAGTCCGCACGAGTACATGCGTGCCCTGCAAAACCGACCCTGCGCGACGCGGATCGAAGGCTGGGGCCATTGTCATTCGGGCAATGGGTTCATCCACTTTGCAAAGTCGCCCGCAACCAAACCCATCAATCATTGATCGGTCATCAGCCAGCAGAAGGGGCAGAAGGGACAGAAGGGACAGGGGAGCGGAAAAGGTGACATCCACGAATTGTCCTGGGGACCGATAGGGGGACATCACTTAAATCCGGATTTAAGTGATGTCCCCTATCTTCCTCCAGCGAAGTGACTCGATCGGTCGGCGTCACCCTCGTCTAAGTGAAATCCTTGAAGGTGACCGACTCGGCGAGCGGCCATTCCGCGTCGAACCCCTTTGACACAGCTTTTCGTGGTAGAGGCCCCAAGCATTAACGGCGCGAAGATCAAACTCCACGCCGACTACAAGCCGACCAACGACGCCGGTGCGGGGCGCTCGTGTGCTGTGGGACGTCCCTTGGCGGCACGATCTCCGGTACGACACCGGGCAATTTCGGCGGTACCGTCGAACCTGAAGTGACACTCACGCCCGGCACGGGCAGCCGCGTATACGACGTAAAGATAGGTTTCGACAACAATGCCAACGGCTCGCTCCAATTGGCAGAGATCGACCGGCTGATCACCGTCTACGTCGTCAAGGCCGACGTGAGTTCGATCACCTATGGCGCGACGGGCCGATCGCATTTACACCGTCTCTCGCGATAGCGGTGCCGCGTATACCGGTCCGCAATGGCAGGACAACTCAACAACGAAGGACCGCGATACGGACGATGCGGGGGATTTCAAACATCCGATCGCTTACCGACGCGAGGCAACGATGAAGGTGGACGCCAGCTTCTCGCTCGGCCTGCCCAGCGGCGTCACGCCCAATGGCGACTGGATCGTCAAGGGCGACGGCCCGGCGTCATACGACTTCTACAGAAAGTGGGGCGTTGATGACCCTAACGATACCAGCGACAGCATGCACGTGGCTGGCGGCACGCTTTACATGAGCAATGAGGCCGCCGCCGCGTTCCCCAACTGGATCGACCACTTTGACACATTCGACATCGCCTGGACGATGTCCTTCGACAACGGCGCGACGTGGCACGACGTGGGCACGACGAAGAACCAGGTGTACACCCTGCTGGAAGCGCCGCGGTCCGATGTGACGCTGTACCACACTGTCGCCCATTTGGCGACCGGCGGCGCGGCAAAGGGGCAGTCCGATCCTGCTGCCACCGTCAGTGCCATCTTCAGCGATTTTTCCATAGACGACGAGGTCCGCCGCGTCGATGGCACAGCGATGGTGTACGACCCGGGCCAGGTAGGTCACACCGCCTCGACCCCGCTCTCCCGAACCGACGGGCATGGGCAATGCAGTGCGCTGGCAGACCTTCTGCATATGACATTTGGTGCGCATGGCATTTCCTCGACGAAGCGCCTTATCGCGCCCGGTGCCGGCTACGCCGGGCTCAAGGTGGCCGATGCGACGGTGCTCGGGCCCACTCCACTCGCTTCCCCATCTACCGAGTTCAGTTTCCACGTCGTAGTAGAAACCGATGTCATCGCCGACAGAGTCTTTGACGCGTCGTTTGGCGTTTACACGGACAAGGGAACCGCCGCCAGTGTTGAAGACCAGTGGGAGGCGAGTCACGTCATTGATTTCATCTTGCCTGGTTCGCCCAAGATGCTGGTCGGCAGTAACCCGGCGGGTTCGCAACTTGTTTGGACTAACTGGTGAGCTTTATGATTCTCTCTTTCTCATGCTCGTCGCGAAGTGTGGTCGTACTGGTGCTTCTTATACTTCCGATTTCTTTTAAGTTGGCCTCAGCTTTACCTCCATCTACCGCACCGTCGACAATTCCGGTGAGGAAGGACCTGCGCGAGGTGCCGCTGCTCGAGGGAGGCACGGCCGTCCTCGTCCTGCGGGTGGTGCCGCCATCGCCGTCCTTGGCTCTGCTGGTCCGACCCCCGACACTGCCGCCCGGCGCGACGCCTGCGCCGTTCGCGGCTCCGCTCGGTTACATTTCGCTGGCGATGGAAGTGCGAACGCCAGGCCAGCCGCCGCTGCCCGTGTGGGCGCAGACCTGGCCGTTGCTATATGGGGGCCAGCAAGATGAATATGTCGTACTCGATCACATGCTCCTACCCGGCGGCGCCATCGCGTAGCCGTTGGGGGACGACGCACGCGTACGACTATGGCAACGATGACAAAAGGCAACTGCACGAACGACATCGTCGCGCACCCCGTCAGACGTGTCCGGCGGCTCGCTATCCCGTTGGCGATCACCGCATGCGCGCTTGTGACGGCCGCGATGGTGGCCGTGTGGTGGCGAAGCCAGACGGTTGCGGACATGATCGGCGTCCCGGTCGGGCGCGCCGGTGCGCTGCGATTGACCACGGCCGACGGGGGCGTGCGGGTTGCGTTCGACCTCGCCCCGATCGATCGGCCCGAGTGGATCGTTATGCGTGGCCCGACCTTCGCTGTCTACCCGTTCGTCCGCCTCCCAGAAGATCGCCTGCGGCGAACTGTCGGCGTCGATTGCCAGTGGCTTACCAACCCGGGGGCCGCGTCCGAGGCCGCCGTCGTGTTTCCGATCGCGTTCGTTATCGCCGTCCCCGCGATGGTGGCCGTCGCACGCATTGCGCGCCGTCGCCGCCGCTCGTCTGGTTCAGGCTTTCCGATCGATTGAAACGACGCGTGGATGAATTTTACGACCCGCGCCTAGCCGTTCCCAATTGAACGCCTTAGTCGGTCCGCACGCTTTTTTCTACTCACACCGGCGTCCCATTCGGTATCATTCGGGCTCACCTTCTAAGGAGGCCCATGAATCTGCGATTTGGATCACGCTCGTGCGTCCTGGCATTCGCTGTCGCTGCGCTGTTCAACACCCCTTTGTATGCCGCTGCCGAAGCGCCCGGCGAACTATGTGCTGAGTGTGCGGCCAATGCGCCTAAACTCACCGCGCGCGATCTACAGCGTGATCTTCAAATACGGCAACTCGTTCCCGCCCAGGTGAAAGCAAAAATCGAGCTTGACGAGGCCTCGATTCAACTCGCAGCGGTGGAAGCAATGGTCGCTGATGACAAGACCGTGCCGCAGGTTGAAGCGCTGGTGCGCGCCGACCCTACTGTCACCAAAGCGCAGGCCGCGTTCGACAAGTCAAAGGACGAGTACGAAGTTATGGTGTCCCGCGATGGCGCGAACGGCGCGGCTGTAAAGTCGATTCAGCGGGCGCGAGATTCGGCGCGGGGCACGTTGGCCGATGCGATCGGGATTGCGAAAAAAACGCACCTCAGTCAATTTCTCGATAGTCAGCGCGCCCAGGTCGCATCGCTGAAGGCGCGGCACGAAGCTATTTCGGAACAGCTCGCGCGTATCACGGCCGAGCAGGAGGCGGGGAAAAAGACCGCTGAAGTTCCCATTACCGCCCGGCTTCGCGGAAATATGACGAAGCTCGAAAACCTTTCACCCGAGCAAAAGGCCAAGATCGACGAGCGTCTCGCCAAGCTCGCATCCGACGCCCGCGAACTGGAAAAACAGTCCGAATCCGACATCGCCGCCATTTTGACCGACGAGCAGAAGGCCGGTCTGAAGAAGCTGCAGTGAATTACGCTGCTTCGCGCAATCGGACTTAGATCGATCCGGTGACGCTCGTACCAATCTGCGTTCATCCGCGTTTATCCGCGGTTCCGTCTTCCGTATCTTCCTTCACCAGCCGATGCACCCATTCTGGCGCGACGTGTTTGCCGACCGTCCCGGTTGCCTTGCCCGTTTCGACGAGTGACAACACGGCCGTCATGAACGCCGGGAGATCGTCGGGGGTGCGGGCGGTGATGATCGGGCCGTCGACGACGCAGGCTTCGTCCACCCAGTTGCCGCCGGCGTTGAGGACGTCGTGGACGATGCTCATGTAGCTCGTGCAGCGACGGCCTTTAAGCGCTTTGGTGGAACACATCAGCCACGGGCCGTGGCAGATCGCCGCCATGGGAATTCCCGCCTTGTCGGCCTCGCGGGCGATGCGGACCAGGTGCTCGTCGCGCCGCATATGGTCCGGCGACGTGCCGCCGGGGATGACGATCAGCTTGTAATCACCCGCCTTGACGTCGGCGGCGCTGATCTCCGCTTTCTGGGGATAGCCGTGCTTGCCGACGTACGTCTCGCCGGCTTTCGGGCCGATCACATCGACGGTATGCCCGGCTTCTTTCAGGCGATATTTCGGGTATTGCAGTTCGAGGTCTTCGTAAATCTTCTCGACGAGGATCGCAATCTTTGCCATGCCATAATTTACCCCCAACCAATCCCAGAAGGAAACCCAAATTCCTCGCTTGCTCCAGAGGTTGTGTTGCTTCGAAGATGGCTGACAATTGATGAACAATGGACGCGCCGAAATATGATTGGTCGGAATGGAGGTCGATTACGTTACCCACCGAGCATTGGGAACCCGGTATTTATCAAGTTCGACTTGCACGCGATGGTACTGCAATCCCAATCAACCGATTACGCGGAACCGATTCGATGGGACTGCTGACTATTGGACAGACTCAAAGCGTTGAGGGGCGTAGGAAACAGTTTTTGAAGGCAGCAACTCAGGGTGGCGGTCATTCGGCTGGGAACCTTTTGAATCTGATTCTCAATTACTGCCAACCCGATTCTTGTTTGAGCTTAGACCTTGTGGAATATCGTTTCGCGTCGGTCGAAACGAAGGAACGCGCGGAACGCGAGCAAGCTCTTATTGTCCGAAGTTACATCCTTGCTCATTGCGAACCGCCACCGCTCAACTCTGCAATTCCTGACAGGTACGGCGAGAAACACGGAGCTTGGGAAGTTCCTGCGCCTGAGTCTACCTGATACACTGATAAAGATGAGGGACATGCAAATACATCCAAAGCTGCTTAAGCAATTGAAAAAGGATTTCAATGCGCGGAAAGTTGCTAAAGCGGAGCGCGCTGATAAGGCAAGACGAGCAGATTATTCAGCCGTTCTTGCATCGTCGATGCAAAAGGCATTTCGAAAACACAAATCGCTTTTCCACATTCATTTCTGGGATCGCCTTAAACCGCTTGCGAGCCGCCAAGAATTGCTAAATGAACTCGGATTTCAGGACTACCAATTCGTACCTGCTACGAAGACTGTTGACCAAGGATCTGACGAGGATGCCGGAGTAACGGGTTTGGATGGCGGCGAAACATTCTAGCGCAGCACAAAAACGGGGAAGTCAAAACCCTCGTTATCGTAAAAAAGGATATGCAAGAAACTGATGCCAACATTTGTGATGCGATGTCGCTTCCAGTTCTCTTTCACGAGTTGGGTCACGTGGACGATTTCGAACGCGGCGTTAACATCATTTTTGGACAGCCGATAGACGAAGCGGCTGCTGAACTTTACGCCCATCATTATGCTTGTAAGGCGATGAAATGTGACGACCTGCGTTTTCTACTGAAGCTCTACATTGAAGTGAATCTCGATCAGCACGTCAATCATTCAAGACTCGCACAACGAACGGCGGCACGAAATCTAGTTATGTCTGGACGTTTCAAAGATTACATCTCATACATCGCACCAATGTATAAGGCTCCCTCGAATAGGCGAGAATTGCCTGACCCAGACAAGATCAAAGCCAGTTGGAAAGATTCCATTGACAACTCGACTTGAAGATATCATCAACGACCCGGAAACAGGCCGACAGTAAGTCTACGACTTGAACTTTGTTGGACAAGAAGGCGGCAGGAGAGCGAGAGGAACGAAAACGCCTATTTTCCGCTATGATGTCCGCGAGTGTCTTCAATGGGTAAAAAAGTCGTCCTGGCGATGTCCGGGGGAGTGGATAGCTCCGTGGCGGCCGCGCTGCTTAAGCAGCGGGGGTATGACGTCGTCGGTTGCTTCATGCGCCTCGGCACGCCGGATGGCGTGGAGGACGCAAGTGCAACAGTGGATGCCGAGTGCAAGACTGATCCATCGGCGAGCGGCAAGCACAAGCAAGGGTGTTGCTCGGTGCTCGATGCCGGCGACGCCCGGCGTGTCGCGCAGATGCTGGATATCCCGTTTTATGTGCTGAACTTTCAAGAAGACTTCGGCCGGGTGATCGACTATTTCGTCAGCGAGTACAACCGCGGCCGAACGCCGAATCCGTGCGTGCGGTGCAATGACTGGCTGAAATTTGGCCGCCTGTCGCAGTATGCCAAGGCGGTCGGCGCGGATTACGTGGCCTCGGGGCACTACGCGCGCGTCGGCATCGACCCGGCCACTGGACAAAAGACGCTGCTGCGCGGGCTCGATCATAAGAAGGATCAGAGCTACGTCCTCTTCGGCATGCCGAGGTCGCACGTCGAGCAGTTGATGCTCCCGGTTGGCGAATACGAGAAGCACGAGGTGCGAAGAATCGCCGAGGAGCTCAAGCTGCCAGTATTCAATAAGCCCGACAGCCAGGAGATCTGCTTCGTTCCCGATCAGGATTACGCCGGCCTGGTTCGGCGTCGCTCGCCGGACGCGATGCACGCAGGTGAACTGGTGACCAGCGACGGACAAGTCGTCGGCGAGCATGACGGCCATCAGCATTTCACGATCGGCCAGCGCAAGGGCGTGGGCGTCGCGTTCGGGCGGCCGATCTATGTTGTAAACATCGACCCGAAACGAAACCAGGTCGTGCTTGGTGACAAAGAACTACTGCTCAAGCGCCGAGTGACCGCGAATCAGATCAACGCGTTGAGCACTCGGCTCGATGCGTTCGGCGCCGATGCCCCGGCGATCCGGTGCACCGCGAAGATTCGCTATAATCACCAGCCGCAGCCGGCCACCGTCGCGCGCATGGGTGACGATGTGCTGCACGTCGTGTTTGATGAGCCCCAAAGCGCCATCACGCCGGGGCAGGCGGTTGTCTGCTATGACAACGATGTTGTCCTCTGCGGCGGATGGATCGACAGTGTCGATTAAGCTGGTCTGAATAAAATTGCGTTTCGTGGATGAGCTTCCAGCCCATCTTCGCAACTACAATCTGCGTTCATCCGCGTTCATCTGCGGTTACATTATTACAATGCTCCGCCGCAATGTCCTGATCTTCCACAGCGCCGCGCTCGGCGATTTTCTGATGACTTGGCCGCTGGCGATGGCGCTTGGGCGCGTGCTGGCGCAAAGCCGAATCATCTACGTAACCTCGGCCCAGAAAGGTCGCCTGGCGGAGAGGGCGCTGGGCGTGGAGTTCAACGACATAGAGCACGGCTGGCACGCGTTGTATGGCCAAGGGGCTTCGTTGCCGGAAACGCCGGTCCGGCTGCTGAAATCGATGCAGTTGGGGGTGCTGTTTTCGCAGGAGAAGGAAGAGCAGGCATTGGCATCGATCGCGGCGCATTCGGCCGATGCGCCTGTTCTCCATATTTCACCGAACCCTCCCCGGGGCATGCACGTTTGGCAACACCAATTGGACCAACTGAAGGCATTTCCAGTGATTTTTCAGGGGGTCGAGCAGGTTCAGAAGCTCATCCGTGCCCAGGGGCTCGTACGCAAGCCGGCCGGGCCTGCAGACCCCATAGTCATTCATCCCGGCAGCGGCGCCGCGCGGAAGAATTGGCCGATCGAGAGATTCATAGACTTAGCGTCATCACTCCGCAATCGCGGCAAAGCCGTGATTATCGCGCTAGGTGAAGTGGAGCGTGAGCAGCTTTCCACGGCGGACGTCGGCCGCCTCGGCAAAGTGGCGGAGTTGCGGAAATGTGAGACCACGCTTGATCTGTATGACCTCTTGAACTCAGCCGGGGCGTATGTCGGAAACGATTCTGGTCCGACGCACCTGGCCGCGATGCTTGGCTTGCGCGTCGTCGCGTTGTTTGGTCCGACGAGCGACGCTGTCGCCTGGGCGCCGGTGGGTCCGCGCGTGACGATCCTGCCATTCGAGGCCGCTCCATCCGCAGTTGAATCGGAGCTGCTGCAAGGGTGATCAGGATTCAGCTCGTGGGCATCGCGGCCGCGCTTAGATGAAGACTTCAATCACACCAAGCGTCCCGAGGACGACGCTGATCACACCATTGACAGTGAAAAACGCGATATTCACTTTCGAGAGATCGTCCGCTTTCACCATTGCGTGCTCGATCACCAGGAGCGCCACGGCGACAATCACGCCAATCGCATACACCACGTCCAGCGCCGGCGATGCGATCCCCAGTGCGATCATCGCGGCCACGCAGGCGACGTGCGTTCCGCGCGCCACCCAGAGGGCACGCGCGATGCCGAACCGCGCCGGCACGGAATAGACGCCCGTAGCGCGATCAGATTCAAAATCCTGGCACGCGTAAATGATGTCAAACCCCGCAGTCCACAGCAGCACCGCGGCCGCCATCAGCAGCGGCTGGATATCAATAGTGCCCGCGATCGCGACCCACGCGCACACCGGCGCGAGTGCCAGCGCCGCGCCGAGATAGTAATGGCATAGCCGCGTGAAGCGTTTGAGAAACGGGTATGCGCACACGAACGCGAGTACCGGCACAGACGCGATTAGCGGGAGCCAGTTGTGGTAAAAAAAACCGAAAAGGCTGGTCGCTGCGATGAACAGAATCGAGCACGCGATGACAACGGCTGTGACAAACGCGCGCGGCAATTTTCCGCTGGGGATCGCACGCCGGGCCGTTCGTGGATTGACCGCATCGAGCCGCGCATCGAGCAGCCGATTCGCGCCCATCGCGGCCGTGCGGGCCATGATCATACAGACGATAATCAGCGCGATCTGCCCCGCCAGCGGCCGACCCGGCAGTGCGGCAAGAAACGTGGCTAGAATTGCCCACGGCAATGCGAATATTGAGTGGCTGATCTTGATATCCGCCGCGAACAGTGCGAAGCGGGCGGCGAATGTTTGTGGGTCGAGCGGCTGCGACATTGCGGTGCTCACGCGACCTCAATCCGCAGATGCCCGGGCCGCACCACCGAGAGGTGCGCGAGCGTGCCGGCAACGCGAACCAGCGTGATGGTGATCTGCGTGCCCAAAGCAAGATTGCTGCCCGGGCCGATCTCGCGCGCTTCGTTGATGATCTTACCGTCCTCGGCGCCGCCCAGCAGTTCGCCTCTTGCCAGCACGCGCACGCCGCCGGCGTCAACGTCCGTAACCTGCAGCGACAGTTTCTTGCCGATTCGAATCGTCTGATCCGCGGCGGCGGCGATGAACAGCGCGCCGCCGGCCCGTTTTTTTGCCGAATGCAACGCCTCGTAAACTTCCTTGCGATGGATCGCGGTCGTCTGAGGCACCTCAAATCCGAGCCGGGCCTTATCGCCGCTCACGTCCACCACCGCCACGCTGATGTCATTTCCGATATGCAATTCCTGCCCCTGCTGCAGCGTCACTGTTCGCTCGGCCACTGCCTGGAGCTGCGTGAAACGGATCAGCAACTCGACGCGCGGGTCGTCGATCGTCAGTACGGTGACGACAAAATCATCGCCAATGATGACGGATTCATCGGCCGCTCGGCTTAGGACGATCATGACTTGATCGTACCCACGATGTCATCGTACCGCACGGGCGGCCGCGGTTGCTTCGGGTCATAACGCGTGTCCAGTGCGTGCCGAACGCCCACCAGGTCCAGCAATTTGCCGGCGACGAAATCGACCATCTCGCCAAGCGTCGTCGGGTTCAGATAGAGCCCCGGATTGCATGGCGCGATGATCGTGCCGGCGTCGGTCAATAGCTTGTAGGCCGTGACGTCCATCGGCGACAGCGGCATCTCGCGGTGGGCGATCACCAGCCGACGGCGCTCCTTGATGGTGACGGCCGCGGCACGGTTGATGAGGTTGTCTCCGAGCCCGTGTGCGATCTGGCAAAGTGAATTGCTCGAACAGGGGACGATGACCATGCCATCATGCATGAATGATCCGGACGCGATCTTCGCGCCGACGTCGTTGTAGCTGTAAAGCGTGATGGTGTGCTTGTTCGTCCCGGCCAGCACTTCCAGATCGGGTGTCTCCAGGCCCATTTCATCGTGCAGCAACCGCCGACCCAGCGGCGAGATCACCAGATGAACATTTACGCCAGCCGCGACGAGGCCCTGGATAAAGCGCTGCGCGTACAGCGCGCCTGATGCGCCGGTGATTGCGGTGACGATGTCCATGTTGGCATTATACGGATGAGTCGTGTGTTTCAGCTTTCAAAAGCAATGTATTACTCCCTCTCCCTCCGGGAGAGGCCCGGGGGTGAGGGGGCTTGATAATTCGAGGCGATTGCGGCGGTCATTGCCCCCTCACCCTAGCCCTCTCCCGGAGGGAGAGGGAACAAGAGCCTTCTCACCTCGATAGCAGACGCAGACGCCGAAGGTCATCGGGTGTTGCTCGATCTTTATAAAACCCGCCTCGTCCAGCATCGCGACCATTTTTTCGCGGCTCCAGAAGGTGCCGATACTCTTGGGCAGATATTTGTAAGCCCCGGATTTGTCCCCGCTGATCAGCGTGGCCGTGATCGGCATGATCCGGCCGCAGTAGAAACGGTTGACGGCGCGGATCAGTGGGTTGGTTGGTTCGGAGAACTCCAGCACGATGACCCGGCCTCCGGGACGGAGGACGCGATGGAACTCTCGCAGCGCCTGCTCCGGCGCCTGCACGTTGCGGATGCCGAATGCGATCGATACGACATCCGCGGATTCATCCGGCAGTGGCAAAGCGGTGGCGTCGGCGTTGAGAAAGGTCGGCGGATTTGCGATTTGCGATTTGCGATTTGCGATCGGCAACATCGCGTGGGTGAAGTCGATCCCGATAACCGGGCTGTTTACGCCGCGCGCGAATGCCAACGTCAAATCCCCCGTCCCACACGCCACATCCACCACAACATCCATCGGCTTGAGCTTCGCCAATTTCACCGCCTTGCGGCGCCACGCCTGATCGCGCCAGAAGCTATGCACGCGATTGTTCAGGTCGTAGCTGGGTGCGATGGCTGTGAACATTTTCTGCACGCGGGATCGCTTGTCGGCAACCGCATGCGGGTCGTTCAGATTGCTGTCGTCCCAGGCGGCGCCTTGGTCACTACCCATGTCGGCGAAGTATAAGGTCAATCGGTTTTCAAAACTTCCGCTGGCGGTATGCTGCATGGCTTCATGGATGATCTTTGCTGGCTTAACGGAACCTTCCTGCCGCTGCGCGAGGCGCGTGTCAGCGTGGAGGATCGGGGGTTCAATTTCGCCGACGGGGTGTACGAGGTTTTTCGGCTTTATCCGTCCGGTTTTTTTCGACTGGGTTCGCACCTGGCCAGATTGCGGCGCTCGTGCGCCGGCATCGAACTGGCGTTTCCGCTTGCCGACGAAGATTTGACACGGGTTGTTGACGAGTTGGCAAAACGCCGCGGTCTTGCCAGTGCGATGGTCTATCTGCAGGTGACCCGCGGCCCGGCGCCGCGCCACCATAGCTTCCCCGTCTCGGCGAATCCGACCGTGATGATGTCCATTAAGCCCTTGCCCGCCGCCACC
>JACMML010000187.1 GCA_014379105.1 Phycisphaerae bacterium
ATGCGGTTCGGAAAACAGATCAACCAGGACGTTCCGGACAGCGATCATGTTCTCTATGACCGCACCGTCCGCGTTACGCCGGCTAAGGGTGGGAAATCCCTCGGCAACATCGTCGAGCCTTATTTCGAGCGCGCGTGGAATCATTTCTCAAGCCACGCACAAACGCCCGGCGACAAACCCTCGCGCTATGCGCTGGCGGTGCTCGGAGATGGGATAGCGTATATCCCCGCGCCGGTGTTCAGCAGTTTTGCCCGGAATGGCAATTACCCGCTGAGGCTGCTGGTCCGCAATGTCATTGATCTGCTTCTGAAAGAGCCGCTTTTGCGCGTCGCCGCGCCGACGAGTTGTGAAGCCACGGTCATGCGACAGTCCATTAATAAACCAGTTCGCACGATCGTTCACCTGCTTCAATATTGCCCCGAGCGCCGCACCGACAAGCTCGATCTGGTTGAAGACGTTGTGCCCCTTTATGGCGTCCCGCTATCGCTCAAGCTGCCCAAGGCGCCCAAGAGTGTTTACGTCGCGCCGCAGCGGCTGCCGCTGGAGTTTGAGTATCTGGCCGGTCGCGTGAATCTGCGCGTCCCGCAAGTCGCCGGCCATGCCATGATCGTTTTCGAGTGATTATCAGCCATCTATACGCCGCCGGTCGGTTTATAAGCCGTTTCATCGTGGCCTAACCACGTACTCCACTCCGGTGTCTAATCACGGTTGGCTATGCACACGGAGTTGGCAAATGAAACTGATAAAATCCCTTTTGGCGTGCTGTGCGTTGGGCGTGGTGGGTCTGACCGGATCAAACGCGCTGGCCGGCGGTTGGTCATTTGATTTCGGCATCGTTGCCGGCGATCCGGGTCGCGTCTGGGTTGCTCCGGTCTATGAAACCCGCTGCGAGCGGGTCTGGGTCGCGCCGGTTTATGAATCGCGCTGCGAGCGCGTGTGGGTTCCGGATCGGTTTGAAGACCGCGACGTGCGCTACTACGACGATCGCGGCCGGGTGATTGTGCGATGCGAGCGCGTGCTCGTCGAGCGCGCTCACTGGACAGAAGTAACCCGTCAGGTCCTGGTTCGCGAAGGCGGCTGGCAGATGATCGAGAAACAGGTGTGCGTGCGCGAAGGATACTGGGCACCCACGCGCCGCCACCTGGACGTGCGCGTGGACCACGGCGACGCCTACGTCAGCAGTAGCCGCCGCAATGACGACGATGCGGATCGCTACCGCGACGCACGAGATCGAGACACCCGCGCCCGCGATAGCCTCGAGCCAGAACGCTATCAGCCGCGGGATGCGCGAGACCGCGGAGATCGATACCGGTAAAATTTAAGAGCTGAAACCGCGGATGAACGCAGATGTACGCAGATAAAAACATACTTTTAATTATCTGCGTACATCTGCGTTTCATCTGCGGTTCCTGATTATCGTTTAATCCGCGCCGAGCCGCCTTTATAGACGTGGGTTAGTTCTTCCAGGTCGATCTGGGAGGAATCGCCGCGGGTGCTCTGGAGGAGCGCACCGTGCGCGGCCCCCAGATCGACGCATTCCTGCGGCGTTTTACCGTTCAGGAAGCCGTACGCGAACCCGCTTGAGAAGCCGTCGCCGCCGCCGACGCGGTCTTCGATCTCCAGGTCTTTGAACTGGCGCGATTCGTAGAAGGTGCCGTTGACGTAAAGGATCGCGCTCCAGTTGTTCACCAGGCCGCTTTTCACTTCGCGCAGTGTCGTGCCGACGACCTTGATGTTCGGGTACGTCTTGACGACCTGCTCCACCATCTTCTTGTAGGCGCTGGTATCCAGCGCGCCCAGATTGTGCTCATCGATCCCTTCGACTTTGAAACCCAGCACGGTCTGGAAATCTTCTTCGTTGCCGATCAGGCAGTCGATCAGCGGAACCAGGTCTTTGGTCTTTTTCTGCGCGTCGGCGGCGGACCAGAGCTTGGAGCGGAAGTTCAGGTCATAGCTGACGATCGTCCCGGCCTCCTTGGCGGCGGTGAGCGCTTCCTTGCAGACGGCCGCGGTGCCGTCGGAGAGCGCGGTAAAAATGCCGCCGGTGTGCAGCCAGCGGACGCCTTGCTCGCCGAAGATTTGCTTGAAATCGATCTGCCCCGGCTTCATGTTCATCGTCGCGCTGTGGCCGCGGTCGTAGAGCGTGACCGACGCGCGCACGCCGGTACCGACTTCGGTGAAATTGAGCCCGATCCGGTCGGCCTTGCCGACGCCGTCGTATTTCGCCATCGTGACCTGGCTCATATCCACGCCCACCGTCCGGCCATGGTTGACGATGATCCGCCCGACCGGGTTGTCCACCAGCCGCGAGAGAAACCCCGTCTTCATCCCCAGCCGCGCCAGTGCGTACGCGACGTTGTACTCACCGCCGCCGACCCACACTTCCAGCGTCGGCGAAAACTCAATCCGCCCGTGCCCCGGCGGGCTCAGCCGCACCATGCACTCGCCAAGGGACATCAGGTCATATCGGCACGATTTTGCGTCTCGAAGATTCAATGACATAGCGGCTTTTAATACCTCGTTTCCGGCAGAAGATAAACGCCTTGGGGCATCTGTCCATCCTTTTGGACCACCCGGGGTTTTACTTTTGACGTTAATCCTGTTGCCACAGGAGAAAGAATTGGGTCGCACGGTATGCGCCAGTATGCTCGCCGCTCATGATCCTTTCGGCAGCACCGGCCGTTCCCATGGGCACTCTGGCGGAACGCGGGCAATCGCTTTTTGGCCTGGGCGTTTTCATTCTGCTCACGTTCGTCGTCGGACGAATGCTGGGCGCGCGGAAAATCCCGTGGCGGGTGATCATCTGGGGAATCGTGCTGCAGTTCGCCTTCGGCGCGATCGTGCTCTACGCGCCTTACGTACTGGAAAACGTGCAGCTGGCGATCGATCAATTGCTCAAATGCACCGTGGCGGGTGCGAACATGGTGTTCGGCAATCTCGCGGGTGAATCGTTGCCCGTAGTTGACCCGACCGGGCGGCAGATCGGCGTGGCCAACCACTTCGCGGTTTTCGGGTTCGTGGTGCTGCCGACCATTATCTTCGTCTCCATGCTCACGGCGATGCTCTACCATCTCGGTGTGCTGACGTGGGTGGTCAAAGGACTTGCATCCGTGATGCAGCGGACGATGGGCACCAGCGGTGCCGAGACGCTCAGCACGGCGGCGAATATATTCGTCGGCCAGACTGAAGCGCCGCTGCTGGTGCGCCCGTTCCTGCTGACGGCCACGCGCAGCGAGCTGATGGCGATTATGGTCGGCGGGTTCTCCAATATCGCGTCGGGCGTATTAGTTGCGTATACGCGATTTCTCGGTCCGTACATCGAAAACGTCGGCGGTCACCTCGCGGCAGCCTGCTTTATTTCCGCACCGGCGACGTTGATCGTTGCCAAGCTCCTCATGCCCGAAACAGAGAAGCCGCAGACCGCCAGCGGCGTGGGTGTGAAGGTCGAAAAGCCCGATTCCAACCTGTTTGATGCCGCCACGCGTGGCACATCAGAAGGGCTTCTGCTGGCGATCAACGTGGGTGCGATGCTGATCGCGTTCACGGCGCTGGTGGCGCTGGTGAACGTCATCATCGGCTGGGCGTTCGGACAGGTCGGCGTGCAGGGCGCCTCACTGGAGCGCGGGCTGGGCTATTTGTGCGCGCCGATCGCTTGGCTATGCGGCGTGCCTTGGAGCGAATGCCGCGAAGTGGGGGCGCTGCTGGGCATCAAAACGGTCTTGAATGAGTTCATCGCATATCTAAAGATGTCGGGCAGCTTTGCGGAGAATCCGTCATTTTTATCCCCGCGGGCGGCATTACTGGCGACGTACGCGCTGTGCGGTTTTGCCAATATCGCATCGGTGGGTATCCAGATTGGCGGGATCAGCGTGCTTGCGCCAGAGCGGCGACATGATCTGTCCCGAATCGGCTTTCTAGCGATGCTGGGTGGGGCGATCGCGTCGTGCATGGGGGCGTGCGTGGTGGGGGTACTTTTATAAGCCTTTAGCCGGTCAATTCTTACAACAAACACGCGATTCTGGAGTTTGACACCGCTTTTCAGCCCCGATATCGTCAATCGTTGATTAACTCTTCGAAACCTAACCTTTTGCTTGGAGGTCCAAACTAATGTCGCTACCAGAATGGGATCAGCTCAAGAAGCTCGTGACCGACGCCGAAGAAGATGTCGCCAAGGCCGTGGGTGGAAATAAGGCCGCCGGCACACGGGCGCGCAAGAAGATGCAGGACATCAAATCCGCCGCCCAGGAAGTCCGCAAAAAGATCCTCGAAGGCCGTGTCGATGGTGAAGGCGATGCCGCCAGCCCCGCTGACGCCGCCGAATAAGCATTTTTCGTCCATCACCGGGCACGAAGCATAGCGGCAGGATCAACCTGTCATCTACGCTTCGTGCCCGCGTATTTTTCCAGGTTTTCTTGCTCCCTCACGGAGTTCCATGCCCCCGCAATTCATCTTTGACATCTCGGAAATCGATTTGGACACGGTGCTCTTCGACCAGCAAGAGATCCGCAAGATGAATCCGCAGCGCGGCGCGATGGAACACCTCGATGCCGTCATCTGGTGCGACCCGGTCGCGCAGCGCATCCTCGGCAAGAAAATCGTGCGGGAGGACGAATTCTGGGTTCCCGGCCATATCCCCGGCCGACCGCTTTTGCCGGGGGTGATCATGATCGAGGCGGCCGCACAGCTGGCGTGCTTTTACACCAAGTATTACCTGAAAATGGAAGGCTTCATTGGCTTCGGCGGCACCGGCGAAACTAAATTCCGCGCCGAAGTGCGCCCGGGCATGACGCTGTATCTGCTCACCCACCACACATGGACGCGGCATGGCCGGGTCGGCAGCATCGTGCAAGGCGTGGTCAACGGGCAACTCGCGTTCGAGACATCCATCGTCGGCGTGCAGATGTAATTGCCGCGCTGCCGCCCGCACGACTCATCCCCCGCACAATTCGCGATGCCCGAATTTGTCGGCAATTTGATATAGTCTGCAAAACGCGGGCAGGACGCCCGTGCCACGGTGCTCGGATGCTCACTACACGGCTGTTTGATATCCCCATTTGCGTGCTTGATCTGGAGACCACGGGCGCGAGCGTCGAATACGGCGATCGCGTCGTGGAAATCGGGATTCTGCGCATCGAGAACGGCCAGGTCGTCCGAAGCGTCGATCAACTGGTCAATCCCGGCCGGCACATCAGCGGCGGGGCGAGCGCGATCACCGGCATCACACTCGATATGCTGATGGACAAGCCGTGCTTCGGCGATTGCTGGCAGGAAGTGCTGGAATTGCTCAACGGCGCGATCGTGGTGGGGCACAATGTCGGCTTTGATCTGTCATTCCTGCACGGCGAGTGTCGCCGGCTGCGCGTGCAGTTCTGCGAGATGCTCGGCGATCCGTCCGTGCTCGACACAGTCCGCATCGCCCGCAAACAGTTCGGTCGCGGCGGCAACGGATTACAGCGGCTCGCCGCCCGGCTCGGAATCATTCCCGCTGGCGCGCATCGGGCGCTGGTCGATTGCCACACCACCCACCGCGTGCTCCACGAGATGCTCCACCCGCACGGCGGCTGGGACGTCACGCTCGAGCGGGCAAATGAGTTGCAAGGCATACATCTGAAGCTCAGCGCGATGCCTGGCGGAAAAACGGTATTGCCGACAGAGATCGCCGAGGCGCTAGTGGATGGATCGCGCGTGCGGATCAGCTATCTCGATGCCAAAAACCGCCGCAGCGATCGCGAGGTCACGCCGAAGTTCGTCCGCCGAATCAGCGGCGCACTGACGCTCGTTGCGCATTGTCATCTCAAGGAAGAACAGCGCATGTTCAAGATCGATCGCATCATCAGTACCACGTCGGTTTCTTCGCTGTTCTATGTTTGAATGAACGCCAAGAGCGCCAAGGAAATGCGAATTAATAGAATGCTTTACTTGGCGCTCTTGGCGTCTTGGCGTTCATAAGCAAGGTTTTCCATCGCGCCTTCGCGGTTCCTGCCTTTCCCCTATAATGGCTGTCTATGGCCAAGTTGAATCCAAAGGAACTGGGGAAGAAGTCCGTTCTCACCGAATCCCAGATCGCCTCCCCGCGCTCGATTCTCGATTCGTTTCCCAATCCGCGCCCGGAGCGGGATTACGAGATCAAGTTCGTCTTCCCCGAGTTCACCAGCGTCTGCCCCGTCACCGGCCAGCCGGATTTCGCGACAATCACCGTCAGCTACGTGCCGGACAAACTCTGCGTCGAGATGAAGAGCTTAAAACTTTACTTCTTCGCGTACCGCAACAAGGGCATCTTCTACGAGGCCGTGGTTAACACGATCGCCGACGACCTGATCGCGATCCTCAAACCCCGCAAGCTCCGCGTCATCGGCGAGTTCGCCGTCCGCGGCGGCACGGCGGGGATCGTGACGGTGGATTATCCATCAAAGACTGGAACCGCGGATGAACGCGGATGAACGCAGATTTATTTGGCGCCGGCGCGGTATAAAAATAGTTATGCCCCGGAACTCCCGGCGGCCCAGCGCGTCTAAGGTGGAAACAAACTCCGGAGGTCTCCATGTTCCGTCACGCTCTTGTCGCCGTTGCCTTGGGCTTCTTCGCAGCCTTCGCCTTTGCTGATGAACCCCTCTGGACGGACGCGCAACGGGCCGAACGGTCTGCCGTCGTGCTGGTGGGGAAAGTGGTTTCGGTCGAGCGGGCGGCGAAGTTGGACGAGCGGGAGGACCTGTACCGCGCCGTCGTGGCGATCGAGTCCGTCACTAAAGGCGAGGCGGGCGCTGCCCAGGCGAAGGAGCAGATCGCCTTGTATTTCGAGCACCCGAAGGACGGCGTGACGGGAAAGCGATGTCCCACTTACGTCTCGCTCACTGTCGACCAGCGGGCACAGTTCTACGTGAGGCTGAGGAAGGTCGGGCCGGAGTGGCGGGCATTCCTCGAAATGGGCTCCGACGTTCGTGAGCCACCGGCCAAGCCGGCCGGGGCATAACAAACGCTGCAACGGACGGGGCGGGCGGAACGGTCCTTATGATTTTAACGCGGCTCGGCGCCCGGCCGGCCGTTGAATGCTGATCCGTTATCCGGCGGGAGAGAACGATGACCTTCGAGGATACCGTGAGCGGCCTCCAGGCCGGCGATTTCTCTCGTCTCGCGCCACTGTTTGAGCGGACACTGAACGGAGATACGTGCCCAATCGTGAATTGGCACAAGGCCGGCCGGTTCGATGGCCATGCGGCCGCGGCAGCCGAAGCGTTCACTTGCGCTTGCTTCAACGGCTGCGTCGATGTCGCGGAATATTTTCTGATGCGGGGCATGGATCCCAGCGGCGGCGCAGGCACGGGCTTGAACGCGTTCCACTGGGCGGTCAATCGTGGTCATCTATCGATCACCAAGTTGTTGATCAGGCACCGGGCGCCGCTGGAAACGAAGAACGCATACGGCGGAACAGTGCTCGGCTGCGCCGTGTACTCCGCGGTCCACGAACAAAGGCCGGATCATCTCCCGATTATCCTCGACCTCCTAGACTCAGGCGCCGACGTGGACGCTGCGGCGTTTCCATCCGGTGATGCGGACGTTGATGAAGTTTTAAGGGCCTACAGAGCGAGACGCGCATAAACGCAGCCGGACGGTCGCCGGATAACCGAACGCTGTGATGGACCGGCACCGCGTAAGCGCTCTGGTAAACTGAGTGCCGGTTCGGCGCTGTGCCGGCCGTTGAACGTTGGTCCGTTATGCCGCCTCACACCTCCATCTTCCCGACCTCACAACGGATGTGGACTGCATATGCGATCGCGCCCTCAATCGCGCCGTTGTCCTTTGTTGGCCTCCTCTTTCTGCTTTACGCGGGTGCACGCGCGACTGGCACGTACTTCAATCCGGCGTCAATCCTCGTTCTCCCAATATTGACATTGACGGCTGGTATGGTCGCTTCATATGCAGTTGCTGGCATAATCGGAATGCCCATCGCCTTCGCACTACGACGGCGCCAAGCTCTGAACTTCGTTAGCATTCATCTCGCCGCTTTTGGCTGGGCATGTCTTTTCGCCATCTGCACCCGTTTCTTTGTCGGGGGTGACGGCGTTCCTTCAGGCTATGGAGTCCTCTGGTTCTTTTATGTTTTGGCAGGCGTGGCACCGCCAACCCTCTTGTCGGCCACGACGTATTGGGTCATTGTCCGGCGGTCACCGGCGGTATAACCACCCGCTGCAGACTTCGGCGAGCTCAGTCGAGCCGTGGACCGTGGCTGCGTGTATAGTTTTCGTAGGTCGGAAGTCGCCGGGACGCGGCGGAACGGCGGGGATTGTGACGGTGGATTATCCGAATGCCCGGTCGGCCAAGCGCAGAAAGTAACGAGCGTAGTCGCGGGGGTGATTCGGTGCGGTTTGCGGTATATTCGCAGTTAAATGATACCGGCAGCACCTTACAGGTTACTCGTGTCAGCCGCTTACATATTGGCCGCGATTCTACTGACAGGATGCAGTCAAACCCAATTTATCGAGGGGCCGGGTATCGATCAGGAAGTCTTGATTACAAAGATAGTGGTCGAAGACTTGAAGTCGAAAGATCGGTCGACCCTAACCGATCAAGCACGCATAGCCCGAGACCTCGTCACACGTCGCTTTCCACTGTGACGCCTCGTCAAAGCACGCCCGGCTGTTTCCCCATAGCCGCCGCTATGGATGGCGGTATACTTCGTGCTTCGACCGATTCAAACAACACGAACTCGCAGGCATACCATGACCGCATCCAATGGCCCGAATCCGCCCCCGTTTGGTCCGCCATCCGGGCAGTATCCGCAGCAGTATCCGCCGGTCTTTTTTCCACCGCCGATGTACTACCCGCCGCAACCCTCACGTGGTGGGGGCGGCGGATTCGCGCGGGCGATCTTCACGACGCTGGCGGTATCGATCCTGGGCTTTTCGATCACGCTCAATATCTACCTGCTGATCGCGCAAGGATTCTTCAGCGGCTCGGCGGGCTCGGTGGGCCGCACTGTGATTACCGACGGGGACACCGCTACGATGATCGCGGTGGTGCCGGTGCACGGGGCGATCCGCGACAAAACCGCGACGCACTTCCGCGAGATATTGAAGGAGCTGGAAGCGGATGCTTCCCTCAAAGCCATCGTCATCGACATGAACTCGCCCGGCGGCACGGTTACGGCGTCGGATGATATCTACGAACAGATCCTCGACTTTAAGCGCAATCGGGGCATCCCGATCTTCGTCGCGATCAGCGAACTCGGCACCAGCGGCGGTTACTACGTTTCCTGCGCCGCCGATCAGGTGTTCGCACAACGCACGACTTGGACGGGGAATATTGGTGTACTCATTCCGCGCATCAACCTTGCCAAACTGGGTGAGAAATATGGCATCGAAGACCAGACGGTGACCTCGACCGGCGCGACATTCAAGAACGCCGGATCCCCATTGAAATCCGATACCCCGGAGCAGACCGCTTACTGGCAGGGCCTGACGGATGAGGCGTTTGCGGTGTTTAAGAGCGTGGTGATGACCGGCCGCAAGCTCGATCAGGCGACGGTTGATCGGATCGCTAATGGCAAGGTGTATACGGGCAATGAGGCACTGAAACTGAAGCTGGTGGATTCGATCGGCAATCTTGAAGACGCGGTCGGTGCCGCGGCGGCGCGGGCGGGTGTGTCTCGGCCACACGTGGTGCGACTGGAGCGGCATCTGTCGTTCATGGAAGCGCTCAGTGGCGAAGAAAAAAGCGAAAGCGCCTTGGGGAGTATTCGCGTCGGCAACACCGAGGTGAAACTCGATCAGCGCCTGCTCGACAATATCATCAGTCCCCGGCCGTTGTATCTCTGGTCGGGACAGTGAATTGGGTACGTGTATCGCGGCGGCGGAATGTGTAGGACCCGCGTGAGAATGGATTTTTTGAACCGCTATCGCCTCCTGCCATGCGCGCTCGTCTGTGCTCTGGCTGCACTGGCGTGCCAAACCAGCGCAAACGCCGCCAGCCCCGCGCAGGTGAACGAGGCGATCAAGAAGGGCGTGGCGTTCCTCTACGACAAGCGGAACGAGAGCGGCAATTGGGAGACCACACAGGTTTCCTCAGGCGGCGATGACAATCAATGGGGCGGCCGAACCGCGCTGTGCACCTACGCGCTGCTGGCGGCGGGTGAAAAGCCGCTCGATCCAAGAATCGTCAAGGCCACGGACTGGCTGCGCAAGGCAAAGATCACCGGCCACTACGCGCTGGGCATGCGGGCGAATGTCTGGCTGATGCTTCCGGATACCGATGAAAACACAGACGCGATGACGCGAGACCGGCAGTTGCTCACGTCCGGCATCTCCGACAGCGGCGCGAATAAAGGCTTCTACGATTACTACCGCCACGGAACGCGCATTGATCTAAGTTGCAGCCAATACGGCGTATTGGGCGCCTGGGCGGCGGCGCAGAAGGCGGCCGCGATCAACACCGGCTATTGGAAGAACGTCGAACTCGCCTGGCGTGCGAAGCAGAGCCCCGAGGGAGGCTGGTCCTACGAAGGGAATCCCGACAACCTCACGATTCAGATGACCGCCGCTGGCGTTGCCACGCTCTTCATCACGCAGGAGTTTCTACACTCGGACGACGGCATTGATGGAACCAGGGGAAACATCGTCGATCCCTTTCTCGCCCGCGGCCTGGGGTGGGTGGAACAAAACTATAAGAAGCTGCTGACCGACGACGACCCAAGCCGCATGTACGCGTTTTACGGCATCGAGCGCATCGGCGTGGCGAGCGGTTACAAATATTTCGGCAACATCGACTGGTACCAGAGCGGCGCCGACACGATCGTCAATTCGATGCGACCAAGCGGCGGATGGCAAGGGTCATGGATCGGTAGTGGTGAGGAGAACACCGCATTCGCGCTGCTGTTCCTCTCGCGCGGCCGAGCGCCGGTGATGATGAACAAGCTGCAGTACAGCCTGACCATTCCGGGGACCGAGACGAGCCGCGAAGCCAACTGGAACCAGCGGCCGCGCGATGTCGCCAGCGCCACGCGGTGGGTGAGCGAGAAGATCGAGCGCCCGCTGAATTGGCAGATCGTCAATCTCAACGTCGCCAACATTGATGATCTGCACGATTCGTCGATTCTCTACATGAGCGGAAACCAGATGCTCAGCTTCACCGATGCGCAAAAGGCGCTGCTGAAGCAATACATCGAAGAAGGCGGCCTGATCATCGGCAGCGCCGACAATGGCAAACCTGATTTTGCCAACGCGTTCCGCGAGCTGGGCAAAGAGTTTTTCCCCGGATACGCCTTTGCGGCGGTACAGGATACGACAGACCTGCCGCTGCTGTCTGGTCAGATGTTTTCGAACGCCAATTGGAAACGTAAACCGAAGATCGAGGCGTTGGGGAACCGGGCGCGTCTGTTCATGGTGCTCATCCCCGAAGCTGATTTCGGGCGCGGGCTTCAGAAGCGTGATGCCAGGGTCGCTGAACCATTCGAGTTTTTTGCCAACGCGTTTCTATACTCGGTGGATAAGGTCGAGGCCCGGTTTAAGGGTGAAACGCATGTTGTTCGCCCGGATAAAGCGATCGAGGCAGGATCGCCCGTGAAGGTCGCGCGGCTCAAGTACGCAGGCAAATGGGATCCCGAGCCCGGGGGATGGAAGCATCTGGCCGCGGCGATGCACAACGGCCCGGAGCGGGTTGACCTAGACGTGCAGAATGTCGATCTCGTCAGCGGCTCGCTAGAGGGATACCAAGTCGCTCACTTCACCGGCACCGACAAATTCACGCTTAACCACGCCGAACGTACCGCGATCAAAGCGTTCGTCCTCGGCGGCGGCCTGCTGATCATCGACGCCTGTGGCGGATTCGGCGACTTCAACGCTTCTGTGGAGGCCGAGCTTTCGCAGATTTTTCCAGAAGAGGTATCGCAGATTGCAGATCCACTGCCCAGATCGCACCCGATTTATCACGAGGGAACAATCCCAAAGCCCGAGCCCAAATACCGGGTCTTCGCGATGCAGAAGATGGGCGCCGATGCCACGCGGTTCCGCTTGCGCGGGCTTTCGGTCGGCGGGCGGCTGGGCGTGGTCTATAGCGCCGAGGACTTGAGCGTCGGACTCGTCGGCATGCCGGTGGACGGGATTTTGGGATACGAGCCGGAAGTTGCGAGTCTATTAGTCCGTCGAATTGTTACACTCAGGGCTGCGAAGAAGATTTAGCTCAAGTTGTGGCGAACTTGGAACGTGGAGGAATCGCGTGAGACCGCTAATAGCAAACGGAACGATATCCCTGGTGGTCTTCATTGCGTGTTCGATCAGCGCCAGCACTGCGTCGGCTGCTGCTCCGGATAAGGTCAACCTGGCGATCGAGAACGGGGTCAAGCACCTTTATAAGCAGCAGAATGCCGCCGGGAATTGGGAACGCACTCAGATGAAGCCCGCCGGCGCCAAAGACGCCGAAGCCGACCAAGGCCAGTGGGGCGGCCGTACGTCATTGTGCACTTACGCGCTACTCGCCGCGGGGGAAAAGGCGTTGGACCCCCGGATCGTCAAGGCGACCGATTTCCTGCGTAAAGCGCCAATCACCGGTCATTATGCCCTGGGCGTGCGAGCGAACGTCTGGCTCAATCTTCCGCAGACCGATGAGAATAAACAGGCGATGATCAAGGACGCCCGCCTTCTCACAACCGGCGTCTCCAAGGCCGGCGGCAACCGCGGCTTCTACGATTACCAGCCCGGCGGCCCGCGGCTCGACATCAGCTGCAGCCAATACGGCGTGCTGGGCGCGTGGGCGGTCGCGCAGAAGCTCGAGGACGTGAAAAAGGAGTATTGGACGCTGATCGAAACTTCGTGGCGCGCCCAGCAGAGTGACGCCGGCGGCTGGGCGTATAACGGATTGAAGGATGCCAACGTCAACATCCAGATGACGGCCGCCGGTGTGGCGACGTTATTCATCACGCAGGAGTTTCTACACGCGGATGACGGAATCGATGGCACCAAGGGCAATATCGTTGATCCTTTCCTCACGCGCGGCCTGGCGTGGGTCGCCAATAATTTTCAGGGACTGCTCGCCGAGGGGCGCAATGACCATCGTCTCTACGCGCTCTACGGGATCGAGCGCATCGGTGTCGCCAGTGGGTACAAATATTTCGGCAGTCTCGACTGGTTCCAGGCCGGCTCCGACTGGATCGTCAAGAACCAGCGTCCGGACGGAAGCTGGGGCAGTGAAGAAAACACCGCGTTCGCGGTTCTCTTCCTCTCGCGCGGCCGTGCACCGGTGATGATGAATAAGCTCCAGTACAGCATCACGCGGCCCGGCGCCGAAAAGTCTGAAGAGGCAAATTGGAACCAGCGCCCGCGTGACGCAGCCAACGCAACGCGCTGGGTGATGAGCAAGACCGAGCGCACCCTGAACTGGCAGACTGTCAATCTGGATGTCGCCAACATCGCCGACCTGCACGATTCCACCATTCTCTACATGACCGGCAACCAGACACTCGGCTTCACCCCGCCACAGAAGGCGGTGTTGAAGCAATACATCGAAGAAGGCGGGATGATCATCGCCAGCGCCGACACCGCCAAGCAGGAGTTTGTGAAGTCGTTTCGTGATCTGGGCAAGGAGTTGTTCCCGCAAAACGAGTTTGCTCCGCTGCAGGACAAGGTAGACCACCCGCTGCTGGCGGGGCAGATGTTTCCAATCAGCAACTGGAAGCGTAAGCCGCGAATCGAGGCGCTGGGAAATCGCGCACGGGTGTTCATGATCCTGATCCCCAGCGACGACTTCGGCCGTGTTTTGCAGAGGCGCGATCTGAACCGTAGTGAGATATTCGAATTTCTCGCCGACGCGTTTCTCTATTCGACCGACAAAAGCGAGGCGCGCTACAAGGGCGTAACCCATGTCGTCCGCGCCGACCCTGCCAAAGTACCGGCGGCGACGACA
>JACMML010000188.1 GCA_014379105.1 Phycisphaerae bacterium
CGCCTCCAGCCCGTGGCCGACGCGGTGCAGCAGATGCTCGCCAAAGCCCGCGACGCCGCCGATGCCGCCGCGGCGCGCGCGCAGAACAACTGGCCGGCGGGGAAAGCCGCGTGGGAGCGCGCCGATCAGCAGACGACCATCGCAGAGTACACGCGCAACATCATCAGCTACTCGGCCGGCATCGCACGCGACCGGGCTGATCCCGAGCGCGACAAGATGCTCGTGGCCGGGGCAGATTACCTGACAACGTTTGACAACGATGAGAACCCGAACCGCGCCGATGTGCGATTTTATATCGCGAAGCTGAACATGGCCCGCGCGACGCCCGAATCGCTCGAGGCGGCGCGGCAGGGATTCGCATTCGTTCAGCAGAAAGGCAAGCCCGACAATATCGCCCAGCAGTTCGAGTCCCGATTTTTCACAGCCGTGACCGAGATCAATGCGCGCAATGCACCGGCCGCTGGAACCGCGCTGGGCGCGGTGAGTGATTGGGTCAAGCAGCAGAAGATCGACACCAAGCCCGAGGTGGCTACGGCGCTGGCAGCGCTGCGGTACCGGGTCGCGGTGCTCAACGCGGATCTTGCCAAATCTCCGGCCGAGAAGGAAAAGCACGCGCAGACGGCCGACGATGTTCTCGATAAGCTTCAGCAAAGTCAGCCGGGCCTGCGTGGGTTGATTATGGAACTGCTTGGCGCCCGCGTGAGCGCGAATACGCCGATCGCCGGGCTCAACGGTCTGATGTTGCAATCGCTGCGCACCAAGGCAGAAGCCGAGACGATAAAAAGCGGACCGAAAACGGACGTCGAGGTGATCGAGCGCGGCCTGGCGGCATCGATCGAGATAATTCGACGCGGTGGAGACGATAACCGCCAGGCAATCGCCGATTCGTACTACGTCGCCGGTTTCTTTCACCAGCGGCTCGGGCGGCCGGAAGCGGCGGCAGCGGCGTTCCTGGAATTTGTCGATCGGTACAAATCGACAGACAAGGAGCGATCAGAAACCAGCTTCAGCAACGCGATCGCACTTGTCGGAGAACTCTATCGCACCAAGCTCGGCGAGCCCGAGGTGACCAGGCTCTACGATCGCGTACTCACCATGGCCGTGCAGCCGCCGTTCGAGCGGATGGAGTTTGCGTTCGAACTGGCACGGCGACTTCAGGCGACGGGGAAGCTGGATGAAGCGATCGCCATGTTCGCCAAAGTGCCGGCGGATCGAAAAGAAGCCGCCGATGCCAGGTATTTCATGATGGTCGCGATTCACGACAAGATCGCGACGCTGAAACCCGACGACCGCGCGCGGGGCCAACTCCTGGTGAAGTTGCAGGAACTCGCGGACCAGGTCAATCAAACCTTCGGGCAACAACTCGGCTCGGCTGACGAAGCGCGCAAGAAGGTCATCCGCACACGCCTTTCTCAGACACGCGTTGTCGCGGCGAACGTTGCAATGCGCGAGCAGAAGGATCCAAAGCGAGCGGTGGAGTTATTGAAGGACTTTGAGAAAACGGTCACCGGCCTACCGAACGAAACTGCGCTGATGGGCGAGGTGCTCCTGATCCGCGTGCAGTCATACGTGCAGGAAAACCGCGTCACCGAAGCCACCGCCGAGCTCGTCCGGCTCGCGGAGCAGCGCCCAGCAGAGACGGGACAGATCGTCTTTAACCTGCTACAGAAGCTCGACGAGCAAGTGACGGCCGCCGAAGCGGCCGGCCGTCGTGAGGAGATCGGGCAACTTGAGCGCAACCGCGCCGCATTAACGCCCTTCTATGTAAAGTGGATCCAGGAGAACACGAATCCGGAGTTGAAAAAGCACGCATATAGCGCCGCGGTCTTCGATGCCGACACACAGCGTCGCGCCGCGGAATTAACCACCGATCTCCCCCGCCGCGCCGAGCTGCTCGCGGCCGCGCTGAAGCGGTTCCAGGAACTCGATACGCAGGAGCATGTAAAAGAATTTCTGGAGCTGCAGCCGTCCGATAAGCGGAAGCAATTGAAATATGACCCGCAGGTGAAATTGGGCCTGGCGCGCGTCCTTTTTTCACAAGGCGACTACAAAGAAACGCGTCTGCCGCTGGCATTGCTGTTCCGCGACAAAGTGCTCGGCGATGGGGTGCTGGTTAAGGCCGGCACCGATGGCAAAGTCACAGAGGGGGATAACCCCACATATTGGGAAGCGATGCACATGCTTATTCGCTCCAATGTGGCATTGAACGACAATGTCGAAGGGATGAAGCGATGGCTGCGCGACCAGTCGGTCGTATATGGCGATCAGGTGGGCGGGGCGCGGTGGCGATCGGAATTTATGGCGTTGCAGAAAGAACTCGGTATTCAACCCTCCCCCGTCACTTCTCCGACACCATAGATAGCGGGTTTGTGTAAGATGACCGCGTGAAACGCTTATTGGACCGTCTCGAGGAGCCCTGATGTCGATCGCTTCCGTCTCATATGACCCATATCTCGAGCAGCGGCCTGTCGCGCTGGTTCGGGAAGGGGACTGGACACCAGGATACGCCGAGCGCTCCAGCTATGTGCCGCTCTACTTCGTCCCCACGGTCGTCATGGCGCTGGTCAGCTGGATCTCGGGTGGTATCCAGATTCTCACCGACATCAGCATGATCGTGCTCACATGCGTCCTGGCGGGGCTTTTCATCAACGACCTGCTCACCTTCCCGCGCCGCTTCGGCATCGGGGGGATCATCGCGTTCGGCGGGGCGCTGCTCTGGTGGTGTTACGATTACCACATCCACTGGCTCGGCTACCGCGGCGAACTCACCGGCGACGCAATGTTCTCGGCCAACGGCATCGACAGCGTACCCCACTGGGTGCTCGCTAAATCAGTCTGCCTGCACTCGCTGTTCCTGCTTTTCATGGCGGTCGGATTGCAATTTAAGCGACACATGTGGATTTCGCGACTCGCGTTCAAGACCATCGAACCTGGCAATTCACTGATTCTTTTCGTCATTGTGATCGCCATCTTCCTCGCGTCACTGATTCCTTATCTATTCTTCGCACAAGAAGACCCGATCACCGCGATCAAGCTTTCGATCCTCGCCGGGCGTTCTGCGGCGGGCCCGAGTTGGACCACGGGACGCACAGGCAATCTGAATTATAACTGGGGCGGATATATCGCGCAGTTGATACAACTCGGATACGCCGGCGCCACCCTCGCGGCGTTCCATGCGATTATTTTCACACGGTCTACCTTTCAGCGAGTCGTGTGTGCTGGCATTTTTGCTTTACAGGTTGCACTTGCGTTCGGTACCGGCGCCCGGGGAAACGTGGTGTTCGTCTGCCTGCCATTGGCGATCGTATTTTTCCTGAAATATAACTTCGTCGCCGCAGAGTTGGCGAAGCGATTCAGCTTTCGCAGCTATGTCGTAACGCTCGGCCTGCTGTGCGCCATGCTTTTCCTGATTCAAGTTCAGGGATTGTTCCGAAACGAGGGCTTCTCGGCAGAAAATTTTCAGAACGTTGAGATGGATTCGTTGCGTGGAAATGAGATGTTGACCACCACGCTGCCACTCATGGCGCTTTTCCCCAATACGTTTGACCACCTCGATCAGCCGTATCCCGGTGCCGGCGGGTTGTATGCGATTCCCAGGACCGTGTATTGGTTCTGCATCAACCCGATCCCGCGCGCACTTTGGAATGATAAGCCGGTCGACAAAGCGTGGTGGAAATACAACGCACTCACCACCGGCCGATCCGAATCAGACAGCGAAGGGACCACGATTTCACGCGGCGCCGCCGGCGATCCATATATGAAATGGGGCGTTCTCGGCTTGATTGAAATCGCCGTGCTGTATGGATATATCCTCCGCAATTGCGAGATTGGCATGCGCACGGCGCGAGGCCGGGTTTTCTCGATGCTTTTTCTGCTTGGAACAGCCACCTTCATCTTCCGCGCATTCCGCGATTTGAACTTCCACGACTACTACCCCGTGCTCTACGGCTTGATCTGCATGATGTTCATCGCCTATGTGATGAATCACCTTCTGGGCGTTTCTCCGGCGTCGAGTCAGCGTTATCGATATGTCTGAGTTCGTATTCGCGTCGCGGCCGCCTCGATCTCCCGCGCCGGCCGGGAGATCGGAAAATCCGTGACCCGTTCGAGCGCGCAGCGGCCCATCGACACACGTAAATAGCGATCTCTCGCCAGCCGCAGAATGCGATCGGCCAGTTGTTCCGAATCGCGCGGCGGCACGATAAAACCATCGATCCCTTCCCGCACCACTTCGCCGCAGTTGGGTGTGGTAATGACCGGCAGGCCATGGGACATCGCTTCCAATTGCGTCAGCGCGAATCCGTCGGAGATTGTGGGAAGGACGAACACGTCGGCGGCCGCAAAATAGTCCTGCGCGCGGTCGCGCGTAACGCGCCCGACGAATTCGACGTTCGGCGGCGCCGACGCCACCGCGTCGGCACTGATCCCGACGGGTCCGGCAACGATGAACCGGATATTCTGGGCCTGTAGCAGCTTGGCTGCGCCAATCAGGTACTGGATGCCTTTGCGAAGAATCACGTTGCCAAGCCACAGGACCGTCACGACTTCTGACTTGGCTCGGGCAACCGCATTCGCCGAAACCGCCGCCGGCGCGACCGCCAGCGGCACGATTACGATCTTGTCCGCCGCAACGCCCTGCTCGATCAGCGCCCGCCGCGACCAGTCTGAATTAACGACAACCATATCCGCCAGATCCCACTCGGCCGACAGGCGGTCGAAATAGACGGATGGGATCGTATCCGGCATCGATTGCCAGCCTGGCCACCGCTGCATTTCTTCAAGCACCAGCGCTTCTTCGGTACGGGCTGGATCAATCTGATCGACAACTGTGAAAACCCCGCGATCGCGCAGCGAAGGAATCAGTTCAAGGCAGCCGGTGTTGTATCCAAAAAACCGATCCCGGTTTGAATCAAGGGACCGTCGGCCCAGGTCTCCAGCAACCGCTCGCGAGAACCACTCTCCCGTCTTGATGAAGGCGTGAAACTCATCCGCCCGCGTGCGGGGTTTTGGAGACGTGAATGCCCTGCGCAGCGCGGCAATATTATGAGCATGCACCAGTGATGAGGGAATATCCGGGTGCCGGCGGGCCGCAAACGCGCGCGCCATCGCCGGACCGCGTTTCAACAGCCCGCCGCCGCCGTAGGACCACATGTCGGTGTAGAGGCCGCCGAGTGTCCGCAACTGGTGGAAGCCACGTGGAATGCCGAAATGCTCGCGGGCGCCGATCTGTGCGACGTGCCAGCGGGAGGGGATTGACGCCGGCTCGGAAACGACATCTGCCAAACCTGCTCCAATCGTGCACCGCGTAACTGAATTCGGCGATCAGCGGCTGGCGATCATCCAGCGGTTGTGGGCGATCACCCGTGCTTCGGGAAACATCTTCCGGTACCAGCCAATATCAACGATCTGACACCGATAACCGGCTTTTTCCAATAACGCACGGCAGTCCCGCTCTAGCTCCACGCTGTGAGTTTCAAGGATGACGCTCACATCCTGATGAGCCAAGACCTTCCCGGCGCCATTAAAAACGTCCATTTCGCCGCCATCGACATCTACTTTCAGTACGCATGGGTAGATGATCTGGTCAGCGAATGAATCGACGGTGACAAAATCCCCGTCATTGCGATCGCCAACCATTTTATTGACGACCTCGACCTGAGCCTGGATGGCAGGCTGATTCAGCGTCATATTTGCCGAAAGCCTCGTCAGGCACTGTGCGCTGCCGTCAAATGCGAAGACTTTTTTCATGTTCGCACGGGTCGCGAAGTAGACCGAATACCACCCGTCGTTGGCGCCGATATCGAACGCGGTCGCGGCCTTTGCGGAGTGGATGCGCACGTGTTCGGCGATTTCGCGCTCGTCAAAGCCGATGAGCCGCATGGATTTGGAGCTGGTATTGATGTTGAAACGGCAGCCGTTCAGCAGCCCATGCTTAACGTCTCTGGGCCGCTCGCCGGGCGGGCCGAGAAACATCCGTTTTACCTGCGATCTGAGGGACAATATGCCTGCTTTGTGTGGAGTTGCGGGCATATTATATCGGCCACTTCGGAATACAACAGGGGCTCTTCTATGACTGCACAGTTAACCCCCCAACCCCTCGTCCTGGCTTGATTCCGAACTATACAGGATGCCTGATTCGCTCGTAGTAATCGGTAATCGCAGAGACGCTTCTCTAGTCGGTCCGGCTTACCCGGTTTCTACAGCCGACACCCGGTAATTGCGCGTTGCTGTGCAAAGACCTTGTAAAGATCGCGCAATCAAGTCATGCTACGAGCGTAGTACCCACCGGTTGACAGCGGATCGCCGGTTGGGCTGACGAGGGTTTAATGTGAACGGTTTTGCGGTCGGTAAAGTCTTGCCACCGCAGGGATTAAAATAGCGACGTCGTGATGGAACTTTTGCCGACCATATTCGTGAACGCGGTCCTGGCGCTCTTGGCGCTGGTGGGGGTGATCCTCTGCCTGCGTATGGGTACCCGGGGCGCGACACGTCGGCCCGTTCTCGTGCCAATCAAGTTGGCACGCATGACGCCGCATCGAACAGACATTCAACTTCCCGTACAGCCGGGAACGGGCACGCGCTATCCATCTCGCGGCCCACCTGTTCCAGCCTCCCTGCGCACGCAAGCGGGCTATGCCCCCGATCGCCACGCGTCGTAGCATTTGCTGCGCCGCCTGTTCTGTTGACCCCTCCTTTATCCGATCCGCTGATCGAACCGGATTGCCCGTCCGTCGGCACACGCCGCCGCACGCCGATCCGAATTGGAGGATGTGCCATGGAATACGTGATCGGAGCCCTGATTGGGGTGCTTTTAGGCGGAATAGGCGTTTTCGGGTTTCTGCATTTCTCGGGCAAGAACATGATCGCCCAGGCGAAAACCATCGCCGAGCAGTTTAAACGTCAATCACAACTCGAGGCCGACAACAAAGCTCGCGAAATCGAACTCGCCGCTCAACAGAAAGCGATGAAGCTGAAAGAGACTTTCGAGCAGGATCAGCACAATTCCCGCCGCAAGCTCGCCGAGCATGAGTCACGTCTGGAGAAGCGGGAGACGATCCTCGATCGCAAGCTCGACACATTGACGATGAAAGAGCGCAATCTCGACGACTTGGCGACAAAGCTGGCGTCCCAGAAAAAGAAAATTGCCGATGGCGAACTTGAACTCGCCGGGCTGCTGAAGGAAGAGCGCGACCGGCTGCTGAATATCACGTCGCTCTCGCCCGATCAGGCCAAGGAGCTTCTTTTCAAGCGCCTGGAAAACGAGTGCCGCGGCGAAGTCGGGGAGATCGTCCAGCGCTTCGTCCAACAGGCCGAGGAGGAAGGCAAGGATAAGGCGCGCCAGATCATCCTGGGCGCAATCCAGCGCTACGCGGCGGACCAGACCGCCGACCAC
>JACMML010000017.1 GCA_014379105.1 Phycisphaerae bacterium
ATGCTGTCCACCTCGTCCACGATGGCGAAATCCAGCGGCCCCTGCACCTGGAGGTCGGCGCGCTCTTTCATGTTGTCGCGGAGGTAGTCAAAGCCGAATTCGCTGTTGGTGCCGTAGGTGATGTTGCATTCGTAAGAACGACGCCGCGATTCGCCGCCGGCGTCCATGTCCGCCTGGATAAATCCGACCGAAAGCCCCAGCGCCTCAAACGCCGGCCGCACCCACAGCGCGTCGCGGCGGACGAGGTAATCGTTCACCGTCACCACGTGACAGCGATAACCTTCCAATGCCCGGATGAAACACGCCAGCGGCGCGACAAATGTCTTGCCTTCGCCGGTCGCCATCTCGGCGATCTTGCCTTCGTAAAGCGCGAGTCCACCGACGAGTTGCACATCAAAACACCGCGCCCGGAACGGCGGCCGGGAGTCGGGGAATAGCTCACGAACGGCCTGATAAATCCCCACCGGGATTTCCACTGTCTGCCAGTTCGACAGCCCGGCGATGATGCGGTCTTCGATCTCGGCAAACGCGTTGAAGATTTTGTCGTCCTTGAAGACTTCCGGATCAAAGCTGTGCTCAGGATTGAAGATATTGCGGATGCCGATATTGCGATCCATCGACTCGCGCATGATCGCCAGGCACTCGGGCAACGCGTCTCTAGAAGAGTGCGTCTTATGAAGAAACTGGTCTTTCATCTCCAGCGTTCGGGCGCGCAGCTGCGCGTCGCTCATCTGGCTGATCTTGGGTTCCAGTTCGTTCACCTGCGTGACGATTTTGCGATACCGCTTGATTAAGCGGTCGTTGCGCGATCCAAAAACCTTGGTAAGTGCTTTGCCTAAAAACATGACGGCCTCGGGGGAAATGCGGTGCGGAATAACAGTGTGGAACGACGACGAACCCGCTCACGGCTGTTGTTGCCGCGCGCAGGCGCAGAAGGTCAGGCGAGGCCGGGCGGAGGCAGGCAATAGCGGAAGGGATCGGGAAGTCTCTTCTGCACCGGATGCGTGTCCAGCTCAATGGAGGCGCGCAACGGCGATTTCGGGATGCCGAACGCAATGCGGTGCAACAGCGCCGATTGCGTAATCGACCGCGACAGCCCCACAGCACGCCGGCCGATCCATGTGGAGCGAGCAGGCTCGATCACGGCTTTCTCCGAAGCACGCGCCGCCGCCGGCTGCGCGGTGGTCACCACGGCAGTCAGCACAACGAGCATGATCAGGAATCGGCCGGTCATTGGCGTCTATTAGCGTAGACGATGGAAACAGTCCCGTCTATCGCAACTCCATGCATTATACGCCATGCAATGGTAGCATGCCGACCGCGATCCGCTGGCCGGATGCCGCAACATTATGGACCAACCCGCCCAACGTCATGTCGCCGCCACATTGATCGCCGCGTTCGCCATGCTGCTTCTTGCTCTCCCTGCCATCGCGGGCACGACGCTGGACATCGACGCGGGGTTCGACGGGCGTTTTCGCTACGGGCGATGGTCACCGGTGGTGGTGACTGTCAGCGGCGATGAGCCGTGCACCGGGGTGCTGGAATTGCGCGTGCCGACTGGCTCGGAGAGCATCATCACTATCCGCCAGCACGTTGGTGTCGGATTGCAGAAGCAGCGATACGTGCTCTATGCCCCGGTATCGCTCACGTACGATCCCCTCCGCGCTACGCTGCGGGATGACGAGACGGGAAAACTGCTGGCCGAGTATCCGGAGCGGGATCGCACGGGGATGGATCGTGGGAACGACCAAGTGGGGTTTGTGGTCCTCACGTCCGGGCGGACGATGGCGATGCAGGGGTTTCAGCGCACCGGATCGGTGACCGGCTCGACCGTGGTGGCGCACGTACAGGCCTCCCTTCTCCCCACCACCCCCATCGGCTACGACGCCGCCGACGTGCTGCTGCTGAACAATCCCGAGTGGGCTTATATCAGCAGTGATCAACAGCGCGCGATGATCGCCTGGGTCCGCACCGGCGGCACATTGATCCTGCAGCCGGGAGTCGATCCGATTCCCGATGATGCGCCGCTGCTGGGCGCACTGCCCGGCAAGATTGAAGCACCAAGCGTGATCCAATTAACGCAGAAACAACTGACGGCGCTCGGGCTGGCCGATCGGTTTAAGACCATCGGCGTGCGCGCGGTCGTTCCGCACGCCGGTGCACGGCTCGTCTCAACGCTGGGAGGCGCCGCAAACGCCACTGTGCATCGGGTGGGTCTGGGAAGCGTGATGATTCTTCCGGTGGATGCGTCGACGCTGGTCTTCACGCAGGCCGACAATACCCGCGCATTCTGGAATGGTCTCTTTGACGGCGTGCTTGGTGCCGCCGCTGCACCGACCGAAGCCAATTATGGCGACAGCACCGAGCAGACCGCGGCCCACGCGGCGCTCGATCGCATTGGCGATATTCCCAACACCGGCGCGTTCGGGTTTTCGTATATCGCGATAACGGTCGGGGCGCTGATGCTGATCGTCGGCCCGATCGATTTTTTCGTCCTCAAAAAAATCGGCCGCCAGCCGTGGACGTGGGCGACGACACTCGGATGGATCGGGCTGGCAACCACCGGCGCACTCTATGCCGGCCACGCGATTCGCAGCGGCGATCTGCATTTTCGCACGCTGCGATTCGTCGAACAGGTGGACGACCGAATCATTGCAGCCGACGACGTGGCACTGGTCTATTCGCCGCGGAGCGCGCGCTATAACGTTCGATCCGAACCGGCCGTCTGGTGGCAGCCGGTGCCCAACGGCAATCGCTACAGCGCCGGCAGCGCGATGACGCTCCCCACGACCACCGATCAGGATTATCGCGGCAATCTCCCCGCCCCGATGTGGATCGATATCTGGAACTGGCGTTTTCTCTACGGCCGCCGCTATCTCGATCAGCCGGCGATGATCGAAGCGAACCTGACCCTGAAGGAAGGCGTGCTCAGCGGTTCGATCACCAACAAATCCGACCGCACGCTCACCACGATCCAGTTGAAAACCGCCACGGAGTCTGCGGCGTTCGTAGGCACGCTTCCTCCCAGCCAGACGCGTGACATCCGGCTTAAGCTCGCCGCGGGCGTGCGAACGTTGGAGGACGTTCTCATCCCGCCGCCGAAGGAGGGGGAGGGAAACCCTTTTTACGGACACCGCCAGGCGGAGAATATCGCGTACGAGTCATTGTTTGCGATCTCGGAAGTCCGTCAGCAAGCCGTGACTCGCCTGCTCAAAGACGGCCACGTCGCGGTGTTCGCGACAATCGAAGATCCGACAACGGACCTGATCATTGACAACCCAACCGCGCTGATCAAGCACGCAGGCATGCTACGCGCGATCGTTCGACTGACACCAGCCCCATGACCGAACCAATTAACAGCATCACTACCGACCTGCCCGTCATCGAGACGCGTCATCTCACCAAGCGCTTCGGCGACCTTGTCGCGCTCGAAGCACTCTCACTCACGCTGCATAAAGGCGACGTCTTCGGCTTC
>JACMML010000189.1 GCA_014379105.1 Phycisphaerae bacterium
CAGCGCCGATGCCAATGTGCCGGAAAAGCCCGACGCCAAACCGCTGAATCGGCGCGGCGTGGGCGAAGTGATCTTTGAGAACGTCAGCTTCGGCTATGACCCGCAAAAGCCGGTGTTGCACGATCTGACCTTCAAAGTGCCCGGCGGGAAGATCGTCGCGGTCGTCGGACCGACCGGCGCGGGCAAGAGCACGCTGGTGAGCCTGATCTCACGCTTCTACGACCCCTCCCACGGCCGCATTCTGCTCGACGGCACGGACTTGCGCGACCTGCGTCTCTCGGACCTGCGCACGCAGATCAGCTTCGTCTTCCAGGAAACCTACCTCTTCAGCGACACCGTGTCGGCCAACATCGCGTACGGACGCCCCGGGCTGAACCAGGGAGAGATCGAGTCGGCCGCGCGGCTGGCGCAGGCGCACGAGTTCATCGAGACGCTCCCGCAAGGCTACGACACGCTGCTCGGCGAGCGCGGCACGAATCTGTCCGGCGGGCAGCGCCAGCGCCTCGCGATCGCCCGCGCGATCGTCACCAACCCGCGCGTGCTGATCCTCGACGATGCCACCGCCGCGGTCGATCCGGAAACCGAAGACCTCATCCGCCGCGGCATGCGCCTGACGCTGTTCGGGCGCACCACGTTCGTCATAGCCCACCGCATCAGCACGGTGAAAACCGCCGACCTCGTGCTGGTCGTCGAGCACGGCCGGATCACGCAGATGGGCACGCACGCGGAATTGATGCAGACGGGCGGGCATTACCGGGAGATCGCCAAGGCGCAGCTCTCCGGCGACGACGGCACGGGCAGCGCCGACGAGACGCCGTCGCATATGGATCGTCGCTTCGATCCGCACCTGCCGCCGGAAGGTAAAAACAAGCCCGTGCCTCAAGGCGCCCAGGAACAAGTGGAGCAGGTTCCGTAAATGACCGCAGTCATTCGCAAAATCTTCTCCCGCAAGCCCGCGGCCGCGCCGGCGAACCTTCCGCAGACCGACGAAGAGGCCCGCTACCGTCCGATCGAATGGCCGATGGTGAAAAAGGTGTTCTCGGCGATGAAGCCCTACCGCCGCACCTATATCCTGGGCATCGTGATCTGCTGGGCGCACGTCGTCCTGGACATGCTCGGCCCGCAGGTGATCGGCACGATCATCAATTTCCTGGGAGACTATATCGGCGACACCCAGCGCACGCAGAGCGCCGGTTTCATCGAATGGCTGTTCCGCAAAGTCACCGGCGCCTACGCACCAGCGGAGCTCACGCCCACGCGCGCGATCATTGATCTGGCGATACTCGTGTGGGTCATCTGGGGCACGGCGATCGCGGTCTCCATCCTGCTGCAGCGATGGACGATCCTGACGATGACCCGCGCCGGCGAGAGCGTGCAGTTTGATTTCCGCCGCAAGATCTTCGCCAAGCTGCAGCAGCTGGACATGAGCTTTTACGACAAGACCAAGCTCGGCCGCATCATCAGCCGGTGCACCAGCGATATCGGCGGCATGCGCGAGGTCAATGTCTGGGGCATCGCGCACATCTTCGTGCAGACCTCGATGATGGTGATCGCTGGCATCATGCTGGCATACACCGACTTGCGACTGTTTTTCGCGGTGGCCTGGATCGCGCCGGTGCTCTATTGCATCAACCGATTCTTCCTCAAGCGCGTGGCCGTCAGCGCGCAGGTGGTTCGCGAAGGGTTCACGCGCATCAGCACGAACCTGGCCGAGAACATCAACGGGATGCGCGTGGTGACGGCGTTCAACCGGCAGGACCCGAATCTGCAGACCTTCAACCGCCTGCAGATCGACAACACCGACAACAATCTGAAGCAGGCGCGGCTGAACGGAACGTACCAGCCGACGCTGGAAATCGTCCGCGTCGTCGGCCGGTGGATCATTGTTGTATATGGCGGGTACCTGGTCGCTTCGGGGCAGATGGCGCAGAAAGGCGTCGGCTGCGTCGTGCAGGCGTACCTGTACTGGGATTGGTTCATGAACCCGATCCTCGTGCTCGGCAATTTCTACAACCAGCTCATGGTCGCGATGGCCGGCGCGGAGCGCGTTTTCTCGCTTCTGGAAACATCGCCGCAGGTGCAGGACGTGCCGGACGCCAAGCCGCTGCCGCGCATCTCAGGACGGGTGACATTTGAGAATGTGACGTTCGGTTACAAACCCGATCGGCCGGTGTTGCATGACGTGAATTTCGAAGCAGCGCCGGGGCAGATGTTCGCACTCGTCGGCCACACCGGCAGCGGCAAGAGCTCGATCATCTCACTCATCGCCCGCTTCTATCAACCCCAGAGCGGCCGGGTTCTGGTGGATGGACACGATATCCGCCTCATCAACGGCGATTCACTTCACAAGCAGATGGGACTGGTGCTACAGGTGAATTACCTGTTCACCGGCACGGTGCTGGACAACATCCGCTACGCCAAACCCGACGCCACCGAGCAGGATGTCATCCGCGCCGCGACTGATCTGGGGACGTATGACGCGATCATGAATCTGAACGACGGCCTGCAGACCGACGTCGGCGAGCGCGGCGCGAATATGTCGCTCGGGCAACGTCAGCTCATCTGTTTCACGCGCGCGTATCTCGCCGATCCGCGCATCTTCATGCTGGATGAGGCGACCAGCGCTGTCGATACCGCGACGGAGCTGGTCGTGCAGAATTCGCTCGAGAAGCTGCTGAAAGGCCGCACGACTTTTGTCGTCGCGCACCGCCTGAGCACGATCATGCGGGCAGATCGCATTCTTGTGATCGATCAGGGACAGATCATAGAGCAAGGCACCCACGCCGAACTCCTGGCCGCGAATGGGCGCTACGCGCACCTGTACGAGCAGTTCGTCGCAGCGGCGGAATAGACCGCGCGGGCAAGACAGCTGATCTGCCAGCTCCATCTGAAAATTTTGTGGCACGGGCTTCCAGCCCGTGTGCCTTTCAAGAAAACATGGCTGGAACCCCATGCCACGAAGTCCCCGGTAAACACGACAATTCCGTGCCTCGCTCACTTTTACCGGACCCGCACCTCCGCACATGACCGGCGATTCGCGGGCAATGTTAGTTAGCACCGCAGCGCTGCGAGCCGATACCAAAGAGTGCGGACCCGCCGATCCAACATCCAGGCATACCGACGACGCGCGACCACGATGGTCTACGCGGCGGTGCTGATGTTCGTGCTGATGGGGGTGATGTCGCTCGGCGTCGATCTCGGCCGAGTTCAATGTGCCAAAACCGAATTGCAGAACGCAGCCGACGCCGCGGCACGCTACGCGGCGACCGGCCTGTCCGACGGCACCACGCTCGCCAAGGCGCAAACCGCGGCATCGGAAAACCGCGCCGACGGATCGACCGTTGCGCTGCTGGCCGCGGACGTGGAAACCGGCACGTGGAACAGCTCCACGAAGGTCTTCACCGTCACCGGCACGTCTCCCGATGCGGTGCGCGTCACCGCGCGGCGCGTCGCATCGCGCAGCACCGCTGTTCCGCTGTATTTCGGCCGCGCCATCGGGCAGGCTTCGGTCGACGTGCGCGGCGTCTCCATCGCCAGGTTCACCCCTTCGGCGCTATCGCACCAGATCGTCGGCATCGACGGGATCAATATGTCCGGCACATCAATCATCGACGCCGACACCGGGCAGAGCAGCGTCGTCACGGTCACCAGCAACAACGGCTGGTGGAACATGAACTCCGGCACGATCAGCGGCAATGTCTACTATCGAAACAGTGCCCCGACGGGAAACATCACCGGAACCAAGACATTGATGCCGGCGAACGTGGCGTACGCAACGCCCACCACACCCGGGGGTTGTACCCCGCTGGGCAATGTGAACTCCTCGACCAATCAGACGCTCGCCGGCGGCAACTACTCCGCGACATCCATCAGCCTCACCGGCGGCACCATCACCATCAATGGCGACATCAACATCTATTGCAGCGGCAACTTCACGATCAGCGGCAATACGCTTTTCAATACGCTCGGCACGACACGCAAAGTAAAGATCTACATCACCGTCGCGTCCGGCTTCAATTACAGCTCGCCCAACACGCTGTACGCACCGGCGTGCCCGGCGAACATCAACGATGGCGTGCTCATCGGGTCGCTGGTCGCCAAGTCGCTCAGTGTCGCCGGCGACGCACGCATTCGTTACAACGCGCTGTTGCCCATCCCGCCGGCCTACGGCGGCTCGGGTGGTGGAAGCGGCGCCGGCACGATCGCAATGGTGGACTAGGCAATCAACGCAGTAGCGCTAAAGCGATGCAGACCACGATCCCATTATGGATCGCGTGCGCTGTTATTGATGCGATCAGCGAATCGCGCCACTGGCGGATGATCGCCAGCGCAAACCCCATGCTCCCCAGCACAGGTATCAGCACCCAACCCTGCGGATGAATGGCCGCGAAAATCAAACCGCTTATCGCGGCGCAGAGGAAAATGCCGACTCCGGCGCGCATGTGCGAGACCAATACGCCGCGGAACATCAGTTCTTCGGTCAGCGGAGCGAGTACCGATACGATCAGCAGCAGCACCCACGGGCTGACCCGCTGAAACTCATTGATGATCGGGTGTGTCGGCTGCTCCCCGCTGAGGCGCATCAATCCGAAACTGATAAAGAACCCCACCGCCAGCAACGGCAGGCTCGCCAGATAGCCCAGCACGCCGGCGCCAATCTCCATGAACCATCCGCGCCCCGTGTGCCAGCCGATATCCCGCGTGTAGTCCGCCCACGACACCCCGCGTATCAGCGGCCACGAGGCGGCGAACATCACCACCGCGACTAGCGGCACGACCCGCAGCAGCAGCGATGCGCCCGGAAGCAGTACGGATATCGCGATGGATGCCCCTATGTACAGCAACAGGTACAGCGCCACCGCTTCAACATACATATGGGCCGGACCCGCGGGCGCAGTTGTTCGAAAACTCGCCCCTTTGGTCGCCAGTAGGATGATTCCGGTCAATAACAACGCCAGCCCCAGCGCGCAGCAGAACAGAATGGACATAAAGACGATGAACATGACGCGAAACGCCCGATCCGCTCCGGCGAGCACGGCGGTGCGCTCCGGATCGAGCGGCGGCCTGTGGTTCAGGCGCGCGAGCTGGAAAAACCACGGGTGGGTCTCGGCGAATTCAGGCGCGGGCATCGCGGAGTGCGGATCGGCGTAGAGCTGCGCGATCGACTCGGCCTCTGGATCGCCAATCGCGCGCAGCCGTGAGACCGCGGCGTCAGCGCCCATGACCTCGCCGGCGAGGATGGCAACTGCTATTTTTTGTTCCGGGCGACCGGCTATTTCTTCCACCTGCCTGATCATCTGCGGCCCGTGCTCCGGGATCGTCCGCGCCGCGCCCAGTGCATAGCGACCCTGTATCTGGAACTGCACGTCCGGGCCGGATGCGTGATCGCCGGGTCCGCTGGTGCGCTGCGACAGGTGCATCCGCACCGGCAGGCCGATCGCGATCACCGCGATGATCGCCCAGGAGATGATGGCGGTGGGTCTCATTCCCCGCGCGGCGCTTCTGGGTCGGAATCGTCTGCGCCCTCGGCGGGCGAATGGGGGGGCGATTCGGGCGACGGGTCGGAGGAGGGAATGGTGGAATCGCCGCATGGGTCGGACGCCGCGTCCGGCGAAGCGTCGGCGGTTCCGTCCGTGGCTCCTTCGGCGGCGGCGACCACTTCTTCTTCCCGATCGACGCGCGCCATCGCGACCAGCTTGTCATTGTCGTCCAGATTAATCAGCCGAACCCCGGCGGCATTGCGGCCGGTCTCGCGGATCTCGTCGACGCGCATGCGGATCAGGATTCCCTTCTCGCTGATCATCATCAGCTCGTCGTTCGGCCGAACGAGCCTGACCGTAACGACATCGCCGTTGCGATCATTGGCGTCGATATTGATCACGCCCTGCGTGCCGCGGCCCTTGACCGGATAATCTTCCAGCGGCGTCCGCTTGCCGTAGCCGTGGACGCTGGCGGTGAGCACCTGGAACTCGGTGTTGGCGCCGCCGGGAATGACGTTCATGCTGACGACCTCATCCCCTTCGCGCTTGAATCGGACGCCCGTCACGCCGCCGGCCGGGCGGCCCATCGCGCGGACGTGGGATTCTTCAAATCGCACCGCTAAGCCGCTCTTGGTGCAGAGCAGCGCGTGATCATTACCGCTGGTGCACGAGACGCCGATGAGCGAATCGCCGTCCTCCATGCCGATCGCGATGATGCCGTTGGTACGGATGTTGACGTACGCGCTCAGTGCCGTCTTCTTGACGGTGCCCTTGGCGGTGGCAAACAGCAGGAACTTTTCCTCGGCCTCGAAATCCGTGATTGCCAGCACATTGGCGATCTTCTCGCCTTCCTGGAACTCCAGCAGATTCGCCGCCGCCCGGCCGATGCTGGTGCGGCTCATCTCCGGCACGTCGTAGACGCGCCGCTCGTAGACGCGGCCTTTATTGGTGAAAAACAGTCAATAGTCGTGCGTGTTGGCGACGAAAAGGTGCTCGACAAAATCGCCTTCGCGGGTTTCGCCGCCTTTGATCCCGCGCCCGCCCCGACCCTGCGCGCGGTACGTGCCGACCGGCAGCCGCTTCACATAGCCGGCGTGGCTGAGCGTGACCACCACGTCTTCGCGGGTGATCAATTGCTCCATGTTCATGATGCCGACGTCGCCGGTGATCTCGGTGCGCCGATTGTCGCCGTACTTTTCCTTTAGCTCCAGCGTGTCTTCGCGGATGATGTCCATGATCAGCCGCTCGTCGCGCAAGATCGCTTCGTAGCCTTCGATCTCCTCAACCACTTCGCGGTATTCCTTCGCCAGCCGCTCGATCTCCAGCCCGACTAATTGAATCAGCTGCAGTCGACCGATCGCCTCGGCCTGCGCCTGGGAGAGCAGGATATCGTTCTGGGCCCGGCGGAGCAGTGATTCGGGGATCTGCGGCGCGAACTGGTGATCCGGCGCGATGCGGAACGCGCGTTTGCGCAGTTTGTCGATGGCCTCGTCGCGCGTTTTGCTGGTGCGGATCAGGCGGACGATCTCGTCGATGTCGCACACCGCGAAGATCAGCCCTTCAAGAATATGCCCGCGCTGCTGCGCCTTGCGGAGCAGGAACTTGGTGCGGCGGGTGATGACCTCGCGCCGGTGCGCGATGAAGTGACAGATCATCTCCTTGAGCCCCATCGTGCGCGGCTGACGATTCACCAGCGCGATGTTGATGATGCTGACGGTGATCTGGCATTGCGTGTACTGATACAGCTGATTGATTACGACATCCGGATCGGCGTCGCGCTTCAGATCGACGACGATGCGCACTTTGTGCAACCGGCCGGATTCGTCGTTGGCGCCTGCGATGTCTTTGATCTTGTCGTTGCTGATCGCCGATTTGATCGCTTCAAGAATGTCCTTGCGGATCACGTTGTACGGCATCTCGTCGATGATGATCGAGCTTCGGCCGTTCTTGTTTTCTTCGACATGCAGTTTGCAGCGCAGCGTGATCTTCCCGCGGCCGGTGCTGTAGCCGTCCACGATCCCGCCGCGCCCGCAGATGATGCCGCCGGTTGGGAAATCGGGTCCCGGAACGATGTTCAGCAGGTCGGCGATCTGGCAATCGGGATGATCGATCACATGCACGATCGCATCGCAGATTTCCCGCAGGTTGTGCGGCACCAGATTGCATGCCATGCCGACGGCGATGCCGGTGGAACCGTTGACCAGCAGATTGGGAAACTTGGACGGTAGCACCGTCGGCTCCATCAGGCGCTCGTCGTAATTGGGCTGGAAATTGACGGTATCCAGGTCCAGATCCGCCATCATCTCGGATTCCACCTGTGACGGCCGTGCCTCGGTGTATCGCATGGCGGCGGGTGGGTCGCCGTCGGTGGAGCCGAAGTTGCCTTGCCCGTCGATCAGCTTGTAGCGCAGGTTCCAGTCCTGCGCCATGCGCACGAGCGTGGGGTAGACAATCGCCTCGCCGTGCGGGTGGTAGTCGCCGGACGTATTGCCGGCGATTTTGGCGCATTTGAGGTGCTTCGACCCCGGGCGGAGGTTCAGGTCGTTCATCGAGACCAGAATTCGCCGCTGCGACGGCTTGAGCCCGTCGCGCACGTCGGGCAGCGCGCGATCCATGATCGTGCTCATCGCGTACGTGAGGTACGAATCCTGCAGCTCGCGCTCGATATTCAGTTCTTCAATCCGCTCGGGCGCGGGCGGGGGCGTAGTGGGGTCGGCCATCGCGTGTGATTATCGTGGAATCGTCCGCAAGGGGCAAGCAATTGGGCACCGCGGCCGTGCATAACCGACCTACAGCGCCGTGTATCGCCGATAGCGTCTGTAGATCGGTTTTGCCGGCTATGCGCCTTACGCGGAGCGTCGACGACGACGCATGAGTGCGCCCGCGCCGATACCCAGCAGGCTCAGCATCGCGGGCTCGGGAAGTGGGCCGGTTTGCGAGGAGAAGCCGGTGTCGATCAATGCGTAGTCGCTGCCGTTGATGGATCCGTCATAGTTCACGTCGCCGTAGAACCAGCCTGTGCCGCCGCCCGAGAAGCCCGTGTCCGCCAGCGCGTAGTCGCTGCCGTTCACGACGCCATCGAGGTTCGTGTCGCCACGCCAGGTGTATTTGACCAGCACCGATGTCGTCGGGTTCGTGACCGTAAAGCCTGACAGGCTCGTCACCTGTCCGCCGGTCGTGCTGCCGTCGATCACACCGAGCATCGTGCCGTTGAGCCCCATGCCGCCGGCACCCTGGGCTTGCACCTCCGCGGACGTGATGCCTTTACCAGTGCCGCCGAAACCCAGCAGCGGCAGGCCGAGCTTTACTTTGTCGAGAATGGAGGTGTAGACCGTCGATCCGCCGGTGTAATCCACGATCAGGTCATTGTCGTGCAGCTCGAGCGTGCTGGCTGCGTCGATGTTTAGGCTTTTCACCTGCGTAACGCCGGTTGATGACCCGTTGAGTGTCACGTCCAGCTTGCCGCCGGTGTTGAGTGAGATCGCGTTCTGAATTACACCGAACTTGGCGGTCAGTTTCGACCCGGTCCCGGCCACCTCGGTCGTTCCGGTGCCGGTGATTTTGGAAACCGTCGTCTGGCTGCCGCTGGAGATTTTCAGCGTCCCCGTGGTGCCGGTATTCACATCAATGCTGTTCAAGCCGCTGGTGAAAACATCCGCACCCTTGTTTTCTACTGTCCCGCTGACGATCTGCAGCGTCGCGCCCGCGCCCAATGTCACGGCCGATGATGTGCGATTAAACGCGATCGTATTCGGCCCGACTTTATAATTATTGCCGGCGTACCACTCGTCATTCCCGGCACCGGTGAGCGCCGTGTTGGCGACAGTGACATCAGCAGCGTTGATGCCGGCATCATCGTTCAACTCAGCATCGACCAGGCTGATCTGCCGCCGCGCGGTCGTGCCGTCGAGTGTCGGATCGGTCGGCGTCGCACCGGTGCCGTAGAAGATGGTCCCGCCATCATTGACGGTGGTGGCGACGACGGCGTTGAGCTGATGGTCGAGGTTCGTATACGACTGTCCGTTGAACCCATCGACGATCGCGGCGTCGAAGAAATTCGCCTTGCCGTCGCGGTTGACGTCGAGCTTGTTGAATGCGTTCGTGCCGGCCGCATCGAAGGTATAGGTGTTGACCAGCGTCGGGCCGGCGCCCGTGGATGTGATCAATGTCGCGCCCGACGGCAATGCCGCGCCGGGCTTGCCGACCAGCACCGCTCGGGCGGTCTTGCGCAAAAATGCCCTGGCCGAGTTCGCGCCGTCGGGATTTCCGCCGATCGCGCTTGTCGCATTATGCGCGTCATCCAGCGCGGCGTTTTTGTTCAATTTCGCGTTCACATTACGAACCCGCTCGCTGAACGCCGCACCCGAGGCGGCCGTCAGTTGATCGCCGCCGGCGGCGTCGGACAAACTGGCGCCGCGGGCGAGTCGATAGACATCCTGCCCGTCGAACGCGCCGTCGCTGTTGAAATCGCCGAGCACAATCAGGTCGCCTTTGGTGTTGGCTTTGTTCAACTGTGACCACCCGGGCGTGCCGGAGTTGGGCGTGATCACCGTGCCGTTGGCGATCCCGCCGACGTAGATGCTTCCCACGCTAGCGTCCGGCGTCGCGGCGAGCAGTTCCGCCTTGGCGAGCGAAATCGCGGCATTGATGCCTTCCTTCACGGCGGCGTAGTCGCGAGATCCGTTTTGATTGAAGTTTCCGAACAGGTAGTTACCCGCCGGCGCGATGACGGTATTGCCGACGCTCGCACCAGCAGCGTCTTTGGCGGTGATCGGAATCGTCCCGTTGATCACCGGCGCGCCCGCCGGGTTGAGAAATCCGTAGAACGCGTTGGCGCCGGTTCCTCGCGTCTGATTATTCGATCCCGGCGTCCCGTCGGCGCTGAACAGCGGGCCGTAGTTGGCTTTCACCGCCGCCTGAATCGCAAGGTTGGGAGAATTGGGCGTCAGCGGCGCGCCGTCGTATTCGCGTTTGTAGTTCAACAGGCCGGGAATGAGATAGCCGGCTGAGTAAAGACCGTCGGCCGGGTTGTTCGCACTCGCGGTGGCGACGGTCGCACCGCTGCCGACGCTTTGAATGATATTGTCGGTGAAGGTTTTCACATTGCCGAATTGATCCCCTTTAATGCCGGTCAGCGATGACAGAATGATCGCCCAGGCGGCCTGTTCAAAAGTCAGCGATGGATTGGCGGTCTGGAACGCCGTGATGGCGGCGTTATTCGAGGGATTATTCTTAAACGAATCCAGCGCTGCCTGGTTCGGCTTTTTCACGGTATTGATGTGTGAGATGAGCACGCCGGCGTAGTCAAAGTTCACGACGTTATCGAAATTAACCGCTTTGAAGTCGGCAAGATTGCCCGTATCGGTCTGGTTTACAAAATCCACATCCAGCACGCGAATTGGCAGCGCCGCCGACGCGCCGCGCGCTTCGGAGATCGACAGCGGGCCAAACCCGAGCCGGCTCTGGGCGATCGCGTTGCGCGCGTCGGTACCGGACGTTTTGCCCGAGAGGCGGAACGACGAGCCGAGCGTGCGCTGCGCGTTGGAGTTGGCGGTTCCGCTGGTGTTGCCGTCGTCATTCTCGCCGACCGAATAGCTCGGATCGAGCCCTACGCTGGCGGCGGGAACGGTGCGCTGGCCGGCGTCGTTGGCACGATTGATGACGTTGAAATCCGCGCCATTCGCCAGCCGACCGGTCGCGAGCAGCCATTGGCCGTCGCCTTTATTGATTCGATGGATCCCCGTGCCCGGATTCGCGCTATAGGTGACGGCCGTCACCGCGAATTGCTGACTATCAATGTTGTTCGCGCCCGCGGTGTTCCATGGTCCGGTCGCGTATGTCGCGTTGGCGCCGCCGCCCGATGCGGGTGATTCGGGGTTCACTTTGTTTGTCGAAAGATTCGCCGAGGATTCGGGAATAAACGACTGGCGTCCCCCCGCCACGCCCAGCCCCTGCGGCGTGGCCGCCGGCAGGAGCGCGGGATTGCCCTGGCCGAAGCCTGCCTGTCCGGGAATGCGATTCTTATTCGGCGTACCGGCGAGCGCGAAGTTTTCGGTCTTGAATTCGCCTTGCGAGAACTGAATGCGGTTCTGTGCTCCCGAGAGATTTTTCCCGCTGGCGCGCTCGTAAACCGCCGAGTCATACGTGTCGGCAAAATTTCCACCCGCCAGAACATGCCCGTTGCTCGATCCACCGGCGGTGAATTGGTTGCCGTTCACCCAGGTCGGATTGCTCACCGACGCACCGCGTGCCGCCGCGTTGGAGATGATCCCGGTTCCACCCACTCCGGTCGTATAGCCGATCTGGTCGTTTACCAGGTCATACAAACCCTGCACCGAACCCTGTTCGTGCCACTCGACGCGCAGCCCCGAGTGCTGTTCCACGTCGGCGGGGAAAGTCGGGTGAGGATTTGCGGGGGAGTAAACGTCAGCGGAGTTGAAGCTCTGTTTTCCCAGCTGGAAATAGCTGTCGCTGGTGTTGGTCGCGGTGTAGGTGATCGGCGTCGCACCGGCCGGCCCGAAATAGTAGGTGCTTGATCCACCCGGGCGCAGCGTGGAGATCGCCGGGCTGGATGTCCAGTTGCGCAGCGCGACCTGGCCGCTCAAGGAAATGGTGATCGCGTCAAGGCTGCCTTGTTTGGAGACATTGCCTGATGACGTATTGACTGACGTCCCCGCCAGCGCGCTCGTCGCCAGAAGTTGAGACGTGACAGCCGCTGCGGCACTGAAAATTACGATGTGATGCGAATTGCGATTCATGATTGATTCCTAGTTTCTTAATAGCGATATAGATTAAAGGTGCCGATTCATGTCCGGCGATAACATTCGTTGCTGCGACGCTCGCCGGACTGCCCGGATATGTCCGTCCGGGCGTAATGATTCCCGTGGCATGGGCTTCCCCCATGTTTGATTTAGAACTTGAAGACATGGGCTGGAAGCCCATGCCACAATGGGTTGGCAATCGGTCTTCGGGGCGTCAACAGCGCCGGTAGTGTTCAGATCTCAGCATTTTCATTCTCCGGTAATCCTTTGGACTTTCTCTTGACCCACTACTCGAGCGAGTAAAATCGCTGTCCCCACTGGAATGGCGTAAGCGTTTCTTTGATGTGCTTGAGCTCGACGTGTCCGTCGACGTAGAGGAAATTGGTTTTGCGAGCGTCGAAGCCTTCGCTATCCAGTTTCTTCGCCTGATGATTACGCCCGACCCAATCGAGAAGCGTCGGCGGTGTGGAGTTGCCTCCATTGTCGGCCGACGGATCCTTGCCCAGGTCGCTTTTGATCACCTTGTAGAATTTGCCGGTAGACGGAATTTTATAGAGCACGTCCGGCTTGGTGATTCCGCCGGTGAATCCATTAACCGGCCGGCGTGATGCACTGACCAGGGACGAACCGTCCACCAGCGACGCCGCCTGCACCGCGAGTTGATTTCCCCAGATTTCAGTCGCCAGGATCGTTGTGGACGACGCTTTGACCTGCGCCGCCTTGACGCCGTGATAAGCCCGTACGTTGCCGCGATCGCCGACGAACTGGCGGAACAGGCCGCGCGGGAGCAGGGCTTCATTGACGGTGTACGCGACCCGCGGCGCCTGCCAGTCGATGACGCCGGGGGTTTCATTGGGCAGGCCGTCACTGTTTGCGGCGTAGGTGTTCGCCGGCGGCAGTCCGCCATTGGGGAGGCTCGGGCACCGGAACGCGTCCCAGCCGCGGTCGCTTAGGAAGGGTTGATCCGTTCCCGTCGCGCCTTTTTCGCCATAGAGATAGCTTGACCAGTGCACATATCCCGCGTCCGGCGTCGTCGGCAACTGCCCGCTGCCTTCAAATCGCAGGCCTTTGTAATAGTTCGATGCCGGGAAGACGCCGCGGTTCTGGCTGACATACAGCGCGATGCCCTGCCCGATGCTCTTCAGATTAGCGCCGCATTTGACGACCCGCGCCGCCTCGCGGGCTTTATTCAACGCCGGCAGCAATATTCCGATCAATAGTGCGATGATTCCGATAACGACCAGTAGTTCGACCAGCGTAAAGCCCGCCTTGCGGCGTAATTGATGCCAATACATGTTGCTCTCCAGTTTTCTAGTCCGATAGGGACACACAGCGAACGACTTAATTCCCTATCAAATACATAGATTAAGTATGATTAAATTATGGCAAAGGTTTTCGCGTCTTCAATAGGTCTCGCATTCAAGTCAATTGGATTAGGCGCTATGGGCCCGCTGATGGGTTTAACAGCGATTCAGGCAGTTCCTACGGCTCATATCCCGTCCCGAATCGCCGATCGCGGCACGAGAAGTTGTATCGGATCGACTCCAAGCGCTTGCGCCAGACTGGTGATGGTCGAAAGGCGCGGATCGCAGTTGCCGGCCTCGATCAGGTGGACAGTCGCCCGCGACAGCTCGGCCGCCTCAGCCAAACCAAGCTGAGTGAGCCCGACGCGCGACCGCTCGTCCGCAACGTTTGTCGCAAGCGCGAGGACAAACGTCCGGGTCAACTGGCCTCGCGGACGAGGATCCGGTGGAGTTGTGATTGCACGCATGGTTTCGAACACGTCGAGAACGAATATTTCTGGCCGTCCTCATTTCCTTCTAACCCTGTAGGGTTAGTAGGAATATTGCGCGAAGTGGTGGGCGGGATCAAGTCCATTCTAATTGACATTCGTATCAGGTCGATTTTGGGCTGTAGCGCTTTAGAGGAAGCGCCGACGACGTTTCATAAGCACCAGACCCAGCCCCAACAGGCTCAGCATCGCGGGCTCGGGAAGCGGGCCGGTCTGGCTGCTGAAGCCCGTGTCGATCAGTGCGTAATCGCTGCCGTTGATGGATCCGTCGTAGTTCACGTCGCCGTAGAACCAGCCTGTGCCGCCGCCGGAGAAGCCGGTGTCCGCCAGCGCGTAGTCGCTGCCGTTGACCACGCCATCGAGATTCGCGTCGCCGCGCCAAGTGTATTTGACCAGCACTGATGACGTCGGATTCGCGACCGTGAAGCCTGAGAGGCTGGTCACCTGTCCGCCGGTCGTGCTGCCGTCGATGACTGCGAGCATCGTGCCGTTCAATCCCACGCCACCCGCGCCTTGCGCGATGACTTCCGCGGAGGTGATCCCTTTACCCGTGCCGCCGAATCCCAGCAGCGGCAGGCCGAGCTTCACCTTGTCCAGAATGGACGTGTAGACCGTCGAGCCGCCGGTGTAATCAACGACCAGGTCGTTGTCGTGCAGCTCCAGCTTGCTGGCGGAATCGATGGCCAGTGATTTGACGACCGACACGCCGGTTGCGCCGCCATTGAGCGCGATTGCCGTCGTTGAAGTATTCGAGAGGGACAACGCATTCTGCGTAATCCCCAGGGATGAATTGAGCGTCCCGCCGGTGACGTTGGTGGCGCCGGCGCCGGTGATGCCGGCGACGTTTCCGCCGGCACTTGTGGAGAGCGTGCCGGCGTTATTGATTACGGTGGTGCTGTTCAGCGTCGATGCGCCGAGGGTGCCGGTAGCGCCGATGTCGAGCACGGCGGTGCCGGTGACGCTGTACGGAGAATTCTGATTGTGAGAGCCCGTGATCGAAAGCTGGCCGCCGGTCACGCTGGTTGCGCCGGTGTATAAGTTCGCGGCCGCCAGGACCATTTTACCGTTGCCGGTTTTGGTCAGTGCGCCGACATTTGCCGGCGAACTTGTGGAACCGGCGGAGTTGGTCAATCGGACGGAAACGGTCAGGTCCGCGCCGGCGTCGGCGGTCGCGTCGGCGACGTCAAAGGTGATTGTCTTGGATCCCGCGGAGGCATCGCCGAGCATCACGCCGTTGGCGACGGTGTTGGAGGCGTCGGTGGTGATGCTGGAAGCGGTACTGCCGCCGACCGTGACGGTTCCCAGCAGAATGGCTGCCTGGTAATCGGTGTCGTAGCCTTTGCCGGTTCGCAGCGTTCCGCCGTGGAGGGTGATTTTGCCGAGGATGTTGGCATCGCCGCCGCCGGGCCCACCGGCATCGTTGGCGGCGGTCTGGAGCACGCCGCCGGGGTTGACGATGAACTCCAGCGCCGGCGCCTGCGCGATCGACGAACCGCCGGTGCCCAGAACATTGCCCAGCGCGAGGATCACCATGCCGTTGTTGATCGTGACGGTCCGTCCTGCGATGGATGGGTCGCCTAACGGGCCGCTGGTTCGCAAGAACGTATTGGACGCGTCGGCGGCGATCAGCGTGCTGGAATTGACGACGACATTGCCGGTGAACGTGTTGGTGGTCGGGAGCGTCAGCACGCCGCCGGAGCCGGTGCCCGAATCGACGGTCAGAGCGCCTGCGCCGGAGATCAAGCCGTTAATGACGCCGCTGCGCGCGACCGCATGATCGTACCAGTCGCGCAGGCCGACGGTGAGATTGGAACCGGCGTTCAACAGGATGTTGCCCGAGACGAAACCCTGCGTTCCATTCTCGAAGCTGATCACGCTGTTGGTGTTGCCGGTAACGGTGATGGCATTGGGCAGCGTCGTGGTGCCCGAGCCCTGGACCGCCAGTTCGGCCTGATTTTCGAGCGTAAACGTGGAAGCCGAATCCACTGCCCCTGTCTTGCCGTATTCGAGAATTCCACCGTTCTTGATCGTCACCGCGCCGCTGTACGTGTTGGTTTGACCCAGTCGCACGTTGCTGAAATTGGCCGCCAGTGTGCCCGCGCCTGTGATGGCCAGCGGACCGCTGCCGGTCAGTTGGTTAGTCGTAGGGAAAAAGAACTGACCAGTCGTCGTGACGTTGATCGTTGCGCCGGCGGCGCCGATGGTCACCGGGTGCGAGTTCACAATCCCCGCGGTCGTGCGGAGCGTGCCGCCGTTGATCGTCATTGATGATCCGGCGGCGCCGATGTTATTGTCGGCCTGGATCGAGATCGCCCCGCCATTGATGGTCGTCGTGCCCGTGTAGAGATTTTCGTTTGAGAGCGTGAGCGTGCCCGTTCCGGTCTTGACCAGGTTCAGGTTGGAACCCGCGTTACCGCCGGAGATGACGCCGGAGAACGCGGTGCTTGTGTTGAGGTTGCCCACCTCGAGCGTATTCGGGCCAGAATCATTGAACGAGGACTGGAACACGCCGTCGCCGGACAACGCGCCGATCTTGATTGTCGCACCCGTGATGCCGTCGGGCAGCCCGAAGTTTTTGCTGAACGACGTGCTCAGATCGGTGACATTTCCCTTGTTGATAATCACGCTCGCGTTCGAGAGGTTCACGGTCGCATTGCTCGCGCCGAACCGCCACCATTGCGTGGCCGTCAGTGTGTCGCAGGTGTAGTTCAGGGTTCCGGTGAATCCGCTGAAATCGCCGGTGAAGAACACGTTGGAGTTGCCTGCCATTCCCACGAAGTTAGACAACGTGCCATTTCCGGAAATCGCTCCCGACAAAGTGATGGTCCCGGTCTGTCCGGCATAGCCGAGGGTGTTGCTGCCGGTTAGCGCGATGTTGTTCGCGATGTTGACGGTGCTCGTCGTCGCCAGGAGCGCGCCGTTGAGGCCGAGCGTGCCGGTGCCGAAAGCCGAGGAATGGCCCGCGAACAGCGATCCGCCGTTGATGGTGGTTCCGCCGGAATAGGAATTGTTGGTCGAGATCGTCAGCGATCCCGTGCCGCTCTTGGTCATCGCAGTGGCGCCCGCGATACCGAACGAGCCGGTGGTGATGATGGAATAGTTCTTGGTTGTATTATCGAACGTGATGCCGGTCGGGGAGACGTGGGCGGAGTTGATGTTGATGGTGGTCGTGCCGGTGGCGGTATCGTTGAACAGCACGTCATCACCGGCGGCGAAGTCGATCGGGGTGCCGGCGGTTTCCAGCTTCCAGTTCTTGTTCGGGCCGGTCGTGCCGATGCGCCAGTTCCCGTCGTCGCCGCCGGTCCACATCGGACGATCCGCGATCGCCAGGCCATTCATTCCCAGCGTGATGAGCACGGCGCTGACCGCCGCTTGACGCATGCACCGCGCCGATTGATGTCCAGAATTTATGCGCACGATAGATCTCCTCTCCCGAAAATCGCTCGAACGGGTGACCTCAAACGGGTGACTTGGTCGCTTCGCGATCGCGCGCCACTGTACCGGGCCGACCCACCCGGTTCATTCATAAAACCTACAAAATTCCCATCTTCTCGATCTGGGATTGGTAATCTGGGAGAGGTCTTTGGTATCTGGCGGCCCGTCACGCGCAGTGAGCGATGAAAATGGCACGCTGGCCGCTGGCGGCGATATTTTTTCACAATTTTGCGATCGAGGCGTGTTGATGTGACGCTCCCGCGCCCTTACGCCATCCGACGACGCCGCAACAGCGCACCTGCGCCGACACCCAGCAGGCCTAGCATCGCGGGCTCGGGAAGCGGGCCGGTCTGGCTGCTGAAGCCCGTGTCGATCAGTGCATAGTCGCTGCCGTTAATCGTCCCGTCGTAGTTCACGTCGCCGTAGAACCAGCCTGTGCCGCCGCCGGAGAAGCCCGTGTCCGCCAGCGCGTAGTCGCTGCCGTTCACGACGCCGTCCAGATTCGTGTCACCACGCCAGGTGTATTTGACCAGAACAGATGTCGTCGGATTCGCGACCGTGAAGCCTGAGAGGCTGGTGACCTGTCCACCGGTCGTGCTGCCGTCGATCACACCGAGCATCGTGCCGTTCAATCCCACGCCGCCCGCGCCTTGCGCGATCACTTCCGCGGAGGTGATCCCTTTACCCGTACCGCCGAAACCCAACAGCGGCAGGCCGAGCTTCACCTTGTCCAGAATGGACGTGTAGACCGTCGAGCCGCCGGTGTAATCCACGATCAGGTCGTTGTCGTGCAGTTCAAGCTTGCTGGTGCCGGTGATCGTCAGGGCTTTGGTGTATGAGACGCCCGTTGCCCCGCCGCTGAGAGCAATGGTCATCGCGCCGCCGCTGGTGAGATTGATCGCATTCTGCCTCACCCCCAGCGAAGCGTTGAACGTCCCACCGCTGACGGTCGTGGTGCCGATGCCTGTGACGGCACCGACGCTGGTGGTGGCGGCGGAATTGAAGAGGCCGTCGTTTTGAACCGCGGCCGCGGTGAAGGTGCCGCCGGCGTTGTCGATCTTGCCGTTTGGGCCAATCGTTGTCAGCCCGGTGCCCGTCTGCAAGGTTCCGCCGTTTTGAATATTCACCGAGCACGCAACGGAGCCGGTTCCAAGTGCCATGCCGAATGCCCCGTTCAGCGTGATCTTCGAGCCGGCGCCATTAACGTTGACGACCCCCGCTCCGGGTCCACCGGCGATACTGCCAAGCTGCAGAAAATTTGATGTCAACTGAGCGCCCGTCGTCACGTTTAACGTGCCCATCGAACCCGGAGTACTGGACCGTGCCAGGCCGAGAAAAGCGCCTCCAAAATTTGCAGTCGCCTGATCAGCGATCGTCACCGTTGCGCTAAACCCAAATAGCCCGATGTCGTTACCCGTGCTTGCAACGGTATTGGTATTCAGGCTCGACCCGGGACCGGTGACGATGAGTGTTCCGCCGCCACTGGCGCGTGCCACGCCAATGTCGTTTGTGGCCGAAAGAGTGGAGCCACTCTGTATCGTGAAGACGCCGCCATTCTGGACGTAGAAGCTGCCGGTGTAACTGACTTGTGCCGCGTTGCTGGCGGTGAGATTCTTTCCTGCGGCGAAATTTAACGTGCCCGAGGTATGCAACAGCTTGCCGCCGTCGATGGTGACATCGCCGTTGGCGTTAAACGTGCCGCCGGCGATGTTGAGGGTGCCGGTTTTTTGGATCGTGGTTGTGCCGGTGCCGGTGCTATAGACGCCGGAGGATTGCAGATTGATCGTCCCCGTCGTCGTTGAGGTCAGGCCGCCGATCAGAGCGGTGGTTGCGCCAAGTCCCGTCAGACTGGATCCCGAGCCGTTCACCGTGATGACGGATGCTCCCGCGGCAGTTGCACCACCAAGGTGCATATCATCGTCCGCATTTGGTTTCTGCCCGTAAACAACGTGCCCGCCGGTCGTGATGTTCACGGTGCAATTTCCAGGACTGCCAATACCAAAATCAACTCCTGCATTGAACGTGGCCGTTGCCTGATCGGCAACAGTCATATTCGCTGTGCTTGGCCCAATACCTGGAACGAAGCTCGCTGCGCCCGTATTGCTGGAAAAGGTGGATCCGAGCCCGGTGACGACCAAAGTACCGGTCGAGTTCAAGCCAACGGCAAAATAATCAGTCGCCGAAAGAGAGGAACCACTCTGAATAGTAAAGGTACTTCCATTTTCGAAGATATATCCGCCAGTGAAACCAACCTGAGCACCGTTGCTGGCGGTGAGATTCTTTCCTGCAGCAAGATTGAACGTGCCGGAGGTATGCAGCAACTTGCCGCCATCGAGTGTGATGTCGCCATTGGCGTTGAAGGTGCCGCCGGCAATGTTGACGGTGCCGGTCTTCTGGATCGCGATCGCGCCAGTGCCGGTGGTGAAACTGCCAGCGGATTGGATGTTAATCGTTCCGACACTCGTGGATGCGCCTGCTCCACCGAGCGTGAGGGTCGATGCACCGGCTTGGGTAATCGCAGAACCGCTGCCATTGACCGTAATTGTTCCAGTGCCGGCCGAACCGGTCGCTGCGGATATATTGTTGCTATTGAGTTTTCCTTGTGTGTTCACAATCAGTGTGCCGGTACTGGCAGGATTGTTGTCAAAAGCGAAGCGGAGGGTATTGGAGTTGTAGGTGGCGATCGCCTGATCACTGACCGTCAAACTCCCCGAAAACCCATTGAAACCATACGAGGAGTTCACCGAAGGTGTTCCGGCGGCGGAAAGGGATGAGCCCAGACCGGTGACGACCAGACTTCCATTGCCGAAAAAGCCTGCGCCGACGAAATCCGTGGCAGAGATGGATGAGCCGGACTGGATCGTCACCGTGCCGCCATTCGCCAGCGAAAATCCGCCAGTGAAGCTCACTTGGGCGCTATTGCTGGCGGTGAGATTCTTGCCGGCAGCGAGGTTGAACGCGCCGCTGGTGTGCAGCAGCTTGCCGCCATTGAGCACGACATTGTTGTTGGCGTTGTATGTCCCGCCTGTGATATTGAGCAGACCGCCGGATTTGATTGTGGTCGTGCCGGCATTAGTCATCGTACCCGAGGCGACATTGAAGTTGGCGGTATTGGCGCCGACACCGGTGGTGCCAAAGGTCAGCGAACTGATCGTCGCGGTACCCGTCGGCGTAACGCTGCTGAGGGTCATCGCGTCGGCTGGGCCGACGAGGTCGGTCGTCCAAGGGCCGATAGCGTTGTTGCCGAACTCGATCAGGTTAAGCCGGTAGTTGCCGGACGCCAGCGGATTTGGGTTCAGCGCTGTACCATTTACCTGCGTCCAGGTCAGCAATGAATCGAACACGCTGCTAGTAACCTGATCATCATTAAAGCCGCGGGAGAAGTTGCCGCTATCGAACAGTTCAAACACCGAATCGATGCCCGATGCATTGGCAGGAATTCCTTCGCCAGCGGCATTCGTTCCGCCATTACGGGAGAAGGTCTGGAACTTGAGCGTCTCCCCACTGCCGACACTGCGACTGAGGTTGATGCCGAAGTCTTCCTTATCACCTGTCGTGGCGAAGTTGCCCTGAAACGAAAAATACGCCTGCTGCGCCATCGCCGGCGACGCGGTGCCGATCGCGAGCAGCACCGCCGCCATCCCGTGGCGGTTTCCGAACTTGATATTTTTCCCAGCCATTTTGCCGTCCCGTGCCGGAGTTTGATCGCCGGCTTCTGCAAGAAGTGTCCCCGGTGCGCCAGCGGTTCCCGCCGATGCACGCGGCCAACATATAGCCGTCACGACACAGAAACGAGGAAATACTGCGTTTGCGGTTTAATCTTTTTGAGTTCTTTACATCCCGAGTCAGGCAAGCGTCCAACAGCACGTCGCCCACACACATCCGCTTCGGCCTCCCGTATCCCTTTTGAGACCGCAAAGTGAGCCGTCTTATTTTGATAGGACATATCGAAACAATCAGACGCGACATAAGCCCTGTATTAAAGCACGTTTATGATCAATATTATCGGATCGCGTAGTCATTTCGATGTGTTGGGGGTCTTTTTTTGGCTTCGTGCCGACTTGAATCATAAGTCTATCAATGTGCTGCGCTTACGGTCCAAATATCGGATATTCCCGGACGTGGTATGCGGATCGCTTTGATGTTTCTCGAGGGAGAAATTGCTCACACCGCCACACGTGTGGCTGAGCATATCTCCGGTTTGTCAGAGAAGAAAATCGTCCATGTCGGAGCCCGTGCCCTGTGTTCTCTCGGTTGGGCTTAAAAGCCCGGCGGACAGCGCACGAGTGTCGTACGTAAGTGCGAACGGCGCTTCAAGGGCTTTGGAGCTGATGAAGCTCCTTCACTTCGACCTCATGGTCGTCGCTCCGGCGATAGAGGATTTGTCGATTCCGATGTTCGTCCGGCAGATGCGGACGATTGCACCCTGGCTCAAGTGGGTGCTGGCCGGGCCGGGAATTACTTCCCAGCTTGAGCTGGCGGCCCGGGCGAACGGGGCGCTGGCGGTGATCGACGACTTGGCTGATTGGTCCGAATTGGAAACGCTGGTGGCTACAGTTCGCCAGCGGTCGGGTCGCTCAAGTCTGGCTGAAGCATAGCTGTTCGATGTTTTAGCCCCTGGCAAGAGAGTAAACGTTCGGCGCGCAGCCGAGGGACATTGGAGAGTTTTTTTTCGAGCGAGGTGAGCTATGTCGGTACAGGATTCCTATGTGGATCGTCGTTCCAAGGGTCAGGTTTTCGCAGGCACCGCCGGCGACCAGGGCATCGCCCGGACGTTGGCCGCCAAGGCGAACGCGGTACGTCGATTAGAGCGTCAGGGGCGTCGAGCAAAGATTTCCGCTCGCATGAGCAAGAACTCCTGGGCGGCCTAGCCCGGCATTGGTAGTTACGGGCGCACCCCCCGTTCATCGGGTGTGAGTTGATTGATGTCGCATCAGTTCTCTGATGTGACCACGAAAGGAACGTGTTATGAGCCAGATCTTAGATAGAGGCGTTCGGTCGTCACCGAAAATCGCCACAGCGACGACCAAGTCCGTCGCCCAGTTCGAGGCGGCCCGTCGTAATCGCATGCCGTCGCATGCAGCAAGCCACGGAACCGTCGTCTCCCTCAAGGATTCGACCCCGGGCGCGATGCTGATCGGCATGGCGATCGCCGAAGCGATCTTCGTGGAACCGCTTCGTTCATTCCGCCGCAAGCTCCGTCGGGCCAGCTAGGCCTGACGCACTCGCGAGTAGTTCCAACCGGCGTGGTTGAGAGCGTGTGAGGAGGACAAAGGCATTGGCGTGCCGATGTCCGTAAGTTGGTGTGCCGGATTGGCGTCCGGAGCACCAGGCGTCGAAAGACGGCGTGGAGAAGTAGGGTGCGAGGACGGCGTCGTATTGGCGTACGACATCGGCCAACAATCGGTGAAGCTGGATTGGCGTCCGGTCTTCATCAGGGTTCGCACTCGAGATTCGCGCGTGGATCGAGATGTAAGGGAAACGTCGTTGGGCAAACGACGAAGGCAAATTTAGATCGATGATTCCGATTGGCGTCGGGATCAACAGATAAAAGGTCGCTGGCGCTGACTTAAGCGTGCCGGTGACGACAGGGTAAAAGATCGCCGGCTTGCCGCGTGGGGCAGACGGCGTGACCGTGACGACGTATTGGCGTACGAAGTCACAAACGGTAGTCGCGGCGATTGCGTATTCGAGCTTCGGCACGATCGCGAAGTCGCCGCATACAACCCGCCCTCCTGGCGAAAGCCGGGAGGCGGGTTTTTTGTTGCGCGGATCGCGGAGATATCGCGCGCAATACGCAACGCATCCAGCGTGAGGCGCAAGTCCACCATCTCTCCGCGCAGCGTTGTACTATCTTGATGACACTCGTTGTCATTTGTCCTAACATTACATCCAGCCATGGCCGCTGTGATCGACATCCGCAACTTGAGCTTTGCTTACGAGCGCCAGAAGGTGCTTTGCGGTGTGGATCTCTCCGTCGATCCGCGCACAACCCTCGGCCTCATCGGTCCCAATGGCGGCGGTAAGACGACGTTGGTGAAACTGCTGCTCGGATTGCTGAAGCCCGACAGCGGCGAGATTCGCGTCGCGGGTTTGTCGCCGGCACAGGCCGTTTCGCGGGGGAATATCGTCGGATACGTTCCGCAGAATCCCACGTTCGAGCAGCGCTTCCCGATCAGCCTGCGCCAACTCGTGCGGCTCGGACTCGCCGGCAAAACGGGGCTCTTTCGTTCCCACACCGCCGGCGACGTGGAGTTTGTCGAGACGCTCCTGCGGCTGGTGGGTATCAAGGATGTTGCCGACAATCCCGTGGCCGAGGTGTCTGGCGGGCAGCTCCAGCGGGCGTTCATCGCGCGGGCGCTAGCGCCGCGACCCAAAATTCTCGTTCTCGACGAACCCACCACCGGCATCGACCCGCGCGGCCAGCGCGACTTCGTGCAATTGATCCAACAGCTCAAGAACGACCTCGGCCTCACGGTTATTTTCGTCAGCCATGACCTGCGCGCGGTGACCAGCATCAGCGATCGCGTCGCATGCCTGAGCATGCACCTGCACTACCACGACACGCCCAATCACCTCCCGGCCGAGCTAGTGTACAACATGTTCGCGTGCGACCTGCACGCGATGGGCATCGGCGATCCGCATCACACTTGCGCGATTCATAAACCATTATTGGCCGCAGATGAACGCAGATGAACGCGGATAAGACAATGCGATTCAATGAATACGTAAAGAAAGGGAAAAGCGGGCAACATAAGAATTGACCAAGACAGCGGCTCCCAATTTTGAATCTTTATCTGCCTTCTTTATCTGCGTTCATCCGCGTTCATCTGCGGCCAAAAATTGCATGTCTATTTTCACTGACGAAGCCGTTCGCAATGCATTTCTCGCCGCTGGCGCGATGGCGGTGGCGTGCGCCATTCTCAGCGTGTTTGTGGTCGCGCGGCGATGGGCGTTTATGGGCGAGGGCATCAGCCATGCCGGGTTTGGCGGCGCGGGGACGGCGTGGATGCTCGCGGTGGCGTTCCCAGGCACATTCTCCGATCCGCGCTATCCGTACCTGTTCGTCTTTATCTTCTGTTTCATCGCAGCGATCGGGATCGGCTGGCTCGTGCAAAGCCAGCGCGTGACCAACGACGCGGCCATCGGCATATTCCTCGTCGCGTCCCTCGCGTGGGGATTCGTCGGGCAGCACATCTATGTGCACCGCTATCACACCGACCCCGCGGGATTCGAGAATCTGCTGTGGGGACAGATGAAATCCATCACCACCGCGTACGCGATGTGGTCCGTCATCGCCGCCGTCGCGGTGGCGGGCATCACGTGGGCGATGTCCAAGGAATTGATCGCGTATTGCTTTGATCCGCTGCTTGCGCGCACCAGCGGCGTGAGGACAACGCTGGTTCACTATCTGCTGATGCTGATGCTGGCGATGACGATCGTTATCGGTAGCCGCGTGGTCGGCAGCGTGCTGGTGACGGCGCTGCTCGTGCTGCCGGCCGCGACTGGAAATCTGCTGACCAGGCGGCTCAACCGGGCGCTGGCGATCGGGATCGCCGTATCACTCGTCGGCGCATGGGGCGGTCTGCTGATCAGCTCCGTATGGCGAGCCCTGCCGGCCGGATCGACGATCGTACTACTGATGGTGGCCGAGTTCGCGGCGGCGCTGGTCGTCTCACGATTCGCTCCACGATAAAATCATGGGGATGAATTGGCCACGGAGGCACAGAGACACAGAGAAATACGAAGAGTTGGAACCGCAGATTTTCGCAGATGAAGAAATGCATTTGTATTCAATCTGCGTGATCTGCGTGATCTGCGGTTAATAGTCTTATCTCCGTGCCTCTGTGTCTCTGTGGCCAATTCTCTTTTTGCAGTAATAAGTCATCGACAAAGCGATCCATGATTGAGCTCCCGATCGATTCATTTCTTCCGCAGATCATTGATGCGTTGCGTCAGCATCGCGCGCTCGTCCTCGTGGCCGAGCCGGGCGCGGGTAAGACGACGCGTGTGCCGCCGGCGATTCTTCGTGCCGGACTGCTGAATGTCGCTAATCCCAATCTTGTGATGCTCCAGCCGCGCCGCCTCGCGACCCGAGCCGCGGCGGCGCGAATCGCTGAGGAAAATGGCTGGGCGCTGGGCGATGAGGTGGGTTATCAGGTGCGGTTTGAGAAGCGCATCACCGCGCGCACCCGCCTGCGTGTCATTACCGAGGCCATTCTCACACGGCAGCTTCTGGACGATCCGTCATTAGAAGGCGTCGGCTGCGTGGTGCTTGATGAGTTTCACGAACGATCCGTCCACACCGATCTTGCGATCGCGCTGCTGAACGAGGTGAAGCAATCGCTGCGGGACGATCTGATGCTTGTCGTGATGTCGGCGACGCTGGATGCCGATCCGGTCGCGGCGTTTCTCGGCGGTGCACCGATCATTCATGTTCCTGGGCGCGTTTTTCCGGTGGAGATCACCCACCGCGCCCGCGGCGGTGAATATCTGGAAGAAACCATCGCGGATGTCGTGATGCAGCAGCCGGATGACGGACACGTGCTGGTTTTTCTACCCGGCACCGAGGAGATCCGCCGAGCCGAGGAAGCCATCCGTGCGATTGCGCCGGGGCGCGATGTCCTTCCGCTGCACGGGTCGCTGTCGTTTGAAGATCAGCAGCGGGCGATCGCGCCGTCGCGGCGGCAGAAGATCATCCTTTCAACCAACATCGCCGAGACGTCGCTGACGATTGATGGCGTGCGCACCGTCATCGACTCCGGACTGGCCCGGCGGCCAAGCTTTGATCCGCAGCGCGGACTGGATTCACTGAATCTCGATCGCATCTCCAATGCGAGCGCCGTCCAGCGTGCCGGACGCGCGGGTCGAACCGCTGCGGGGCGATGCGTTCGATTATGGACTCAGCAGGAGCACGCGCTGCTCGAGGCGTTCGACGCGCCGGAGATCGCACGGATCGATCTTGCGCCGACCCTGCTCGATCTGCATGCCTGGGGACAAAGCGATGTAACCAAATTTGGCTGGTACGAATCCCCGCCGACGGGCGCGATCAGCTCGGCCGAGACGCTGCTGCGCATGCTTGGCGCACTCGACGCCGAGGGCAAGATCACCCCGCTGGGCAAGCGCCTGCAGAGGATGCCGGTCCACCCGCGCCTCGCGCGATTGCTCATCGAGGCCGCCGACGCCGGCGCGCCGATGCTCGGCGCTAATGTCGCGGCGATCCTGAGCGAGAAGGATTTCGTCTTCCGCTCCCGGCTTGATCGCAATGCGATCGGCTCGACGCAGACAACGTCAACCAGTGATGTGATCGTCCGACTCCATCTGCTGGAAGACGCCGAGCGCGGAAATTTCGCCAAGTCTCGGATACCCGACAATGTCGATGCGTTCGCCGCCCGGCAAGTGGCGCGCGTTCGTGACCAGTTGGCGCGGATGATGGATGCCAGATCATCGCGGGAGAATGTCACGGATGACCTGGTCCGCCGTCTGGTGCTGCTGGCGTATCCCGACCGGGTCTGCCGGCGTCGGAACGACGTGCGAACCGGCACGATGGTGCGCGGCGTGGGCGTCCGGCTCGATCAGGATTGCTCTGTTTTATCGGGAGATTATTTCGTAGCCGTTGACCCGCGGCAGGACGATCGGGCGCGAGCCCGCGAGGCGTATGTCCGCATCGCCAGCAGCATTGAACCGCAGTGGCTGGAAGAGCTGTTTCCCCAATCGTGCGCGCGGACTCAGGAAGCGAGCTACGACGACGCGCGGGATCGCGTCGTCGTGCGTGCCCAGACCATGTACCTGGACCTCGTGCTTCGCGAGGACGTCGACGCCCAGGCAAAAGGCGCCGATGCCGGTGACATCCTCGCCGCCGCGCTGCGGCCACGGCTCAAGGAGTTGATTGAGGCAAATGAATCGCTCACGGCGCTGCTGGCACGGGTCCGGCTGCTTCGGCGGCACATGCCGGAATTACATATCCCGGATCTGGACAGTCTCTTCACGGATCAATCGGGCGATAACCTTTTGCTCGAGGCCGCGCGCGGCAAGACGTCGAAGCAGCAGGTGCAGCGGGCGCTATATGACGTGACGCGCAGCCGTCTCATTTATCCGCACGATCGATTGCTCGAGGAGCACGCCCCCGAGGCGATTATCGTGCCGACCGGATCGAGCATCAAGTTGGCGTACAACCCCGACCCGGCCAAGGCCCCGGTGCTGGCGGTGCGGCTGCAGGAGATGTTCGGCCTGACAACGACGCCACGCGTCGCCGGCGGGCGGGTCGCGGTGCTGCTGCATTTGCTGGGACCGAACTATCGGCCGGTCCAGATCACGCAGGACCTGGCGAGTTTCTGGAAAAATACTTATGCCCAGGTGCGAAAGGACCTGCGCGCCGACTACCCCAAGCACTCGTGGCCGGACGATCCGCTTACCGCACCGGCGGTGCGCGGGGCAAGGCGACGGAGGTAGCCGCCGCTTTGAACAGCAAACCTTGGACGAGCGGTGGACAGAACAGGGACAATGTGATGCCGCCTGTCGCGGTGGCTGGCCGGGCTGTTCAAGCACCTCAGCGCCGAGGCGGGGCGCTGTTGGCGAAGCCCGAATCTGGCGTTCGGGCGCGACAGGCAACATGACAGCTTATCCACACGCAATGTCCGATAATGATGAACGTAAGTCTATATCAATAATATCATTAGGTCGGTTGTCCAATAGTTATCCCCAAACGGCGCACGTTTACTACTACGACTACTTTCAAAGATTTCTTATATAGGTAACACAGTGATACCATTCCGCACTCCTAGGACGTACAACACGCGATGCACCTGCGTGGACACCGATCGCGGGTCCGGTGTATACAACTCCGTAAGGCAAGGATCGATTCATGAAAGTTATCTGTAATCGCGGCGCGCTCCAGGAAGCGCTGAGCATCGCGGGCACTGTTTCATCGGGGCGCACACCCAAGCCCGTTCTGCAGTGCGTGAAGCTCACCGTAAGCGAAGATCGCCTGACCATCGCCGCCACCGATCTTGAAGTCGCGATTCGCTATTCCGATACGCAGGTGCAAGTCGAGCAGCAAGGCGAGACGCTGGTGATGGCCGACAAGCTTCGCGATATCGTGCGCGAGAGTGTGGACGACACCCTCTCCCTGGAGCTGCACGGCGATCAGTTGCACATCAAAGGCCAAGACTCGCATTTTAAGATATTCACGCAGAACCCGGCCGAGTTTCCGCCGGTGCCTGATTTTGAAGGAAACGCCGATTTTCAGGTTCAGGGTAAACAGCTCAAGCAGTTGATCAGCCAGACGCTTTTTGCCGCGGCGAAAGAAGCGACGCGCTATGCCTTCAACGGCGTGCTGACGACTGTGAAAGGCCGCCGACTGATCATGGTCGCCACCGACGGCCGCCGACTCGCAATGGCCAAGGGTGATTTGCTGGACGGCGACAAAGCCCAAGACGGCGGACTATCGATCGTCCCTGCCAAGACGCTCAATCTCGTCGACAAACTCATCAGCAACCCGGACGAGCCGGTGATGATCAAGCTGACCGAGAACCAGGTCATCTTCCACACCAACGAGGCCACGCTCACCAGCAATCTCATCGAAGGGCAATTCCCGCCGTACGAAGACGTGATCCCCAAGGAATGCGATCGCAAGATGGTCGCCGGCACCGCCGACCTGCTCAGCGCCGTCCGCCGCTCGGCACTGCTGACGACCAACGACAGCAAAGGCGTGCGCATGACGTTCACGAAAAAAGGCCTCACCCTCTCCAGCCGCAACCCCGACGCCGGCGAAGCTACGATCAACTTCGCCTGCAAATTTGACGGACCTGACGTGGAGATCGGTTTTAATCCGATGTTCATGACCGACGCGCTGAAGGTCGTCAACACCGACGAAATCACGTTCGAACTGCTCGCGCCAAATCGTCCGGGTCTGCTCAAAGGCGGGCCGAATTTCACTTACGTGATTATGCCTGTGAACCTGACTTAGGGCTGGGCGGTTAATAACGATCGATCGTGTCGGCTTAAGGGCGCATGAGGTTTCAATGAAACGGGAAACGATCGACCAGCTTTGTGGGCATTTCGAGCGATTAGTGCAAGTCGAGCAACTGACGGGAATTGAATTCTGGCTCGCGCGCGATTTACAAGAAGTTTTGGGATATGACAAGTGGGAGAATTTCGCAAAGGTCGTGGAACGAGCAATTATCTCCTGCAAAACAGCCGGGTATGATTCTGCGGACCATTTTCTTGAAGCCAGGAAAATGGTTGAGCTCGGGTCTGGCGCGCAGCGTCAAATCGCTGATTACATGCTAACGCGGTACGCGTGTTACTTGATCGCGCAAAACGGTGATTCGGGAAAAGAGCCCATCGCGTTCGCCCAAACGTACTTCGCCATTCAAACACGCCGAGCGGAGTTGATCGAAAAACGATTGGTGGAAGTTGAGAGGGTGCAAGCGCGAAAAAAGCTATCGGTTTCGGAAAAGGAATTGTCGGGACTAATCTACGAACGCACCAGAAACGAGAAGAGTTTTGGTCTCATCCGGAGCAGGGGTGATCAAGCGCTGTTCGGAGGCAAGACGACCCACCAGATGAAAGAGAATTTGGGTGTACCGGACAACCGCCCACTTGCCGACTTTCTTCCCACCATCACAATTAAAGCCAAAGATTTTGCGAATGAGATTACGAATTTCAATATTCACAAGGACGATCTCAAGAGCGAATTCAAGATTTCCCAAGAGCACGTAAAGAACAATCAGGATGTTCGCAAGGTGCTCACCGATCGCGGAATCATTCCCGAGCGGCTACCGCCTGCTGATGACGTAAAGAAAATCGAAAGAAGGCTGGCTTCTGAAGAAAAAAAGCTGCCCAATCAATCAGGTTAAATCATGTCAGCCGAGACAGACTTGTATAAACTGACCAAATGGAAGACCACCCGTCGCCCCCAGGCCGGCCGACTCGGGGTTGAGGTCGTTGATATTTTCAAACGCGATCTCGAAAAGCGCCAGAAGAAGTTTGGCCATATCGGTGAAGTGTGGATGAAAGTGATCCCTGCGGCGCTGCAGGAGGCGTCGGAGCTGACGGCCTTGTCGCGCGGGGTGTTGACGGTGATCGTGCAGGGCTCCACGCACCTCTATAACCTCAAGCAGGGGCTGCTTTCGGGGCTGCAGGATCAACTGCTGCATGCGTGCCGTGGTGACGGACTTAAGAAGATCAATCTGAAGCCGGGCAGGCTGACGCGGTAGTTGCGATTCGTTCGTTCCGCGGCGCCTGAAGCGTGCGCAGAGTCAACGCGGCGGCGGTAAGTGTCATTGCGTTCACACAGCGTGCGTAGTATCTGGGGTTACGGCGACGCTTGACGGCGACCCGTGCCTGAACTCCCATGCCAGATCCCATCGAACAGCCAGTCCCCCGCCCGTCGCTCAAGCGGTTTCTCGCTTATCTGCTGGATTACAAGCCGATGCTGTTCCTGGCGATCTTTGCGGGGCTATCAAAATTCGCGCTCAATTACACGTTTCCCTGGTTAATCGGCAGCGCCCTCGATCATGTGATGGTGCCCAAGCACGGGGAGACATGGGACCAGCGGCTGCAGTGGCTGCGGATGCTCGCGATCGCCGGCGTTGTCCTCTCGATCGCGCACGCGATTAGCTCCTACGCCCGCGGCTTTCTCTCGGCCAAGCTGGGGAATCGGGTGATTCGGGATATTCGTCAGGACCTGTTTGATCATCTGCACCGGCTGTCGCTGCACTTTTATTCCAAGGAGCGCACCGGCAGCATCGTCAGCCGAATCATTACCGATATCCAGACGGCCTCGCAGCTGATCAACGGTGGGCTGATCAGCCTGGCGATGGATTGCTTCAGCCTGGTCATAGGGCTCTATCTCATCTTCTCGATCAACACGCGGCTTGCGCTGGCGACGCTTTGCATTCTGCCGCTGTATCTGCTTCTGTTCCGGACGCTGAACCACCGCGTGAAGTCCGCATCCGCCGCGGTGCAGAGTCAGATCAGCAAGATCAGCGGCAACGTGCAGGAACGATTGGCCGGCATCGCGCTGGTGAAAACCTATGCGGCCGAGGAGCGCGAATCGGATCAGTTTAAAGTTGATACCGAAGAACATCTTGATCGTGTATTGCAGCAGACGAATCTCGCGCAGATCGTCGGCGCGGCCAGTGAAGGCCTGGTCCATTTGGGTCAAACGATCGTCATCGGCTACGGCGGATACCTCGCGATCCAGGGGCAAATCACGTCCGGTGAAGCGGTGAAGTTCATGGGTTACCTGGCGGTGATGTATCTGCCGATCCGGCGGTTTGCGGAGATCAATGTCGTGTGGCAGACGAGCTTGTCGGCGATCGACCGCGTCTTTGAAGTCTTCGATATCACGCCGAAAATCACCCAGAAGCTCGACGCGCCCAAGATCAGCCCGGTCCGCGGCGAAGTGCGGTTCGAGCAGGTGATGTTTGACTACGACGACGACAGCGACGAAACGCGGATCCACCTTGAGGAGCGCGAGATTGGCACGCTGCCGCAGAAGCCGCGGAATCGCCCGGTGCTGGCGGATATCAATCTCAGCGTCGCGCCCGGCGAGCGGATTGCGCTGGTCGGCCCGAGTGGATCCGGTAAGACGACGCTCGTGTCGCTGTTGCCGCGCCTGTACGACGTGAAGAGCGGCCGAATCATCATCGACGGGCTGGACGTGCGCGATTACCGCCTGCGACCGCTGCGGCGTGCGATCGGGATTGTGCAGCAGGACAGCTTCCTATTCTCCGGATCGGTCAGCGAGAACATCGCCTACGGCCGGCCGGACGCAACCGAGGAGCAGATCGTTAACGCCGCCCGCGCCGCCAATGCGCACGAGTTCATCACGCAGCTTCCCGACGGCTACGGCTCGCGCCTCGGCGAACGCGGCGTGCAGATGTCCGGCGGGCAGCGGCAACGCGTCAGCATCGCCCGCGCGATCTTAAAAGACCCGCGCATCCTCATCCTCGACGAAGCCACCAGTGCTCTGGACAGTGAGAGCGAATCACTCGTACAACAGGCGCTGGAGCGATTGATGAGCGGCCGCACCTGCTTCATCATCGCGCACCGGTTGAGCACCGTGCGCAACGCCGACCGGATCGTCGTGCTCGAGGCCGGGCACATCCGCGAGATCGGCAATCACACCGAGCTCCTGGCGCGCGGCGGGCTCTACGCTCGCCTGGTGAGACAGCAGTTCGGCGACGCCCTTGAACCGCCCCCTTGAACGCTCGGCGCCGCCGCGACAGACGCCTGAGGCGCGTGCGGCTATACTCGCCGGTCTATGTGCGGAATTGCCGGCGTTGTTTCATGGGATCGGGATCTGCGGATCACGCGCCAGCACCTGGCGAACATGTCCGCGCACATCGCACACCGCGGACCGGATGGCCACGACCTGTGGCTTGATGATTCTGAGCCGCAAGCGGGATTCGCATTTCGCCGGCTGGCGGTGCTCGATCCCGATCCGCGAGCGATGCAGCCGATGTCCACGCCGGATGGGCGCTTCACGCTGGTCTTTAATGGCGAGATTTATAACTTCCGTGAGCTGCGCACCGAGCTGTCTCCACGTGACTGGCGATCCACCGGCGACGCTGAGGTGCTATTGCACGCGCTGGCGACCTGGGGCGAGGGTGCATTGGAAAAGCTGAACGGCATGTTCGCCTTTGCGCTGTGGGACGCGCACGCGAAATCGCTGTTGCTGGCCCGCGACCGGATGGGCCAGAAGCCGCTTTATTTCACCACCGGCCGGAGGTCGATGGCGTTCGCGTCCGAGCGCCGCGCGCTCGAAGCGTGGCCGGACTGGGAACAGGAGATCGATAAGACCGCGCTGGCCGATTACCTCCGCCTGGGCTGCATCGCCGCGCCGCGCACGCTGCTCACTGGCGCGCACCAGCTTTTGCCCGGGCACTATCTGAAGATCGATCGCTTCGATAACTTTGCGCAAGAGTCGCTGGTGCAGATGCGGTATTTTGATCCCAACGCGCTAATCCCGAATCTGACAACCTCCTTTCGCACGCTGATCGAGCGGGCCGTCTCGCGGCAGCTTGTGTCGGACGTGCCGCTGGGTGTGTTTCTGTCCGGTGGCGTTGATTCGAGCGTCATCGCGTTGTGCGCCCGCAAATCGGGCGCGGTCAAGACATTCTCGATCGGGTTTGACGACCCGCGCTATGACGAGAGCGCTTATGCAAGAGAGGTCGCGGAGCACCTGGGGACCGAGCACCACGAGTTCCGCGTAACGCCGGGCATCGCAAGCGATCTGGCGGCGCTGGCGGGCGTGTTCGGCGATCCGTTCGCGGACTCCTCGGCGCTGCCGACGCACTACCTGGCGCGGGAGACGCGCAAACATGTGACTGTCGCGCTCTCCGGCGACGGCGGCGACGAACTCTTCGGCGGGTACGATCGGTACCGCGCCATCGGCATCCCCGCCCGCCTGTTCCGCCCGCTGGCGCCGGTTGGCCGCCGATTCGCTCGCGGGCACCCTAAATCGCGGCTGACGCGGCTGGGTCGATTTCTCGCATCAGCTTCGTATCCGCAGGCGTTGCGATATCGCAGCTACATACAGATCTTCAGTGATTCGCAGATCAAATTGCTCTGTCGCGAACCCGCGCCGCCGGACGGCAACTGGGCGCGAGCGTGGTCCGAGCTTCGCCGTACGCGCGGCCCGGTCGAGGCGGCAGTCGCGATGGACCGGACGCATTATCTGCCCGACGATCTGCTGACCAAAGTGGATCGCGCCGCGATGCTGCACGCGCTGGAAGTCCGCAGCCCGTTCATGGACCACGAACTGATTCAACGCGCCGCGGGTTTGTCGCGAACGGAACTCCTCGGCGGTGGAAAGAAGCGCGTCCTGCGGCACGCTTTTTCCGGAGATTTGCCAGAGTCCGTCTTCGCGCGGCCGAAGATGGGATTTGCGGTGCCTATCGGCGATTGGCTCCGCACGTCCTGGCGCACGATGCTGCACGATCACCTGTTTGCCAGCACGTCCTTTGCGCGCCAGCACTTTAATATGCCCGTCATCGAGCACCTCGTCGCCGGCCACGAGAGCGGGCGGGCGGATCAATCGCAGCGTCTTTATGCACTGCTGATGCTGGAGCTGAGCCAGCTTCCCGGTGCCTAGCCCGGCACCTAGCGCCGTACCTAGCGCGGGGCGTAATTCGGCGCCGAATGCGGGTTGCGGAGCATGATGATGATCGCCGCGACGTACGCGGTCAGTCCGATGAGCATGATCAGCAGGCTGATGCGATAGCTGCGCGTCTTGAGATCGCGATACGCGAGACTGGTGATCAGCCACTGCCGCGTGGTCTGCCCGGTCTGCATCGTCAGCCACCGCAGGTGCAGCACGCCCCAGCACACCACCGCGGCCGCGAGGAGGATCAGAAAGATCCCCGCGAGCACTAGCCCCTGCGCCCAAGGTCCGGTGCCCGCGATGTTGCGCCCGGCGAATCCCGTGGTGCTGATGATGATCCCGCACAATCCCAGCAGCACCTGGGCGCGGTTGTGCAAAACCGCGAACTGCCGCTCGAGCATCGCCATGATCGCCGGCAATGCGTCGGCGCCGTAATAGCCGAGCACGCGGTCGGCCTCCTGTTCGCGCGGAAGGATCATCGTTGACCACCCGCGCCAGTGGGCGGCTGGGTGCCCGACGCCGCGCCCGGCTGCGTGCTCGGTTTGGCGTCCTGGGCGGCGGCGAGCTTCTTTACTTCATCGGGCAGCACAAACTTCTCGTCGTCGATCTCCGGATTGATCGCGATCTCTTTAATTGTGATGACCGCCGACATCGGGCCCATCGACTGTTTGATCGTCATCGGGATGGTCATCCCGTCGACGAGCTTGAAATCGGCAAAATCCAGTGTGGCGTTCATCTTTCCCATCACGCTGGCGATCACAATGCTGCTTCGGACGGTCTGGTTCGAGGTGGTATCGATCCAGTGCGATTCGGGGTCGCCGGTGTCGGTTTTGCCGGTGAGCTTCCATGCGGTTGCGCCGCCAATCTGCTCCGGGCCGCTGACGACGGGGTTGGTCAGCTTCATCAGGCGGTCGAGTTGTGACTGCGGGTCCAGCCCGTCGGTCAGTTGCTTCTTCTCGGCTTCTGCCAGCAGCCGGACGCCCATCAGATCGCTTTGCTCGTAAGCGAGCTTGCCTTCGATGCCGTAGCGCATGAGCCCGACGCCGGGCATCTCGATCAGGATCAGCGCCTTGTCGTTTTTGCGGAGCATCTCAACGCTGCCCGCCAGATTCTGCGCCGCCAGGGTCATCGTGGCCTTCATAGAAAGACTTTTGACTGCCAGCGCCTTCTCGCGTCCGCCGCCGGCTTCGATGGTTTTGGCGACGAGATCCGCCGGCGTCGGTGTTGCGGTTGTCGGCGGTGATTCGGCGCGGGCCGTTGCCGTGCCGAACAGCGCCAGCAGCAGTGTCGGCAAAAGTGCGATTCGTGTGAATGAGCTTCGGACGATTTTCATTGTTTTTTCTCCGTTTGTGATTTGATCCACTTTACCGCCGCCGCCAGGACCGGGTCGTTGTCGCCGGACGGCTCGGCGGTGACGACTTCGTCCGGTTCCACGCCGCGGCCTTCCAAAGTCTGCCCGCCGGTGCTGATGTAGTTGGCGATGGCATATTGGAAGGTATCGCCGTTGGGCAGCTTTTCGACAACGCTCGGCAGCGCCATTCCCGCGGATCGGGTGCCGAAGACCCGAGCACGCCCGATGTCCTGCAGCCCGCCGGCGAGGATCTCGGCGGTCGATGCCGAGCCGGAATCGATCAATATCGCCAGCGGCGTGGTATGCGGCTCGGCCTGGGGAGTCAGCACAAATTTCAGTTCCAGGTCCCGCTGAATCATCGTGCCCAGTTTCTGATCCGGCTTGGTGACAAAAACATTTCCCATGCCCATCGCCATGCCCCCGATGCCGCCGGGATTGTGGCGCAGGTCGAGGACGAATCCATCGCACGCCCGCGCGTCGGCGATCGCTTTTCGGTACGCCGGCATGACCCGGCCGGGCTCGAGGAAGATGCTGAGATAGAAGTACCCGATATTTTCCGGCAATCTCTGGTAATGGTGCCGCAGCGATATCTCCGGCAGATTCGCGAACTGCACCATCTCGGCCGGTGCATCCTGAGCCAGCGGCGGCGTGGCGTTCCCCAACTCGTGCCGCGGCTTGGCGCCCGCGGGCGCGATCGCGTAGTGCGACAGCTTCAGCCGATCGAGCAGCTGTACCATCGCGGCCCGCGCATCGTCATCGGTCTTGGCCGCCTCGACCAGCGGCCGCAGCTCGGCGCGGGCGGCGTCCCAATCCACACCGCCGAGCTTCGGGTCGTAATGCTTGTCGCGGACTGTCTCCCACACGTAGTCGAATGACTGCAGATGCTCCTGCCGCCGCGCGTCGTCGATCTCCACCGCCTGGCGACAACCCGCCAGCAACAACAACGCCGCCAACCACATCCGGATTCGCATCGGGGTATAGTGACACGCGGGGAGGGATCGTCAACAACGGGCGTTCTGGTGGGATGAACAGTTCGAACAAATACGCAGGCGTCGCATTTGTTGCATTCTGGCGACGTAACTTCAGCGCTGCCGCCCCTGGTCAGCGTGGTTAAGCGTCAGCGGACGCAGGATTTTCTATGCAGCCTGGCTTGTCACAGGCTCGATCGATGTGATGTGCAGAAGGGATACGACCTTAAACTCCGCCGGTACGCCATCGTCGGCCAGGTCAGTGCCGATCAGAATGCTTGTGCGCGTCAACATCGCCATTTCTGGATGGCGGATCTCGAATGCCTGTCCGCTTGAAACCGTTAACTTCACAGCTTGGAATGGACGACGGCCGAGCATTTCACGGAAGGTCTGGACGGTCATACCCAAACTATATCAATGTCTCATGGTTTGGTGCCAGTTAATCGAGCCATTAGACAATCCGGGTTCAGGGCCGGGGAGACATGACGTAATATGATCGGCCTATGAACGTGACAGTAAATGGACAAAACCGCGAAGTCGCCGACGGAACGACCGTGCGGCAGCTTGTCGAGGCGTCGAATCTTACACCCGAGAAGGTGGCGATCGAGCTGAATCGGCGGCTGTTGAAGGGGGAAAACTACGATACGGTGCTACAGACGGGGGATGAGGTGGAAATCGTCACCTTCGTCGGCGGGGGATGACGTCGGTTTAGTCACCGGTTGCGTGGATTACCCAATATGGGCCTGGTGCGGAATTATGCGCTATCAAATCCTTGCATAACGGATACGCCGCAGGGTACACCTGTTTTATTCTTGCATCGGGGTTTTATGCGAATGGCCCGCGGCCTGATCGTCTGTCTTGCGCTGATCTGCTGCACCCTGTCGATGGGCGCGAAGATGACCCTCAAGGACGGCACGGTCTATGAAGGTGACATCAAGAAAACCGGTGGCAGCTATTCGGTGAAGCTGAAGGACGGCTCGCTGAAGCTGGTGCCGGCCGGGGACATCCTCTCGCTGGACGATCCGACCGGGAAAGTATCGCTCAATCCCCCTGCCGCTGCTGCGGGAAGCGCCGCGGGTGGAGCGGCAGGCAGCACGCCGGGCGGTACGGGACCATTGACCGGCGGGACCGATGCGTTCTCCGCGACAGTTCGGGCGGCGGAGCGATCTGAGAACCCGATCATCGCGGTCACCTACTGGCAAAAATACATCGACGATCACCCCGCCGCCGCCGACCTCGACAAAGCCAAGGCTGAGCTGAAGCGCTGGCAAGAGATGGCGGATAAGGGCGCGGAGAAGGTCAAAGGCAAATGGGTCACCGGCGAAGAGCTCAAGACACTGCGCGCCAAGGTCCGTGATCTGCTCAAAGAATCGCGCGAGTTGATGGGCAGCAATCAGACGCTTAAATCCGTGGAAAAAGTGCAGGAGGTCATCAAGATCTACCCCAACAGCTTTGATGCGCATTTCCAGCTCGGATACATCCACCTGCTCAAAGGCGGAATCCAGCAGTACGACAAAGCCATCGCCTCGCTCGAGACCGCGAGCAAGATCAAATCCAATTCCCCCGAAGCGCTGTCGAACCTGGCGATCGCGTACAACTTCCGCGGCAACTATGAGAAGGCCGTCACCACTGCGTACAAGGCGGTGCAGATTGAGGACAACCAGGAGATCGTGCAGAACCTGGTGAACGCGATCAGCTTCGCGCCGCCGGGCATGCGGCAGAACAACCCGCGCGTGCGCGCGATCATGGAAGAGGTGCCGGTGCTGATGGCGCGGCACCGCATCGCCGGGCCTTCGGGGCGCTGGGCGTATCTGCATCCGCGCGAGCGCGCCCGCGAAAAGAAATCCGACGACGACAAAGCCGACAGCGGCCCGCCGGGCGTGGTGGGATCGGGCACGGGGTTCTTCATCTCCGCAGACGGCTACCTGCTCACCAATCGCCACGTCGCGGCCGCGGGGGATCAGTTGATCATCCGCATGTCCGACGGCACACAGAAGGTGGCCGAGAAGATTCTGGTGGATGAGGAGCAGGACATTGCGATTCTGAAGATCAAGACCGACAAGCCCACGCCGTTCATCCGCCTTGCGGGGTATGACAGTCCGCCAATCGGCACGGATGTGACGGTGATGGGATTCCCGCTGGGCGCGATGCTGGGAAGCCACGTGAAAATCACCCGCGGCGTGGTGACGAGCTACGAATCGAGCGGGCCGGAGTGCGATGTGATCGTCGACGCGCAGGTAAACCCCGGCAACTCCGGCGGCCCGATGATCGACAAATACGGCAACCTGATGGCGCTGGTGGCGATGAAGACCTTTGCCGATGAATCGGTCAGCAGCTACGGGCTGGGCATCAGTACCGGTCGGCTGCGGAAATTCTTTGAAAAGCACAAGGAAAAGCTGAAAATCACGCTCGAGCCGGCGGTGAAATCGACCACGATGCTGAACACCGAAGAAATCGCCGGGCAGTACACCAAAGCGACGCTGATGATCCTGATTGTGAGCGGGGACATGCCCGAGGGATTGAAGTAGGCGCGGGTAAAAATCCCTCGCCCAGCCGCCGGCCCGAATTTCACGACGGAATTATCTGTTTCTTGCCGTGCCTCCCAGTATGCTTTTGAAGTCGGGGGTCAAATCTAGGCGTCAGGTAAGAGAGGAGAGAATTCGATGTTCTTGTCCGCATTCACGCGCAGCCGCCCGTTGGCGGCAGTGGTCGTATTATCGATTGTCGCACTGACGGGGTCGTTCGCTGAAGCACAATCCGGTCCCGGAGCCAACGCACAGCAGGTTGCCGACGCGGTCGCCCGCACGACCGCCCTCCCCGCAAACGGCGCTTACCAGCCCAATTGGAACTCACTACAGAGTCACGGCGTTCCCGATTGGTTTTATAAAGCCAAGTTCGGAATCATGATGCATTGGGGCGTCTATTCCGCGCCCGCCAAGCACAACGAGTGGGATGAGAAATACATGTACGGTGCCAACTCCGGCATCCGTCAATGGTACATCGACAACTTCGGCCGGTCCGACACGTTTGGGTATCTTGATTTCCTGGACCCCACCAAGACCGCCAAGCCCGGCTCGGCGGCATCGGCGTATTACAAACCATTCACGGCCAACAACTGGAACCCCGACCAATGGGCGGCGCTATTCAAGCAATCGGGCGCCAAAGTCGTCAGCATGACCGCGCAGCACCATGACGCGTTCGCGCTGTGGGACAGCCAGGTGACGCCGTACAACACCAAGCTGATGGGCCCGAAGCGCGATCTGGTCGGCGATCTCAGCAAGGCGGTGCGGGCGCAAGGGCTTAAGTTTGGCGTGCAGGATCACGGGATCGAAAACTACACTTTTCTAAAGCAGTTCACGATCACCGACCGGGCCAACAGCGACATCGACCGCCCGGATCGCCAGCCGTATTACATGCCCAGCGCCAAACAGTCCCCGGACCCGCTGACCGATTTTCTGGTGAACTGGTACGAGCGCAATGTTGAGCTTATCAATAAATATCAGCCTGACCTGATGTGGTACGACAACGGCATGAACGACCGGCTGCTGGATCCGTTGAAGACCAAGCTGTCTGCGTACTACTACAATCAATCCCAGGCGCTGGGCAAAGAGGTGATCATCAGCGGCAAAGGCGACGATGCTGATAAGTCATTCCTGCAAGGCGCGATCCACGATCATGAAAAAATGGGCCGGGCACCGACGTCATTGCGGGCGACGCCTTGGCTGGTCCACGACACGCTCACCAATGGCAATAGTTGGTGCTACAACATGATCGACACGCCCGGCGTACGCGGGAATGCGGGCACCTATATCCGCACGATCTCGCACGTGACGTCGCTGAACGGCGTGTTCCTGCTCAACATCGGCCCGGGGCCGGACGGAATCATCCCGCAGGCGCAACAGGACATTCTCACCGGCATCGGCGACTGGATGGCTGACAACGGCGAAGCGATCTACGACACAAAGCCGTGGAAGCAGTTCGCCGAGGGGAGCACCAGTTCCGGAACGACGGCGAGCACGGCGTTTCGTTTCACGCTCAAAGGCAATGATCTGTACGCGATCATGATGGGCTGGCCGACCAGTGGTTCGACCGCGACGATCCTGTCGCTCGGCACCGGCGATCATGTCGGCAGCACGATTCTGGGCGTCGAGCTTCTCGGGCATGGCCCGCTGACCTTCACGCGCGACGATACGAAATTGCTGATCAATCTCCCGCCAAGCCAGCCAAGCGGATTGAACCATGTGTTCAGCTTCAAAATCACCGGCGCGGGACTGGTGCCCGAACCATCAACCCTGGCAATTCTGGGCTTGGGCGCGGCGGCGCTGATGCGTCGACGCAACAGGTAAGCGCGCGTGATGTAAAACGTTCTATAGCCGCCGCGCAATCGGCGCATGCGGCGAACTGTCTCTGGCCGAGTTGGAGAATTCAAGGTGTTATTGTCAAAACGATTCCAGCGTCACGCATCCGGTGTCGCAGCGTTGTTGTCATTGGCGTGCGTGGCGGTGGTTGCTCCATTTGCGGTTGCCCAGTCCGGGCCGGGCGCGACCGTGGAACAGGTGGCGGACGCGATCGCGCGCACCCCCGCCATACCGGCGGATGCGACTGTTCAGCCGGACTGGAAATCCATCCAGGCGAACTACGCCACGCCGCAATGGTTCTATGACGGCAAATTCGGAATCATGATGCACTGGGGCGTCTACTCCGCGCCCGCTAAGCACAACGAATGGGATTTGAAATACATGTACGGTGCCAATGCCGGCATCCGCAAATGGTATATCGAAAACTTCGGCCCGCTCAACGAGTTTGGCTATCTCGATTTCATGGACCCGACCAAAGGTCCCAAGCCCGGATCGGCGGCCGCAGCGTATTACAAGCCGTTCACCGCCAGCAAGTGGGACCCCGACGCCTGGGCGTCGCTGTTCAAGGCCACCGGCGCGCGGATCGTCACCATCTCCGCGGAACATCACGACGGGTTCGCGCTATGGGACAGCCAGGTCACGCCGTTCAACACCAAACAGATGGGCCCCAAGCGGGATCTGGTCGGCGACCTCGCGACGGCGGTGCGGAAACAGGGAATGAAATACGGCATTCAGGATCACGGGATCGAGAATTACACGTTCATGTCGCAGTTTAAGATGCCCGAGCGCGAGAATACCGATGTCGATCGCCCGGATCGCAAGCCCTATTACCTGCCCGGCGAGAACACGCAGAACGGCGATCCGGTGGCGGCGTTCCTCGACAACTGGTATCGGCGGCAAGTCGAGATGATCGACAAATATCAGCCCGAACTGCTCTGGTACGACAACGGCATCAATGACCGCAAGCTCGATCCGCTCAAGACCAAGCTGGCGGCGTATTACTACAACAAGGCGCTGGAATGGAAAAAGCAGGTGACGATCACCGGCAAGGGCGCCAACGGTAACGAAGCGTTCTTACAGGGCGCAATGCACGACCACGAGAAAATCGGCCGTGCGCCAAAATCTATTCAGCAGACGCCTTGGATGGTGCATGACACCATGACCAAGGGAACAAGCTGGGCGTTCAATAAAATCGATCAGCCAGGCCTAAACGGCGACGCAAGCCGGCATATTCGCATGCTGGCGCATATCGCCTCACTGAACGGCGTGCTTCTGCTGAACATCGGGCCCGAAGCGGATGGGACGATCCCGCAGGAGCAGCAGGATGTTCTCAAAGACATCGGCGCCTGGATGGCGATCAACGGTGAGGCGATTTACGACACCCGCCCGTGGAAGCAGAACTCCGAAGGCAGCAACAGCTCCGGCGCATCGGCGAGCACGTCGTTCCGGTTCCTCGCAAAAGCGCCGACGTTATACGCAGTGATGATGGGCTGGCCGACCGAAGGCGCCGCCGCCACGATCGAGTCCCTCGGCGCTGATGACCTGCCCGGCAGCACCATCACCGGCATCGAACTGCTCGGGCACGGCCCGGTCACCTTCACCCGCGAACCGGGCAAGCTGACGATCAACCTCCCGGCCCAGCCGGCGGGCGTGAAGCACGCGTTTGCGTTTAAGATTTCCGGGAATGGATTGGTGCCCTGATTCGTAAAGTCTCCCGCCGAGAATGACGTTGACGTATATACGTTCTGTATATACATTGAGAGCATGGCTTCGCTGAACATACGCCTCACGCCGGACGATTCTCGCGCGGTCGCGGAACTGCGGGCGGAGAACGTCAATGTTTCGGAGTTGCTTCGCAAAGCGCTGCACGATGCTGCGGGCAAGCGACGCAAAAAGAAAATCATTTGGAACAAGGCCCGTGTTGATGCTCTCTTCGCCAAGCTTGATGCGATGAGCGAGGGCGCTCCAGTGCCGGAATATATTCGAGAAGGCATCGATACGACTGATCGCCATGCGATGTCGGCTTACATGCGCCGAAAGTTGTCCAAAAAGCTTGGCAAGCTCGCCAATTTCGAATGATCCTCGTTGATACCAACGTCATTCTCGGCTTCCTTCATCCTGATCCCCGCGAAAAGGCGATCGTTCGCCGTCAACTGACAAAAATAAACTCCAGTACATTCCAGTTGGTTCCGCCGGTGCTTCAGGAAGTAATGAGTTTTCTCAGATCGCCCCGGTATATGGATTTATTTCTCGAATTGATCGAAGACATGAATATCGAATATCTCGATCCCGGGAATGATGTCCCGTGGCGTGAGGTGCTCGCGTGGCTAAAACGGTACGCCGAACACAGGCCTGATTATGCCGACGGATATCTGGTCGTGCTCAGCGGAGTAAATCGAAAATACAAAGTCTGGACCAACGACCGCGAGTTCCGAACAATCTGGCGTCGCCCCGACGGCTCGGCGGTGCCGCTGGCGGTGAGGAAATGAGTGAAAGAGTTCCTCGCGCTCACGCCCGCTCCCGCACCGTTGTCGTCACCATCGCCACAAACTCATCCGCAGTGATCGCGCCTTTGTCCCCCTCGGTCCGATGCCTCACCGCGACCTTCCCCTCGGCCACTTCTTTTTCGCCGACGACGAGCATGTAGGGCACCTTTGCCAGCGTGGATTCACGGATCTTGTAGCCGATCTTGTTCGCTCCCAGGTCGGACGCGGCGCGGATCCCTTCGCTTAGCAGCTTCGATTCCAATTCTTTGGCGTAATCGTTGAATTTCTCCGAGATCGACAGAATCCGCACCTGCTCCGGCGCCAGCCACAGCGGGAACGCGCCGGCGTAATTCTCGATCAGGATGCCGAGAAATCGCTCGAGGCTGCCGAGGATCGCGCGGTGCAGCATCACCGGCGTGTGCTCAGCGTTGTCTTCGCCGATGTAGCGCGCGCCGAGGCGCTCGGGGAGATTAAAATCCACCTGAATCGTCCCGAGTTGCCACATCCGGCCGATCGCGTCGTTGACCTGGTATTCTAGTTTCGGGCCGTAGAAAGCGCCCTCGCCGGGTTGATACTCGAACGCCACGCCGATGTGCTCCATCGCCAACGCCAGCGCTTTTTCTGATTTGTCCCAGATCGCGTCGCTGCCGACGCGCTTTTCCGGACGCGTGCTGAGCTTCACCTTGATGTCGTGAAAACCAAAATCCTTGAAGATCTCCACCAGGAGCTTGTTGAACGCGATTACTTCGCTCTCGATCTGGTCCTCGGTGCAGAAGATGTGCGCGTCATCCTGCGTGAAAGCGCGCACGCGCATGATGCCGTGCAATGTTCCGCCGGGCTCGTTGCGATGGCAGCTTCCGAACTCGGCCATGCGCAGCGGCAGGTCGCGGTAGCTCTTGGTGCCCTGGTTGAAGATCTGGATATGACACGGACAGTTCATCGGCTTGAGCGCGTAGGTATGCTTCTCGCTCTCGGTGGTGAACATCAGTTCGCTGTATTTCTCCCAGTGGCCGGATTTTTCCCAGAGGATGCGGTCGACAATCAACGGCGTGCGCACTTCGATATAGCCGCTTGTGCGCAGCCGATCGCGGATGTGATTCTCGACGATGCGCCACAGCGTCCATCCTTTGTCATGCCAGAATACGGTGCCCGGCGCCTCGGGCTGCTGGTGGAACAAGCCCAGCGCCGGGCCGATGTGCCGGTGATCGCGCTTCTTGGCCTCCTCGATCTGAAGGGTGTAGGCATCGAGCTGCTTTTTATCAAAAAAGCTGATGCCGTAGATGCGGATGAGCTGCTCGCGGGCCGCGTCGCCTTGAAAGTACGCGCCAGCCAGGCTGAGCAGTTTGAATGATTTGATGCGCCCGGTCGCCGGCACGTGCGGGCCGCGGCAGAAGTCGGTGAAGTCGCCTTGCTTATAGACGCTGAAGACTTTCTCCCCTTTGGCGACCACCTCGTCGATCAGCTCGTCTTTGAAGCGCTGGTTCTCGCCGCGCAGAATTGTCTTGGCCTCGTCGGCGTCGTGTTCGGTGCGCGAGAAGGTGTGATTGGCTTCGATGATCTTCTGCATCTCGGCCTCGATCTTCGGCAGATC
>JACMML010000190.1 GCA_014379105.1 Phycisphaerae bacterium
ATCGCGTCCTGGTTCCGCGCCGGGGCAAAAGCGCCGTAATCGCAGTGGTCGTCGGTGCGTGATATGCAGCTAAGATTTTGAGTCTCGTTAAGTGCGGCCAAGTGTAAACAGAGGTTTTATGTCAGCAGTCGTTCACGTCACTCACGAAGCGATCAACAAGGTCGGCGGCATCGGCGCAGTGCTCGCCGGATTGCTTACGAGCAAGACTTATCTGAGCGCGTTCGATCGCAACATCCTGATCGGCACGCTGTGGCCGGGGGACGAACAGGGGGAGCACCGGCTCGGACCGCACGGCGATGTGCTCTACAGCTCAATGGATTCCCTTTACCGCTCGCCGCTGGCGAATCGGTTTCGGCAGATCGAGCAGGATTACGGCGTCGGGATCGTGTACGGCCGGCGAAAATTCCACGACAAAGACACCGGCATCACTTCAAACCCCGAGATCCTGCTGATCGACGTCAGCCACGTCGCCGAAGGTCCACTGGGCGAGATGAAGTTTCGGCTGTGGAAAGAGTTTGGGCTCGAAAGCGGCCGGTACGAGCACATCTACGATTACGAGCAATGGGTCCGCGTAGCCCAGCCGGCCATTCAGTGCCTGCTGGCAATTGGCGTCGGGGTCAACCCGCTGGAACCGGCGGTCATTCTCGCGCACGAGTACATGGGCGTTCCCACCGCGCTGGCGGGCACGCTCGATAAAGGCGGCGGATTCAGGACGGTTTTTTATGCCCACGAGATCGCGACGATGCGCCGAATCGTCGAAGGGCACGCCGGCCACGACACGATGTTCTACAACGTGATGCGCCGCTCGATCCCACAAGGGCATTTTGTCGAGGACGTGTTCGGGCCTCAGGACGATTATTACAAGCACGGCGTCGTGAAATGCGTGCGTTTCTTCGACGGCGTTTTCTGCGTCGGAGACGAGGTCCTGCGCGAGCTGCGCTTCATGGGGCCGGACTTCATCCACCTGGACGCACAACTGGCTTACAACGGCGTGCCGCACTGGCGCATTGACGTGGATGCCAAGTTCCACTCGCGCCAGAAATTGCAGCAATATGCAATGAATCTGCTGGGGCATAAGCCCGATTTTGTCTTCTCCCATGTGACGCGCCTGGTGCCGAGCAAAGGCTTGTGGCGCGATCTGCGCGTGCTCGAGCACCTCGAGCCCCTGCTGCTGGAGCGTGACGAAACGGCGGTGCTGTTTGTGCTGTCGACCGAGGTGCCGGGACGCCGCGGCGACGATATCCGGCACATGGAGCAGCAATATCATTGGCCTGTGGCGCACCGGGAAGGCTTGCCGGACCTGTCGCACGGCGAGGCGCTTTATTACCAAGGCGTGCAGGAATTCAATGCGCGCTCGAGCAAGATAAAAGTGGTTTTCATCAACCAGTTCGGGTTCGAACAACGATTTTGCGGGAATCGGATGCCGGCGGACATGGAATTCATGGACATTCGCAAGGGTTCGGACGTCGAGTTCGGCCAATCGATTTACGAGCCGTTCGGCATCGCGCAGGTCGAGCCGATCAGCTTCGGCGGAATCTGTATTTTCTCAAGCGTGTGCGGTTGCGAAGGATTTGTGCGCAGCGTGCAGGGCACAGCGGCGACGCCGAACGTGATCGTGGCCGACTACACGGAACTGCCGGACAAAAGCCTGCGCGTCGAACAGCTGTTAACGCTCGGCCAGCCGCACCGCGACGCGATTGAGCACACCGTGGCGGCGAGCGTGGCGCGGCAATTGATCGACCGATTGCCACGAACGCCCGAAGAATTTGAACCGCTGATCCAGCGCGGTTTTGAGCTGGCGAGCCAGATGAGCTGGGATGCGGTTGCGGCGAATTACGTCGTTCCCGGCATCCTGCGGGCGTCAAAAGCGCATCGCCTGCGGCAGATCGCCTGATACGGCAGGCGTGTAGTTAGGCGCTTGCGGCATTTGGCCGCGCCGTGGCTTTCAGGACATAAACTCCTAATACGGCTATGATATTGGATCTGTAAGAAATGGATGCGGTCTGGCGAAGGCAGGGATCGCCTTGCGCGTGAGATGTCAGTGCATTTTGAACGGAGTTTAAGACATGGATGCAACAGCGACTTTAACATCAGCGGCCGTCGCGGCACGGGTCGCCGATCCGCAGCAGACGCGCGTGAAGTTCAGCGGCAGCGATCGCTTCGTTCGCGAGTTGCGCCGCCGGGTCGATGCGTACTTCGAGCAGACCGGCAAGAGCAAGCGCGATTGTCCGCAGATGTATTTCAAGACGGCGATGATCCTGGCATGGTTTTTTGGCGCTTACGCGCTGCTGATGTTTGTGGCCATGAGCTGGTGGCTGGTCGCGTTGGTTGCGGTGGCGCTCGGTGTGGCGGTGGCGGCGATCGGGTTCAACATCCAGCACGACGGCGGACACCGCGCGTATTCTGACCGCAAATGGATCAACAAGCTCATGTCGCTCAGCCTCGATCTGATGGGCGGCAGCTCGTATCTCTGGGACTGGAAACATAATTCATTCCACCACACCTACACCAATATCCACGGCCACGACGACGACATCGACATGGGCGCGCTCGGCCGGCTCTCACCGCATCAGCCGCATTACGGGTTTCATCGCCTACAAGGCATCTACGTGTGGGCGCTGTACGGATTGATCGCGATCAAGTGGCATCTTTTCGATGATTTCCACAACCTCATCACCGGCCGCATCGGCGGTCACAGCATTAAGCGCCCGAAGGGTGCGGATCTGGCAATCTTCATTGGCGGCAAGATCGTGTTCTTCTCGATGGCGTTCGTCATCCCCATGATGTTCCATTCGCCGTGGGCGGTGATTGGTGTGTATCTACTCGCGTCGTTCGTAAGCGGAGTGGTATTGAGCGTCGTGTTCCAGCTCGCTCACTGCGTCGAAGAAGCCGAGTTCCCAGTTCCGGTGGCCGCACCGCCGGACTCGGCAAAGATCGACAATGACTGGGCCGTCCACCAGTTGGAGACCACGGTTGATTTCGCCCGCGGCAGCCGTATCGCGTGCTGGTTTCTTGGCGGATTAAATTTCCAGGTCGAGCATCATCTGTTCAGCCGTATCTGTCACATCCACTATCCGGCGCTATCCAAGGTTGTGGAGGATACGTGCCGCGAGTTCGGGGTACGCTACAACGCACATAAGACGTTCTGGTCCGCGGTGGGCTCACACTACCGCTTCCTCGTTGAGATGGGCACGAGCCCGCAGAAGCCCGCGGTCTGATGAATGGCCGATCGGTTTAGCGGGCGTGGTCGACAAGCATCTGGAACAGCTTTAGGTGATCGGGCTCGTCATTCTGCCGCTCCGGATGCCATTGCACGCCCATATAAAACCGGCGTGATGGGTCTTCGGTTCCTTCGATCAATCCATCCATCGACACCGCAATCACCCGCAGCCCACGACCAACCACGTTGACCGCCTGCTTGTGGGACGTATTGACCTGCACATCGGTCTTTCCCAGCGCCTGCGCATACAGGCTTTCGGCGAGCAGCTTCACGCCATGGCGTCGCAACCAGTCGCCGCTCAACCTGTGCTCGAATGATCCTGCGCCAAGGTGGTCTGGTATGAACTGGATCATCGATCCGCCGCGAGAGACGTTCATCGTTTGTGATCCGAGGCATATGCCCAGTACAGGCATATCCCGGCGCTCGATCTCGGCGAGTAACGCGAGCTCGAACCGCTGGCGGTTTGGATCAAGGTGCTGCGCCTGCGGATGCCACGGCTCCCCATAGAGCGCGGGGTCGAGATCGTCGCCGCCGGAGAGAAGCATGCCGTCGAGCTCATCAAGGTAGGCGGGGATCAACGACGTATCGACGCGAAACGGCAGCATCACCGGCAGTCCGCCGGCTTTTTCAATGGATTCGGCGTACGTCCACGGCAGCATGTAGTGCGGCTTGGCGTCAACGTAATCGACTGTGATACCGATGCGCGGGCGGGTCATGATTTGGCCAGGGGGTTGACTACTTTGAGATGCGGAAATCGCGAAAAGCCACGGTCGACGGACCATAATTCAGTCACGCCATGATCGAGGCACACGGCCGCGATTCGGGCGTCATAAGCTTGCGGTCCAGAAATGGCTCCATCGACAAGCAGTAAGCGAAGCCGTGACCATGTTGTTGCCGCATCTCCGCCGATAATTACAGAAGGGGATGCAATGACATCATCCAGGAATTCCAACGCATCGTCGATGCTGCTTGGCGGTCTGTAAACTTTTGGGTGTGTAACAATTGCGAAAAATTCGACAAGGCAGTGAAGCGGAACGATCCATTGAGTTGATGCATTTGCCAGGTTGGCAATGATTTGAATTGCTTCGACGTTGAAATCTGATTCGCCACGATGCGCATAAATGAGAATGTTGGTGTCAACAGCGATCATCCGCCGCGGCCTTGGTAGACAATTGACCTGATGGTCTCCCAGTCTCCCTCACGAATTCCCGATTGCAGCCCTTTGCCATG
>JACMML010000191.1 GCA_014379105.1 Phycisphaerae bacterium
ATGGGCGAGCAGACGGCGATTACGCCGCCGTGCGAAGCGCCGTGCGCCATGGCCGCCAACTCGGCCGAATCGGCGCGGCGTACCGGCACGCCCGCGGCCGCCGCGGCGTCGAGGATGTCCTGCGCCTTGACCGCCGGCAGGTCGTGCTTCACCAGCACCACCTGTATCCGCCGCTTGCGTGCCAGCAGCGCCGCCAACACAGAGACGCGGCCTTCCATGTGAATCATTCTGTCGGCCTTGAACCAAGGGCGGAACCGCGGATGAACGCGGATGAACGCGGATTAGATTGGATTAATATATCTGCATACATCGCGTGCATCCGTAAAATTTGTGGCCGATTCGGTAACCATTCGTGCCAATTCGTAAAGATTCGAGGACAAATCTTATCCCACACTCAATCCGTTCAGATATTCCTCGTACGATTTCCGCGCCGCATCGCGCTGCGTCCGCAACGCGTCGGTCTCGGTCTGCATTTTTTCGATCTGGCTTTCCTGATCGTTCAGCTTGCCGAGCAGCCGGTTGTAATACGGGCTGGCTTTGTCGACGGTCTTCATATTTTCGCGGATGCGTCCTTGTTCCTGCGTGACCGCGACCATCAGCTGCTGTTTCTCGTTAATCTGCCGCTCAAAATCCACCAACGCTTGCTGCCGCTTGGCCGCCTCGGTCAATGCCGCTCGGGCGGGCTCGGGGATTTCACCTTGGCGGGCATAAAAAAGGAGCGTGCCGATGTCGCCATCGATCATCGCGATGGCTTCGCCTTGCGTGGTTTCCTGACTCACCTTGATTGATTTCTGCTCCGCCTTTTCGACCGGGAGCTTAAACCGGTATAGCGCGTCAGTTTTTTCAAAAGGCTCGGGTGAATTCACCAGCTTCCAGTTCGCGTTCAGCGGGTGCTCGACGACGATCGTCTTGGCATGATCCGACTTATTGTTGACGTCATAGGTCTGCGACTGCACCGTTTTGCGGGTCAGGTGCAGCACGCCTTTGACGATCTTGCCGGTCATCAGTTGATTTGCGGATTCCGGTTTGGTCTGCACCTGAACCTGCAGATCGATTCCGTAGCTGAGCAGGCGCTTTTGTCCCGGTGGCACATTGTCGATCTGCGCGTCGCCGGCGTAGGAATTGGCGTCGAAGACGGTGATCGGTCCCTGCAAAAGATGTTTATCGGTGCTGTTGGTGACCATCGCGCCGTTGAGCGGGTGCTTGGCCAGCACGTTCTGGTTGTAGATCGAAACGCGCTCGACATCGACCTTATCGGTGATGATCGGAATCATCGCGCTCTTCTGCCTGGGCAGGGAGATGTTGCCGACGGTGTATTGAAACAGCTCGCCGAGCTTGGCGGCGCTGGCGATGGATTGGACGCTGGAGGTCATGTCCATTGGCTGGTTGTCTGCTGAGTCCTTGAGAGAATCGCTCGCCGCCTCAGCGCCGAATCCGCCACCACCACCGGCCCCACCCATTGTGCGTGCGCGGGATTGCCTGGCTCCCGGCGCCATGGGTGCCGCACTAGCAGCGAGCTGTTTATGTTCCATCCCGTCGGCGTAAATCTGCGGCCGAAGGCTCTGATAGAGCTCCATCTGCACCACTGGCCGCGCGACGTAGAGCGGCTGATACAGGTTCATCGAGAAGCTGATCGGTCGGCCGCTGACGAGGCTCAACTGCACGTTGTCCCAATCGTTGTCCGTCTGGTTTTCCACGATCGCCCAGCCTTGCAGGCTCGTATCTTTGTCACCCATCACGAGTCGATAGCTGGTTTTCCAGATCGGCGATTCAACCACATACCCGAGCCGGATGCGGCGCTCTCCCTGGCCGGTGAAATTGATGACCACCGATTTCTTATCCTGGTCGCGCGCCTTGGCCAGCGCCTGAAGTGCGCGGGTAAGTTCGTCCTGAAGCGTCGCGTCTTCCAGCTTCACGTCGTTGATTTTCGCGAGTTCGATCTGGCGGATATTTGCGCCGTCAATCAGGTTGACGATCCAGATATCCACAGGGGTCGTCTGCGGCGTGACCGCCGTGGCGCGCTTCTCGACGCCGAGGATCATGCCGCTGTATTTGTCGGTCGCCACCTGCAGCGTCACCTTCGCGCCGCGCAGTTGATTCAGCAGTTCGGCCAGCGCCGGATTGGCGGTGATATCTACCTGGAAGCTCTTGAGCGTCTTTTCGACCGGGTCCTGCGATGGGTATTGCACGGTCGATACTTTTCCGCCGTCCATGTCTTGGAGAACCAGCGACTTGAGGATGTCATTGATCTGCGCGGTCTTAAATCGCAGCTCGGTGTTGCCGTCTCCTTTGATGGGACCGAAGTGCTCGAAATAACCGACACCTGAAGAGAACAGGACGACCGATTTCACAGGCAGCGCCTGTTGCGCCGCCGCGACGGGCGCATTTGCAGCCGCGCCCGGTTCGCCGGGGGCGGTCTGTGCGAACAGCGGTGTCTGACTAACGGCGGCGGCGATGACGAGAGAACGGATAATCAACTTGCGCATGGAGTCTCCAGTGGATGGTTTGGTCAACATGATACTTGGACGAGCCGCCAGGTCGAAAGTTGCAGCCGTTTCTAAAAATCGGAAATGGAGCTGTATTCGGCTTTGCGCGATTGTTGGCGAAAATCAGCGACCTTTGGTGTACCGGTCGCGGAACTCCTGCGGCGTCATTCCGAGGTGCCGGCGGAAGACTTTGCTCAGACGCTCGCCGCTGCCAAAGCCTGATTGTTGCGCGATCATCTGAATTTTACTGCGGGTCTCCACCAGCAGCTTCTGGGCGTGGTCGAGGCGCTGCCAGGTGATCGCGTCGCTGATCGTTCGGCCGGTGTCGGCGCGGAAGCGGTCCTGAAGGTAGCGTCGTGACACCGCACTGTTGTCGGCCACGTCGTCGACAGCCAGCGGTTCGCGGAAATGCTCCTGGATGAACTGCACCGCCGCGGCGACATCGTGATCGCGCGCAGCCAGCACATCAGTGGACCGGCGCGTGACCACCATTTTCGGCGCGATGTAGATCGGCTGAAGCGGCGCGGGCTCGCCGTTCATCATTCGGTCCAGAAGGGCGGCGGTCTCGTAGCCGACCTGTTCACGGCAGGTATCGACGCTTGAAAGCGGGACCAGCGCAAGTTCAGTGACCAGCGGATCATTATCCACGCCAAGTACTGCTACGTCGCGCGGCACTTTAAGCCCCGCAAATTCCGCGGCCTCGAGCACCTCCGCGGCGATGTGATCGTTGGCGCCCATCACCGCCAGCGGGAGCGGCGATTTGGCCAGGCTGCTCGCAAGCCACGTGAGCCGCGTCTCGGCGCCTTCCGGCCGGGCGTTATGGTCCCACGTGAGTTCGAGATAATTCCGACCCGCGGCAATTACCACTTCGCGAAATCCCGCGCGGCGCGCTCCGCCTTCAATTGTATGGGTGAAAAAAAGCAGGTTCTGAAAGCCGCGAGCCAGCAGATGCTCAGCGCCTGTGCGCCCAATGGCGGCTTGGTCGAGAAGAACGCGCGGATATTTTTCGTCCAGGTAGTCGATCCACATATCAACGACAGGCACGGAAAATGTTTTAATGAGATCGGGCATCCATGGCGCCGCGCGCGACATCAGCGTGATCACGCCGTCGAATTGTGATGCATTGAGATATTCGCGATCGCGATCGATTGCATGGAAAGACAAAAGCCTCGAATCGACAACCCAACCCGCTTCCCGGGCGTACCGAACGATCCCGGCCTGGCGCTGATAGCTACTGAAGCCCATCGCCAGAAGCACGCGGCGTTTAGGGCGCGGCGTCCGCCGGGCTGAACCGGAGTTGTTTGAGCCGGTGGGGTTTTTCATCCGATGAACCCTTGCATGGCCGCAGCGTACAGTCAGACGAGGTCATCTCGCAGCGTCGATGCCTGAATCGGCAACTAATTTGCCTGTTTCGACAAGGAGCGATGCGTCGATGGGGGATATGAATAAGTAAGCGTTATTACACACTAAACGCGGAGGACCAGAGATGTACAAGAAGCCCCTACAGCGTCGTGGATTTACCCTTGTCGAATTGCTGGTGGTCATCGGCATTATCGCATTGCTGATTTCGATCCTGTTGCCGTCGCTTAATAAAGCACGCGAAGCGGCGAAGAAGACGATGTGTTTGAGCAATCTGCGCCAATCGCATATCGCGCTGAATATGTACGCGAATATGTACAAGGGCCGTACCTTGATTGGTCACTCGAGCGGGGTCTATCAGGCGAACTATACACTTTGGTTCCGCGGCGACACAGAGCCAATGGAAATGGGATTGCTCTACCGGGCGAAGCTTGTAAAAGAAGCAAAGGAATTGTACTGCCCGTCCAATTTCGACCCGCAGCACGAGTATGACAGCTACAACAATTTAGCGCTACTTAAGCAAGACCAGCAAAACAATCCACCGATTAGCACGCCCACCACGACCAATACGCGAATGGGCTACTCGCGCCGGCCTGGCATTTCCTGGAGCGGCGTACGGGTAAACGGGGCAACACTCTGGCCGCACTTATATGACTACCGCAACAAGGCAGTTATGTCGGACATTTCAGTTTCCTTAGAGCGTGTGAAGCAACGTCACAAGACCGGTATCAATGTGCTTTATGGGAATGGATCAGCTCATTTTGTCAAACTTGAGACGTTTAAGGCTCCCATCAGTCAGTGCCAGGATTTGTTCAGCTCCACTTATAATGTGTATCAAGATCAAATCTGGAATGCCTTTGACAAAAATTGACGCTTCGCGTCGTTCGAGGTGGGTCAAAAATAGTTCTTCTGACGCACGGCTTCTCCAGCCGTGCGTCGCTTTTTAGAGAACTTGTCAACCTTCGAATTGGACTACGGTTTCCCGCTAATCTCCGACCCGCGCACCGCCCCGAAATAAATTGAATACCCGATCAGACCTGGGATGAAGAACCAGAACAGGGGCATTACGTACAATGCCAGCACTACAAACAGGATGATAAACACCAGCCACATCCACCAAGTGCGTTTGTAAAATTCCAACAGGTTTTCCATGGGCGTCTGACCTCAGTGCGATGGTAGTCCATCGTGCGTCAGTCTCAAGCCGGATGAGGCAAGCCAAAGCCCCAAGCCGCTGAACGTCAACTCCTTTGCAATTGAGCCGGTCGTGCGGTATCCAAGCCACATGACCCACGATCAAGTCATCCCGATCCTCGACTTCGGATCGCAATATGCCCAGCTCATCGCCCGCCGTGTGCGCGAGAAAGGCGTCTACAGCGAGCTGGTCCGCCCGGACATCTCCATCGAAGAATTAAAGAAGCTCAACCCGAAGGGGATCATCCTGTCCGGCGGGCCGTCGAGCGTTTATGAGCCGAACGCGCCGCGATGTGATCCGCGCATCTTCGATTTGGGCGTGCCCGTTTTGGGCATCTGCTACGGAATGCAACTGGCGATGCAACTGCTAGGCGGCGAAGTGAAACCCGCGGCCGCGCGGGAGTATGGGCGGGCG
>JACMML010000192.1 GCA_014379105.1 Phycisphaerae bacterium
CGCACGAAGACCAGAAGCCACATCGCCGTGCGCAATCGCGGCGCGATCCATCTTCCGAACCCGAGTTGAACCAGTAAAACCCCAGCCATCAGCAGTGCGGATTGCCACGTCGTCCGGGTGATCCAGCCCATCAGGTCGTTCGCAATATCAGTCCAGGTGGTCATGGTCACCGTCCCGCTTGAGGCATCGAGGCATGGTCGATCTGCTATTCGTGCGCTGCCGAAGACTTCTGCTCGAGGATCGATTTGAGTTCCTCAATGTCCTTTTTCGAAAGCTTCTCGTGCTTCGCGAAGTGCGCCAGCATCGCCCCTGCCTGGCCACCGAAGACTCGGTCGAGAAAGGAGCGTCCCTGCACGCGGACGCATTTTTCCCGCGTAACCGCAGCCCGATAGAGATAGCGGCGGCCATCGGCCTGGTAGTGGAGGACGCCTTTTTTGACCAGACGATTCAGCATCGTCTTGATCGTCCGAGGGCTCCAATCCGTGCGCGCCTGTAATGAAGCAATTACTTCCGCCGCCGCTGCGGCCGAGGGCGTTGACCATATCGCGTCCATGACCTGCCACTCGGCGTCGGAAATGCTCGCACGTATATTCGACTGTGTATTTGGCGGCGCCTTCATAGATTACATATGTAATCAATCGCGATGCGATTTGTCCAGAGAATAATTTTTGCCATTCTAATTTCAGGGTTCGGTGGAACTGGTCAGCTTCTGGCGGAGTAGTTGGATATACGTCTGATACACCCCGCGCATCGGTTCGGCGGTGCGGGAAAGGTTGCCGTCGGGCGTGAGCGTGATCGTGTAGAGCATGTCGGGCTCGAACGGGCCCCATACCCCTTTGCCGACCGCGACGCGGACGCCCATTTCCTGGCGAAGATTCGCGTCGGATTCCAGTTGCCAGAACTTACTCCAGAGCAGCTGTTCGAACGCGGCAATGCCCGGCTCGGCGGAGCGGTAGAACTCAGGGACGCCGCCGGGCGAGTCGATGCGCTTGGCCGACGCTGGTGATTCATTCTCGCCGAAGATGCGAGTGAAGAGCGTGATCGCGTGGCCTTTGAGTGGATCATTCTCGACGACCTTCTGTCGCTCAAATTCGATCACCATCGCTTCGACATGCGCCATTACGCCTGCGATCGTGTATTGCCGCGGCTCCATGGGTTTTCCGGCGCGATCGTATTCGACAAAGAGCAGTTCAGTCGCGACCTGTTCCCCAATTTGCTTGCGGCCGGTGACGATCAAATCGGCGACGCGCTTGTTGGTGCCGAGTCGCGAGACGACCTGCTCCAACTGCTGCTTCTGCTGCGCGAGCACTTGTTTTTGTGCTTCGAGATCGGCGATCTTTCGCTGGTCGTCCGAGGAATGCCACACCCACCAACCGGCCGCGCCCGCAAGGACCGACAGCGAGACGGCGATACAGAGCTTGATCAGCGCGCGATACATCATATCGAACATCGGCCCATCGCATCGTAGTTCGATACTTATTGATGCCTTCCCGCCCGGCGGCAGGCGTTATCGACCCATCGCCGGCGGACCCATTGGCTCCGCAGCCGGACCGACCGGCGCTGGGCCCAATCGCGCCGCGGCGGGCACGGGCTGAGTCAGGTTCGCATCTTTCCAGATTTTCAGCAGACTGGCCCGATCCGTCGGTGTGATGACCAAACCGGTCTGCTGATTCATCGTGCCGAGATATTGCCCGGACATCGTCACGTAATGCACCGTCGGCGAGCCGTCGTCACCAAGCCGCTCGGTGATCGGCACCGCGCGGGCTTTGATGCCGCCGATGCTGGTGTCCCCTTCCAGGCCGACATCGACGTAGCGCAGCATCACCTGCCGCATGTCCGGCGAATAACTGGCAAACAGATAACCCGTCGGGCGGTTCAACGGCAGCAAGCGCGGCAAGGTCCAGGCCAGCGCCTGCGGCAGATAGAACGGCGGCAGATCACGCTCCACCGGCGGCGCTACGCCGGTGCCGCTCTCGGTGTTCACAACCAGCTTGTACTCATCCACCATCCGAAACGGCTGTGAGCCCTGCTTATCGGCGTCCTTAAAATCCCCGGGCTTCATGTCCCGATCGAAGACGCGCTCCTGCTTCATATCGCTGGCGCCGAGTTCGGTCAGATGCACTTCCTTTTCAGATTCGTTTTTCGCGTTCGCATCCTTCGCCAGCGTGGTGGCGCTCCAGACTTCATGCCTGCGGTCGGTGGTGACAAACATCCACGACTGCGTATCAATCATTTTCCCCTGCTCCGGCATCGTGCGCATGCGCATCGAGACGCGCACGCCCGCGGCCTTTTCCGCCGCGACTTCAATCGCTTTCTTCTCAATCACCGGCCGGGGCAGCGTCGCGGCTTCTTCGGCGACATAGATATAGCCCACATCTTTGCCATCGCGCCGAATCCGCAGGTACGCCTCGGGTATCAGGACTGATTGAATCCGCTTAGCGTTCCACTCGACAAACAGTGCACGCGTACGAAACAGCCGCTGGTCCTGATCTTCGCGGACTTTTGAAAGATCCACCCTCTGTATGCTGTCGACAATCGCGCGGAACGTCTCGGCCGCCTCGCGGGCGCTGGGGTCTTCGTCCAGGCCTGTCAGGGGCGCGGGGGAGCGCATCTCAATCGAGTAATACAGACGCGGCGTCACCTCGACCAGCGCCCGCTGCAGCAGGGCGCGTTCGCGCTCACCGCTCTTGATGCTGGCGATGATGAGCCCGATGCGCAACGCGCCGGTATCGAGCAGATCGCTGCGCAGCACATCCGCACTCGGATCGGCCGAGCGGATGAGCGTCACCGCCGCCGCAAGATAGCCGGCCTGCTCGCGACCCTGCGGGTCACGCCCGTCGGCAATGGGCGTGGGTTCGGGGAGTTGCGCTTTCTCGAAGATCAATGTCCATTGCTTGTCCTTGCGGAACAGGCGCATGACCTCGGTGTCTGTCATGCGGTCAAGCTTTTCCCCCTCCGCGAACGGCTGAAAGGTGATGTCATGGTTGCCGGTGATCCGCGGCCCGAGCGGAACCTTGGGCGACTCAGCCGACGCGACAGATGACAGTAGAAGCAGTAACAATCCGAAGGTGCGAAGCATGTTGATTTTCCCTTTGGTGGCGCGGGCTATCGGCCGTGTTTCGTTAAGCCCTTTCACGGGCTGGTAGCCGCCACAATGCAGATGGAATCTAGCATATCGTCTCGTTATTCAGGAATTTCACCAAGTTCTATTTTACGGATTCTCGGCGATATGCCGCAGCAATTCGTCCTGCGCCGCCCGCCCCGCCGCCAGGAATGGCACCTTGGCGCCGCTGTAGTGTCGCAAATCGTAGGGGAAAATGGGCTTTCCCTGCAGATCCGTCAGCACGCCGCCGGCCTCGAAAACGATCGCCGCGGGTGCGACGCAGTCCCATAGTTTGCCGTTTACGGTAATCGCCGCGTGCGCAACCCCGGCACCGACCTGCACCGCTTCCACCGCCGCCGAGCCGAAGATGCGGATCTTCCAGTTGGTCTGCCCCATCCACGCGTTCACCCATCCGGGGCAGTAGCCGTCTTTGTTAATCAGGTTGCTCGTGAGCATCAGCACGGAGCTGTCGCTCATCGGCGTGGTCGGCGCGGTAATGCGCTTGTCGCCCAGCCACGCGCCTTCGCCTTTTGCGGCGCAATAGACCTGATCGCGCGTCACGTCATACACAACTCCAAGCACCGGCATGCCGCGATCGAGCAGGCCCATGCAGACCGCCCAGATGCCGATGCCGGAGATGAAATTGTTGGTGCCGTCGATCGGATCGATCACCCAGTTTCGGCCATCCGGATCGTGGCAGTCAAACGTGATCGCGTCGCCGGCATCGTTTTCCTCACCGACGATTCCGTCACTCGGAAACCTGCGCCGAAGCGCTTCGACGATGTGCCGCTGTGTCGCCCGATCCCCCTCGGTGACGGCCTCGGCGGTGGTGGTGGCGTGCGTCTTGGTCAATCGCTCGACCAGCCCGTAATGCCGCATCGCCACCCGGCCGGCACTTCGCGCGATCTCCACAGCAAACTGCAAATCATGAGCCAATGACATATGCCGTAACGGTATGGTTGATGCGCCCGATCATCAAGCACACCTGCCTAAACCGCCGCGGCGCGCACGCTACAACAAAATATGTTTCCTCCACACGGCAATCTTATTTCTTCTCCGTGCCTCTGTGCCTCAGTGGCCAATTTCTCCCCATACTGACGCACCAAACATCGATATCCAGCCCGGCCGGGTGCTTCATTCACCCACATTGCCAACAATCGTGGGCACAGATACGCTTCCCGTAGATAGCTTCAAAGGAACAGACATGACGCAATACAACACCCCACCCGGAATCCCCGTACCAATCCCGGCACCAGCGCGGCCGGCATCGTCAGGGCTGGCGATCGGCGCGATGATCTGCGGATTGATCGGCTTGTGCTTCTTCCCGCTCTCGCTGGTCGGATTGGTTCTTGGCATCATTGCGCTGGCGAAACGCAAGCATCCCGACGAGCCGGGCAAGGGCTTTGCAATTACCGGCGTCGTCACCGGCGGCCTGGGTGTGTTGCTGATGCCCGTGCTGCTGATCTCCATTCTCTTGCCGTCGCTGAATCGCGCCCGTGAAGCGGCGAACCGCATCAAATGTTCCTCGAACATGCGGCAGGTCGTGCTGGCGCTAAAGATGTACGCGAACATGGAGCCCGGCGCAAAATATCCGCCGGATCTGGCGACTCTCGCGCGCGCCGGCGACTTGGATCCGGATACCTACACCTGCCCAAGCACCAACGACACCGCCGCGCCCGGAACCAGCGCCAACGCAACGACGTGGGCTTCCCAGATCAAGACCGGCAACGGCTTCTGCTCGTATATCTATGTTCCCGGCCTCACCGACAACGCGAACGCCGATATGGTGCTGCTCTATGAGCCGCTCACCGATCACGACGGCGACGGCGTGAACTTCGCGTTCGTCGATGGGCATGTGGACTGGATTCCAAATCCACAAGCCGCCAAAGCGATCAACGAGCTTCAGGCCGGCGTTAATCCGCCGAGGGCGCTGATCAGCCGGTGACATCCGCCGGTTTGACACGCCAATCCCCGAGTTCTAGTCTGACCCGATGCTTCGTTTCACCCGTCACGGCCTGTGGGAGATGGTTTACGGCACGATCGCTTTAGCGCTGATCGGATCGGGGCTTTTCCTCATTCATCCGCTGCTCGCGCTGGCGCCGTTTGTGATCTGGCTGTGGCTGATGGCGTTTTTTCGCGATCCGCATCGCGCGATTCCCGCGGGAGACCAGAACTGGGTCTCGCCGGCGGACGGAATGGTGAGCGATATCAAGGAGATCGAGCACGACGATCTTCTCGCCGGCCCGGCGGTGCGCGTGGGCATCTTTCTCAATGTCTTCAGCGTCCACGTAAACCGCAGCCCGTGCGACGGCGTGGTTATTCAGACGATCTACAAAGAAGGCAAGTTCATCAACGCGATGAAGCACGGGTCGGCCTCGAGCGACAACGAATCAAACACGATTCTGCTCGGCGACGCCTCGGGCAAGCCGATCGCGGTGGTGAAGCAGATCGTTGGCCTGATCGCCAGGCGAATCGTCTGCACCTCCACCCAAGGCGTGAAACTCGCCCGCGGCGACCACATGGGGATGATCAAATTCGGCTCGCGCACGGAACTGCTGATCCCCAAATGGCTGAACCCGCAGATCAAAGTGCAGGTCGGTCAGAAAGTCCGCGGGGCGGCGGATGTGATCGCGGTGGTGACGCCGGTGTAGCGGCCGCCGTCCCCGGCGGCTGTTTCATCCCACCATTCAGACGTGCCAGAAGCCGCCGGGACGGCGGCCGCTACAGTGCGCAGATTTTTTGGGAACTTTCAGAAACCATGGTCGTCCAAGCATCAGGAGTTGCACCATGGAACGACGCATACCACTTGATCAGATTGAAGTCGCCAGTCCCTGCACCGCCGACTGGGGGGCGATGGTGGGTGATGACCAGAAGCGATTCTGTGGGCATTGTCAGAAGCATGTGCATAATCTGAGCGCGATGACCCGATCCGCCGCCGAGCAGGTGGTGTGCCAGACGGGCACGAGTCTGTGCGTGCAGTACCAGAAAGATTCCGCCGGAACGCTGATCACGCTCGATTATGCGCCGGTGACCCCGCGCAGCCGCTGGGCGCGCTGGGGACCGACGGCGGCGGTGATGTCGGCGATCAGCGCGATGCTGGTGCTGGCCGGTTTCTCCGAGCCCGGCCCGGTGCCCGTCGCCGGCGGGATCAAGCCGATGACCGTCAACACCCCAACGACCCAGCCGGCGCCAATGATGGGCACGCCGTTGCCGGCGACGCAGCCGATCAAAATGATCATGGGCGATGTTGATATGCCGATCCGCGGCGAGATGGTCGCGCCAATGATCAAAGGGAAAGTATCAGTCGCACCGACAACTCAGCCGGAAGAATGAATTGGCCACAGAGGCACGGAGACACAGAGATAAATACGAAGAAAAGTTATACACAGATTACACAGATTTCACAGATTAAATGCGCATTTCTGAATCGGTGAAATCTGTGTAATCTGTGGATAAAAATTCTTTTCTCTGTGTCTCCGTGCCTCTGTGGCTAATTCTTCATTCACAATATAACGATTACGCCTCAGCGCCGTGGCAATTCTTATATTTCTTACCACTCCCGCACGGGCACGGATCGTTGCGGCCGACCTTGGGCGTGTCGCGGACGATCGTCTTCACCGCGACGGGCGCTTCAGCGGGCGCGGGGGCTTCTGATCCGTCGGCCACGGCGCTGGCTGTTTCGCGGACGTTGTCGCCGACGCCGTAGTTGTCGCTGACCTGGTGCTCGGTGCTGCGCACGTTATACGCGCTGCGCGTTGTCACCTCTTTGCCTTCAACGCGCACGCGGAAGATCAGATCAGTCACCTTGTCGCGAACGCCTTCGAGCATCGTCTCGAAGAACTTATACCCTTCGCGCTTGTAGATGATGCGCGGGTCGCGCTCGCCGAAGCTCTGCAGGCCGATGCCGCCTTTGAGGACGTCCATCGCGTAGAGATGATCTTTCCATGCCTGATCGAAGATACTGATCAGCACGTACTGCTCCAGCCGAGTGAGCTCATCGCGTAGAATCGCTCGCGCGCGGCGCAGGACCAGGTCGCGCGTGTTGAGCGAAATCGTGCCGCTGTCCTCGGCCTCCTTGATGCCCTTGCGCGTTTCGGCGGTGAGTGGGTCGATGTCCTTCGCGGTGATTTTCTGGCCGAAACGCTCGTTGAATCGGTTTGCCACCTCCGCCAGGTTCGTCCCGGCGGACATGATCGCATCCACGTCCTTTTCGATCTGCCCTTCACGCAGGAATCGCTCCTGGTGCCCAATTAATTCATCGCGAAGCTGGCGGATCGGCGTCTGCTGAATCTGCTCCAGCGATACGTCGATGTTGAACTTGCCGCGGGCCCAGTTGCGCAGGTAATCGGCTGCATAGGGGTTATCGATCTGCGCCACTTCGGCGCTGCCGACCATTCCCAGCATGTGATCGACCGGATATTCGATCTCGCGGCGTCGGTAGCTCTCTCTCGCGCGCGCGTCGATGAGTTGGATGATCATCGCCGCCGGCTTGAAGAGCTGCCGCTCCTTGTCGGCCAATATCTCGTCGGGCTCGACGCGGATGCCGAACTTTTCTTCCGCCCAGCGGCACAGCGCGTCGGCGGCGAAATTTCGCTCGAGGTACGGCATGATGCCGGTGCTGTCCTGCGCGTCGATGTGCTCTAGCGCCCCCTGCTTGAGCACGTCTTCCAGTTCCGCGACATCCATCTTGCGGATCTGCGATTCGTTGAGGCGCGTGTGGTAGTCGGTGCTCGCCATCTTCGCCAGGCTCTTCACGTCCCACTGCGTCGGATCCTCAGGGCTCTCGCCGAGGTATTCGCCGAGCGTCTGGCTGATCGTGGTTTCCACTTCCAGCTTGGCCTGGTTCTTGATGTAGTCCTCGACGTCTATGAACCGGCGGACGCCTTTGAGTTCCGCGCCGTCGATCGCGACGCCGAAATTCGTCCGTGCCCACTCGGCGATATTCGCGGCGACAAAATCCTGCGTGACGTATTTCTCCACCGCGTCTTCGATCGCGCGGCCGATCATGTCCCAGATCACCTGGTCGATGTGGCTGCCTTCCAGAACCTGCTGGCGCATGCCGTAGAATGTGAGGCGCTGGCGGTCGATGACTTCGTCGTAATCGAGCAGGTTTTTGCGGGCGAGGAAGTTGCGCTCTTCGACTTTCTTCTGTGCCTTCTCAATGCCGCGCGTGAGCATGCGGCTTTCGATCGCTTCGCCGTACTCCATGCCGATTTTTTTGAAGACGTTGATCGTCCACTCGCCCATGAACATGCGGAGCAGGTCGTCCTGCAATGACGAGTAGAACCGGCTGCTGCCCGGATCGCCCTGCCGCCCGCCGCGGCCGCG
>JACMML010000193.1 GCA_014379105.1 Phycisphaerae bacterium
AGATGCCGAACGCCGCGATGAAACTCAGCGGCATCAGCATCACCGCCATCGCAATTGCCCAGCCGCCGAGATTGATGCCGTTGACAATTTCCCGCGGCATGCGGGCGTCCTGCGAATCTTTGTCAACCCAGGTCATCAGGCGAAGCCAGACGACCGAGACAATTACCACCGGCAGGATTTTGAGTCCGTTGATGTACGACCCAAATTCACCGGCGGCCAACAGCGCATGATCCATCGAATCTCCTCAGCGAACCTGACTATGACTCTCAGCACTCCGATTGTAATGGGAAACCCCCAAACGCAAAACTTGCCAACACTTACGGCCGACCCGTCTCCGGGCTGGTCCTTCGGTGCGTGTCCTTCGGAATCGTTCCCGGTTATCTTCGCAGCCCATGTTTGGTTTTGGGAAAAGAACCCCCGAGCAACCGCCCGACGGACCGCAGGTGTCCACCAAACTCTGCACCAATAAATTCAACGGCCGGTCCCCGCACGTCGGCCTGTACGATTGTCGCGAGCGCAAGATCTGGATCGCAAAACCGCTGGCCGGTCAGGCGATCCGCACCAGCCACGCCCGGCTGATCACCGGCTCGGACAACGCCACCAGCACCGTCTGGAAGGACCGGTTTCTCTGCTTCTGGTTCTACACCCCCGACACCGGGCAAGGCTATATCCTCGGCTACCCCATCGACTGGGCCGAAGCGCATCTGCTGGTCCGCATCGATCCCCAATGGGATTATGATCGCCAGCGCCTCATCCCCGCTGAGTTGTCGGATCAGATCGACGCCAACATCGAGCGTCAGGTAAAGCACGGCCTGCGGATCTTCGAATTCTTCGTCGCCTGCAAGTTGCCGTACCCGTTCGCGCTGCATCTGGTCGGGCAACGTGCCAGCGAGTCGCAGTTTTATCTGAAGCGCGTGGAGGCGGCGAAGTGAGAGGAAGGTCTGCGTCGAACGTATCTGACGTAATGGTTAAGGGATCGATGCTGATTTAAGTGTGGCTGTCTGCTGGACCTGAAGCGATTTTGTTAATCGACGGTCCATAAATCACGGCGCGCCGGTATCGCGCCGGGGCCGTTCCGACGGCCTTTGTGAAGGCGGAGTAAAAGGTGTTGAGTCCCGCGAATCCACACCGCTCCGCGACGGCCTCGATCGTCATGTTTGATTTGCCGAGCAATTGCTTGGCGGCATTGATGCGGACGAGCATCATCTCGTCGTGAGGCGTGTGCCCGAGTTGCTCGACAAAATGGCGCTCGAGCCAGCGTCGCCCGACAGGGACCGCCCGCAGCACATCGCTGACGGTACAACGGTTGCATGCGTTCTCACGAATGAATCGTACCGCGTCGGCCACCTCGGTGTTTTTAACCGCCAGAATGTCGGTGCTCTGACGACGGGCGACGCCAAGCGGTGGAAGCTGAATGAATCGGTCGTCGGGCGCCAGCGTCTCGCCGGCCAATAATCGCTCGAGAACCTGAGCGGCACGATAGCCCATCCGGGAATAATCCACTTCGATGCTCGAGAGCGGCGGCCAGGCACTTTCGCAGAGCAGGTCATCGTTGTTTATACCGAGAATCGCAACGTGATCGGGAACGCCGATGTCCGCTTCGAAGCAGGCGTCTGCCAGGTCGTCGGCGAAATAGTCGTCCCGTCCCAAAATGCCGATCGGCTTTGGAACGCTGCGAAGCCATTCGACGAGTTTTGGGCGACTGGCGAATAAAGTTGATCCATTTGCACTCGCACTCTCAAGTGGACATGGCGAAACTTTCAGGCCATAGGTCGCTAATTTGTCGCGAAACCCTTTCAATCGACGATGATCCAGTTTTGATAGCGGGTTCTGGCCGTAAAACGAAAATGACTCCAGACGACAGTTGTAAAGATGCTCTGCCGCCTGGGCGCCCGCGGCCTCGTCATCCAACGCGACGATGGGCGTCAGCGACGGATCAGCGGATCCCGAGCAGATCACGACGTGTCGACAGCGCCTCAATATGTCGTCAGCCGTGCCCCGCAGCAGCCCCGCGATAATTGCGCCGTCCAGCTTGGTTCCCTTGCTGACTTTCGGCCATTCCATCGAGCGAGACTCGGCGTGATCAAAACCCCGTAAATCTTTTACAATTCGCCATTTACGCTGCAGATTCGCGTACTGAATGGCGCCGCGCATGACGGATCGCCCGTAGCGACTAATCGCGTCGACCACGATGCCGACATAGGGTCGAGCCGGTGAGAATGTGGGGCGTTTGGTCTGTCGCAAAACTGGGAAGATTATAACGCAATAGCGGGTAGATGCCAAAGTCGCCCGAACGGATACTCCGCGCTTCGACTCGCGTACTGAAGCACATAGGCACTTCCGCACAGGCGATTTTCTAATGTGTTCGCAAGGCGTTTTGGTCCCCATGATGACCTTGCCATCGCGCGGCGAAACGAGGAGGAAATTGACGAAACTCAGACCATTTGGAGGTAGGCAAACGATGAATTACGCGCGTCTGACGGCCGGGCTAATGGTAGCGGCGATGCTCGCACATATTGCCGCGACAAGCGCCGCGGCGGTGTCGCAGCGAACCGATGAGATCGTGCTGGGTGATTCGGCTTCGGAACAGTCACACAGCCTGGAAGGCGCGCAGTCAGAGATCATCCGCGGCGGTCTAGGCGAACCGGCACGAAGACTCCTGCCGCTGACGCCGGTGTCATTCGACGGCGGGTTCATCGAGTTCACCATGAAGGTCGACCCGAAAGCACAGAACTATGTGACCGCCAAATTCTGGGGCTCGGATAAAGGCGAAGACGCCGGCCGGCTCGTGCTATACGTCAATGGCCTGCAGGCAGGTTACCGTGGTGAAGCGGACTACGACGTGCTGAACCAGAGCGAAGGGGAGGCCCAGGCGCCGGGCAGATTCTTCTACGCGACATTCCCGCTACCCCCGTCGATTACGCAGGACAAGACGACAGTCAGGCTGAAAATTGCGGGTTTGGGAAAGCGGTATGCCTATGCGCCGACCTTCGCGGGATCGCAGAAGGGCTTTAACCAACCCAGCCGGGGAATTTACCGCGTGTACTCTCACACCGAGCCCCGCTTGACGCTCGACGCATCTGAAAAACAAGGTGAACTCCCGGCCGCGAAGGTTCGACCGAGTCCCGGAGAAGAGGTCATCGCCGAGTCGAAGCGAATCGTCCTGGAGCGGCTGACTAAACTCGTCCAAAAACCGATCGTAGGCGGAAAGGGTGGCGGCCGTGACACGCGCCTGGTCATGTGCGCCGAGGCGTACAACACCGCGTGGACGCCGACCTATCACGACGCCCGCACGATCGAGCAAATCGTCCAGGACGGGGATTCACTCGCGGACGACTTCGCGAAGGATCCGAAATTCGCCGGCAAAGATTGGCATGGCGCCGGACCACTCGGCGAAGCGCTGATGCTGACCTGGCCGGAGATAAGCCACCGCCTCGACGAGAAGACCACCGTGAATGGCCAAAGCGTGCACCGTCGCGCGGCGTGGGCTGATACGCTCCGCGCGAGCATGGATTACTGGCGTAACCATCGCCGCGATTACACGAATCAGTCGATGATCGTCGACCGGAATATCTACACGGCTAACCGCGGGCTGCTGCTGATCGACCCGAAGCGGGCAATCCCCGAAGCCCAGGCTTTGAGCTATCTGTATCAGGCCGTCGGCCTCGAGCCGTGGCTGGGCAGCGACGCCGGAGCCGGTGATACACTGCCCGATGCACCCGGTAAGGGCATGCACAAGCCGTACGGAGATCACTATTATTTAGTCACCCGGAAAGGGCTGACGCGCGAGCTCGGGTGGGTCGGCGCATACGGCGAAACAATTCACCGTTTCGTCCACGATATGGCCAAGCTGACCGGCGACGAAAAGATCCGCCAACAACTGATCAAGATCCAGCATGCGCGCATGCCTTTCCGATATCCCGCGGTCGACTCGGACGGCTATCGCTGCATGAAACTCGCCAGCGAGATTGACAACCGCGGCGCCCACTTCCCCGTCAGCGGCAGCGCCTATAACGCCCCGTACGTGCGCGAAGCATGGTGGATGGACATCCCCGCGCTGCTGAGTGACGATCGGGTGGTCGTCGGCGCCGCGCAACAGGGACTGGAAGACAACCAATACTTCCTGTACTTGCAAAGCCGTCTCAAAGACCCCGACACGCTGGGGTTAATGAGGAACATTGACCAGTACGCAAAGGTCAAAGCATTGCCCACCAGTGCCTACCGGCTCCCAATGACCGACGGCCAGCCGGATTTCGCGTTCTCCGATGAAGAGAGCGCTGTCGTCGCGCTCAAGCACGGCGATACCCGGCTATACATCAATTTCTATTTCCGTGCCGAGCGGGGGGTGAACAGCGCAGCCCGCGTGTTTGAGATCACCCCGAGCACAACCCGACTCGCGACCGTCCGCACCCAAACCGAGGTCATCGCCAGCGGCGAGACTTACGTCCGGCACGATTGGATCGATTGGGCCCGCAATAAAGGTAAAACCCCGCCCGATCAGGAGATTCATCAAGCTTGGGCCGGCGAGCGCATGCCGATCTCCGCGCGCCCGGCGGACGCGAAGATGCCGGCATACGGCGATTGGGGCCCGTTCCTCGGAAAAGCCGCGTTTTACCAGCTGCAATTTGGTGACTATGTAATTGGACTGAACACCACCGAAACCAACACCTACACGTTAAACGTGCCCGGCGGCTGGGCGGGAATGATCGACCGGATATCCAGCAAACCGATCGATGCTTCGAGCGGGAGCGTATCAGTGCCGCCGATGACAACCATCATTCTTCACAGAGCCCCATGACAAGCGCAGGTCGGTATGCACTCAGTTTTCGCAATGAACTCGGCGGCTCGATAAACACTAACAACGAAAAAAATAATGAACGCAATCCAATTAGATTCGA
>JACMML010000018.1 GCA_014379105.1 Phycisphaerae bacterium
CCGCTGATCGCGCCGCACATGATGGTGATGAAGAGGAACGGGAATATCTGCCCCGTGACGACCGGCCCGCCGCGGGCGAAGTGCGTGTTGTATGCCGGCGCTTCGAGCCTGGGGTTGGCGATCAGGACACCGCCGACGAGGATCGCGATTGTGCCGATCTTGAGAAAGCTGGAGAGATAATCGCGCGGGCACAGCAGCACCCACACTGGCAGCACCGCGGCGACGAATCCGTAGATCGCCATCGCCCAGGTGACCTGCGTTGCGGTGAGGTCAAAGTATTTGCCGATCTCGTGATCCGCCACCCATCCGCCGGCGACGGTCGCGACCAGCGTCAGCGCGCCCCCGATCAGCGACGCCTCCAGAACCCGGCCGGGCCGGATCTTGTACATGTACAGCCCGACAAACAGCGCGATCGGGATCGTGGCGGCGATGGTGAAGGTTCCCCAACTGCTGCCGGGGACAATCCGCTTCGCGCCGGCGGGCAACGCGCCCGTTTCCACTAACTCGCGTGAGCCTGCGTCGGTTGGCGATTGCGGGATCCGCAGCTTAAACGACTCCGAAAACGACATGCTCGATTGGCCGCCGTTGTATTTCATTTCCGTGCCGGCGGGGATGCGATAGATGCCGTCGGATACGCTCACGGGCGGGCCGCTGTGATAGACGAATCGCGCTGTCGCGGGATATTCCACTTCCTCGCCGCCGAGCGCTTTGACGACGACTTTTCCCAGCCCGGCGAGTGCGACGACGATGATGAACAAAATGGCGGTGGTCGCGGCGATCCCCGCGACCCGGCCGGCATCGACGAACGCGATCTGCGCCAACGATTTCCCGTCGCGCCGGATCGACGCCGCCAGCACCAGGAAATCCTGCACCGCGCCCGCGAGACAGACGCCGATCACGATCCAGAGCAGCCCGGGCATATATCCGAACTGCGCCGCCAGCACCGGCCCGATCAGCGGCCCCGCGCCGGAGATCGCCGCGAAGTGATGGCCAAACAGCACCCACTTATTTGTCGGAGCGAAGTTATGCCCGTCGTGCATCCGTTCCGCCGGCGTGACGCGCGAGTCGTCCAGCACCGCCACCTTCGCCGCCAGGAACGCCGAGTAGTAGCGATAGCAGATCGCCATCACGCACAGGACGGCTAGAAGCAGCGGCATTGCGGTCATGAACACGATCTCCGATTAAATCCGAATGACGAAACCCGAAATCCGAATCAAAATCGAATGACGAAATTCGAATGACGAATCAAATTTGAATGATCGAATGACGACGGGACTTTCTGGAGCGAACGGTTAGTCGGATTTTCCCATTTGCCATTGATTCCGATTCTGATTTCGTCATTCGGTTTTGATTCGGATTTCTGACTTCGTCATTCGGATTTCCGCGGCACAGCGTCGTCTTAGTTTTCAGCGACGATCGGCAGCATTTGTACTTTCACCCGCGAGATGCGTTGCGGTTCGGCTTCGAGGATCGCGAACTTCACGCCGTTATATTCGAATTCCACACCGGCCTTGGGGATCGAGCCCAGGTGCGTGGAGATGAAGCCGCTGAGCGTTTCATAAGCGCCGTCTTCGGGCAGGTTGGTGCCTAGCAGGCGGTTTAATTCATCCACGTGCAGCTTGGCATCCACCTCGGCGGTCATCTCGTCAAGCCGGTGGAAGACGGCCGGCTCGATTGGCTCGTGCTCGTCGCTGATCTCGCCGACGAGTTCTTCCAAAACGTCTTCGATCGTCACCAGGCCGGCGGTGCCGCCGTACTCATCCAGCACGATCGCGATATGCACCTTCTGCAGCCGGAAATCCTGTAGCAGATCGCGCAGCGGTTTACTATCGGGCACAAAGAATGGCGGCCGCATCACTTCACGCATGACAAAGTGCGCCGCGGACTCGCCGACGTATTTGAGCAGGTCGCGGGCGTAGAGCACGCCGACGACGTGATCGATCGATCCCTCGTAGAGCGGGATGCGCGAATGGCCGGACTCCTCCATCAGGCCGCTGGCTTTTTCAAGCGGCGCCTCGACGGCGAGCGCGATCATGTCCGGGCGCGTCGTCATCACCTGCGCGACGGAGGTGTCGCGAAACTCGATGATCGATTCGATCATCTCCCGCTCGGATTCATTCACCACGCCGGTCTTCTCGCCTTCCTCCACAGCGGCCAATATCTCCGACTGCAATTCTTCGCCGGGTGTCTCGCGTTCATGGCCGTCCCTCGCGGCGGTGGCGCGGCGGACGACGTGCTCGGTTACCTGCAACAGCTTGGTGAGCGGGCGAAACAGCCCGCGGAGCCCGTGCAGCGGGGCGACGAAAATAGCGATGAACGTCTCCCCGGCCGCCGCCGCCAGGGCATGGGGGATCGTCACCGATGCGATGATCGTCAGCACCGCCGCGCCGCTGGCGCTGACCACATATTCCAGCCATTCGGGCATCCGGCCGCGTACGAGGAACAGCAGCCCCAGCAGCACCACCATATTGCACAGCAGGCGGATCGATGCGGTGAGAAACGCCAGTTCCGGCGAGTGCAGAAGCGTTGGGTCCAGCCACTGCTCACGGCCGCGCGCCGTTAGCGCTGATTCAAGCTTAGCTCGCGAGTAATCGCGGAGTGAATACGTGAGGGTCGCGAAGATGCCGGACAGCACCACGGCAACTGCGATGATTAAAATGTTCAGGGCGAGGGACATGGCGTTCAGACGGTGCCTCTGGATTTATGAATGCTCAGTTTTCCAAGCCGGGGCTTTGGACGCTGCCTGGTGCTTCCACGGGAGAAAACTTTGCCGACGCCGAGTTGCGTCAGGATGCGATCCTCGGTTCGGTGCATCCGCCGGTAAGCCGAATCGGTTTTATCGTCGTAACCACTCAGATGCAACACGCCGTGCAATGCGTAGAGCAGCAGTTCGTCTGTGAGCGGATGACCAAGCGACCGCGCCTGTCGGCGGGCTTCGGGCACGCAGACAACGATTTCACCGCTTGTCACGCGCCCGCGGGCGTCGTGATCAAGCTCAAAGGAGAGCACGTCGGTAGGCCCGGTGATGCCCATGAATTGCTCGTGCAACCCGCTCATCTCGGCATCGCCCACCAGCGCGACCGATAGCTCGGCGGGAGCATGGGGAAGCATCTCCACGGCGCGCAAAAGGGAAAGCCGCAATCCATTCGCCAGCGGCTTGCCGACTCTTGCCGTAACGGTGAGCACAACACCAGCGGATTTAGTTTTTGCCACGGCGATCGACTTCCCGCGCGGCGTTCTGGAATGCTTCTTCATGCGGTCTTGGCCGCGGGGCTCTGGTGATCGGGGTGGGGAGTTGGGTTGCGCATCTCGGCGTCGCTGGGGTATTGGATACGCCCGTGATAGAGACCAAGCAGGCTCTTAACCAATGACCGCTCGATCAGTTCGAGCTCGCGCATCGTCAGTTCGCTCTCATCAAACTGCCCGTCGAGCAGGCGCTTCATCGCCAGCTCGTGGACGAGCGTTTCGATACGGCTGGCGTTGGGCTCTTCCATGCCGCGGCAGGCGCTCTCGCAGCAGTCGGCGAGCATGACTACGGCCACTTCCTTGCGCTGCGGCTTCGGGCCGTCGTAGCGGTATTCGTGCTCTTCGATATTGCGCTCCAGCGGGTCGTTGCGGTCCATCTCCTGGCGGGCGCGGTGGTAGAAATACTCCACGAGCGTCGTACCGTGATGTTGCTGGATAAACGGCATGATGCTGGTCGGCAGGTTGTATTCCTTCGCCAGTTCGATCCCGTCTTTCACGTGGCCTTTGATGATCAGCAGGCTTACGCTCGGGGAAAGATTCAGATGCCGATTGGTTCCCGGCTGCTGATTTTCCACAAAGTATTCGGCCTTGTTGATCTTGCCGACATCGTGGTAGTAAGCCGCCACCCGACACAGCAGCGAGTTGCCGCCAATCGCCTCGGCGGCCTCTTCTGAGAGCGTGGCGACTTGCAGGCTGTGGTTGTACGTGCCGGGCGCTTCCAGCGCGAGCCGGCGCAGCAGCGGATGAGACGCATCGGCCAGTTCGAGCAGCGTCATGCTTGTAGTGATTCTGAATACGCGTTCGATAAACGGCAGTATGCCCAGTGACAGGAAGCCGATCGCCAGCCCGGCCGCGCCTGAATAAATCGCGTTGCGCAGGATGTAGCGGAAGGGGTCCATCTCCAGCCATCCGGTCGCGAAGGTGACGGCCATCATCGCGATCGCCGCGCCGCCGCCGACTTCAATCAGCTTGCTGCGCGTGCGAACGTCTTCCAGCAGGAAGCAGCACGCCGTGGTGCCGGTGACGAGGATGAGCAGGAAATTAAGATCTTCGCCAAGCGCCAGCGTCGCGAGAATCGCGTGCAGCGACGAGATGCCCATCGCAAACCGCCGGTCGTACGCGATCGCCAGGATCATCGCCACCATGACCGTCGGTGCGATGCCGAAGACGTACGACCGTGTGCTTCCCAGCCCGGTCAGTTGCGCCAGCAGCAGCATCGTGATCAGCAGCGCCGCGAGTCCGCCGGCGCGGGCGTGGTTGCGCAGAATGCGCGGCTGAAAATGGGCGATGTATTGCATGCCCATCACCGTCACCGCGATCACGGTCGCAAACAGGCCGAGCCGTTGCAGCCAGATGGTGTTTCCCAGCGAGCCGATGAAGGCATCGTGCTCGGCGCGAAGTCGTGTGAAATCGCCGGGTTTGATCTCTCCTTTTTCGGAGATGATCATGTTGGCTTTGAGCTTCACATCCCCGCGCGCCAGCGGCACGACATTGGCCGCGAGGTTTTGTGCTTCGGTGGTTGCTAGTTTATCCAGTTCGTAGTTCGGCTTGAGCTTGGCGATGCTGATCGCGACCAGCTTGGGCATCAGCACCGTCGGGAACACCTGCGCCGGGCGCGAAAGCCTGGCCTGGAGGTCATCGCGCATCGCGGTGGTGAGGGTGTCGTCGGTGCGGACATTGTTAAAGCCCGGCACGCGGATCATCCGCCGCAGGTCCTGATCAC
>JACMML010000194.1 GCA_014379105.1 Phycisphaerae bacterium
CCAGATAGCGAATCGGATCGGCGCCCATCACGCGCAGCGCGTCGAGTTGCTCGGTGACGTTCATCGTCCCCAGTTCCGCAGTCAGCGCCCCGCCGATCCGCCCGGCGAGCATCACCGCCGCCAGCACCGGCCCGATCTGCTTCACCACACTGAGATTGATGATCGAGCCCATGCGCTCTTCCTGCCCGATCGCCTTGAACTGATTGAAGCTCTCGATCGCCATCACCATGCCGATGAACGCGCCGGTGATCGCGATGACCCCTACGCTGCGGACCCCGACATCAAACATCTGCGGCAGAAGTAGCCGCCAGGTTTTTTTGGTGAAAAACGTGGTCGCGAGCCATCGAAACGCCTGGCCGGCAAAGACGAAGAAATCGCCAAAAGACGCGAGAACGTCGTTCGTACGGCGACCGACATTTTCGACCAGGCTCATCGGCATGTGCTGGGGATGATAGTCGCTAAGACTCCCCGAACCAACGGCGGCAAGTCGGCCTTCCGAAACGCCAGTTTCGTTGGAGACAACCGGGTGGTGTTCAACATCGCCGGCTATAAATATCGGCTCGTCGTACGCGTGAATTATCCGTATCGCGTATTTTACATCCGGTTTATAGGCACGCATAAACAGTACGACCGGATCAACGTCAAGGAAGTATGAAGATGGACATCAAGCCGATCAAAACCGAACGTGACTACAAGCGGTCGATGAAGGAAATCGACGCCCTGATGGACGCCCGGCCGGGCACACCTGACGGCGACCGCCTGGACGTGCTGGTGACGTTGGCCGAGGCGTGGGAACAAAAGCACCACACGATTGAATCACCCGATCCGGTGGAGGCGATTTACTTTGCGATGGAGCAACGTGGTCTATCGCGTCAGGATTTAGAACCGTTTATCGGCAGCCGGGCACGCGTGTCCGAAGTGCTTAATCACAAGCGGTCATTGACACTGCCAATGATCCGCAAGCTGCATGAAGGGCTGGGAATCCCTGCAACGGTACTGATCTACGACAACGGCCAGTCCAGGGATCGTTAGACGCCTCTAAGACACCTTGTGTCTTGTTCGCTATCCCTGCGCCGTCACCGGCGCCGGTCGAGGCGTGAGATTTAGTCCCTGACCGCTCAAACTCGGGCGGGCGAAACCCTTAGCCGCCGGGGCGGCGTCTTCCACCTTCTTCGGCGGCTTGTGGTCGGGCTGGAGGACCAGCGTCATGCGCTTGCCTTCCATTTTCGCGTCGCGCTCGATCTTGCTGCAGGTGTAGAGCTGATCCTTGATCTTGCGGAACAATCCGTAGCCGAGGTCCACGTGCGCCAATTCGCGGCCTTTGAACATCAGCGTGAACTGGACCTTGTTGCCTTCTTCCAGAAATCCACGCGCGTGATTGATCTTGATCTCAAGATCATGATCGCCGATACGGACGGTCCGGAGCTTCAACTCCTTCAACTGCCCGGCCTTGCTGTGCGAGCGGGATTTCTGCTCTTTTTTCTGCTGCTGATATCGCCATTTCCCGTAATCAAGGATTTTGCAGACCGGCGGGCGCGCATTGGGCGCGACTTCCACCAGATCAAGCTGGGCCTCGCGCGCCATGCGCTGCGCCTCGGCGGTGGGGACAATGCCCACCATTTCATCTTTGTCGTTGATCAATCGGACGGGCGAAATGCGGATCTGTTCGTTGTGACGAAAATTGGTAGAGATGGCTGGAACTCCAAAAAACCTGATCGAAGGCCCGCACTCGGCGATGCCCAGACCTCAATGAATCCTTCAGATCCGCAAAAAAGCAGGATGCTGAAAACTCCCTGAACACATAGAAGCATGCGACGCACACGCTTCAGTAATCAATTTCGGCCTATTTTGCTTACCCCCCGCACAATTAGCAAGCGAAATCATATCCGCAAGCCGCCCGCGTAGTGTCGGATTTACCGTTTTTTTTGGGGCACCACGAGAATGCACCGGTTACTGGACCCAAATAAACAGCTTGTACCGTACTGACGACCTCAGCGTTGCCAGCGCAGCGGGGGCCGTTGTGAGATTCGCCGGGTGGTTTGACGTAGAATTCGGTCGGACATGGGCCGAATCACCGCCTATCACTCGCCGGGCTTTGCCGCGCCGATTGGCGATCACCTGATGCCGATCGGGAAGTTCCAGCTCGTCGCCGACGCCGTTCGAGGTTGGGATTTTGTCGATATCCGCGTACCTGAGCCGGTCAGCGAGGCGGACGTGCTGCGGGTTCACGATCGTCGGTACGTCGAGGCTGTAAAAACGGGGTTGCCGCGTGAACTGGCGGAAAGTCAGAAGTTCCCGTGGAGCCCGCTGCTCTACCCGAGCGTGCTGTTGACCAGCGGCGGAGTCTACGCCGCCGCGAAACAGGCGCTGATTGACGGGTCGGCTGCGGCGCTGGCGAGCGGGTTTCATCACGCGGGACCGGCGCATGGAGAAGGATTCTGCACGTTTAACGGGCTCGTCATTGCGATCGATCGGCTCATGCACGAAGGCGCAATCCGGACCGCCGCAGTGCTGGATATGGACCTCCATTACGGCAACGGCACCGCCATCTGCTGCCGGGGGCGGCCGTATATTTCGCAGCTTTCGATTTATGGGAATGACTACTGGGATAATGCGGTCTATCGCGACGTCACCACGCGGCATCACCAGGACGGCGCGAACCACCGCTCCGCCGCCTTGCCGGCCGGTTGCGACCGAGCCACGATGCTGGCCATCATGAACGAGCATCTGCCATATCTGCTCGAGCGCGCCAAGCCCGACCTGCTGCTCTACCAGGCCGGTGCGGACCCGTATTACGAAGACCCGTTCAGCCCGCTGAAGCTTAATCACGATGATCTGCTGGCACGCGATCGGGCAGTATTCCGGTTCGCCAAAGACAACGCGTTACCCGTCGCCTGGGTGCTGGCCGGCGGGTACACGCGAGATACGAGCAAGGTAGTGAAAGTGCACACCAATACCTTCCTCGCGTGGCGTGAAGTGTACGGATGAGTTCAGATTCAATTGACATAAGTGACGACGTTTCATGAGGACATGGACGAACAAAAGCCCCGGCGATCTCTCCATCGAACTCCCTGCGGTCTCAGCGGGGAATGTCGAGATCGCGATTGATCGCGCGTGTCGGGCGTTCGATCCCTGGCGCAAGACGCCGCTGGAGCAGCGGGGCGCGGCGCTGAAGCGGGCGCAGGCGCTGATCGCGCGCGACCAGCGCGAACTCGCGCAAGGCATCGCGACGGAGATCGGCAAGCCGCTGAAGGAATCGCTCGGCGAGGTCGCGGCGGCGATCGCGAAGATTGATCTGGCGATCGCCGACGCGAATCGCTACCTGGCGGATGATACCGCGGCCGACAATGTCCATCCGAATCTAGTTCGCCGCCGAGCCCGCGGCGTGGCGGTGGTGATCGGGCCGTTCAATTTCCCGATCCATCTCGCCCACGGCGCGATCACCGCGTACCTGCTGGCCGGTAATACGGTGATCTTCAAACCCTCGCCGCTGGGCGCCAATGTGTGCGCGCACTACGGACGCCTGATGCGCGAGGCAATGGGTGACAACATCTTCCAGATCGTGCAAGGCGGCGCCGAGCAGGGGCAGCAACTGGTCTCACACCCCGCGGTGCGATCGGTCTGCTTCACCGGCTCGGTCGCGGCGGGGCGGGCGATCGCACGCGCGACGGTTGACGACCTGGGCAAAGATGTCGCGCTCGAACTCGGCGGGAAGAACGCCGCGATCGTCTGCGCCGATGCCGATCTCGATGCCGCCGCAGCCGCGGTCGCTGAAGCGATGTGCCTGACCGCCGGTCAGCGATGCAACAGCACCAGCCGGGTGATCGTCGATCGGTCGATCGAGTCCGATTTTCTCGATCGCCTGCGCGCCAAGCTCCGCGACTACGTACCCGGCGACCCGCTGCTCGAATCCACGCGTTTGGGTCCGGTGGTGTCACAATCGGCCAAAGATCGGTATCTCGCGGTCATCGGGTCTCCGGGTGATTGGCTGGTGCCCGGCTCATCGCCGCAGACTGTCGCGGGCAAGCACGGGCATTACGTCCTGCCGGCAGTCCTGCGCGTGAGTGGCGATGTCCTACAGAGTTCAGTTTTCGCCGAAGAAATCTTCGCTCCCGTCCTCGCGGTCACCGCGTGCGCGTCGGACCAGCAGATGATCGATCTCACCAACGGCACGCCGTACGGCCTGACAGCGAGCGTCTTCACCGCCGACCGGGAGCGGTTCCTTCGATTGGCCGATGAGCTGGAAGTCGGGAACGTTTACCAGAACCTGCCGACGACATTTTCCCCCAGCACGCTGCCGTTCGGCAGTCTAAAGTCCAGCGGAAATCGCCACCCCGGCGGCCGGGGGTTTGTGCGGTTCGCGTCTGACGAGCAAGTGCTGCAGATGAAGCCGTGAAGCTTGTCGGTCCAGCAGTTTTTCCTTGCAATGCACATCGGTGCGTCGCATAACCACAAGTCCCGCGATGACAAACGTTTCCGGCAACTCCTGGCTCTCCCGCCTGCCCATCCCCGGTGGGATGAAAGGGGTCATGACACTGCTCGGCCTCTGGACCGGCGTGGTGCTGCTGTTCCTCTATCTGCCGATCATCGTGCTCGTCGCATTTTCCTTCAACGCGCGCGAAAACAACGTCGTGTGGAAAGGGTTCTCGACCGCGTGGTACACCGCGTTCTTCACACAGGATTCAAAAGCGCTCGAAGACGTGGTCGGCAACATGTCGCCGATCAAGAGTGAATCGGGTCGGGCAAACCGCGCCAAGGCGATTGTCAGCACGGTGCCGAAGCTGCGCGAATCGATCAGCAACAGCGCAATCATCGCCGTCGCGAGCACGGCTATTTCAGTCGTCCTGGGGACTGGCGGGGCGTGGCTGATCCATCGCTATCGCTACAGATTCCATCAGGCGATCAACACGCTGGTGGCGGTGCCGATGATCGTCCCCGAGATCATCATGGGCGTGAGCCTGCTGGTCTTCTTCGTGACCGCCGGCATCCAGCTGGGCTATACGAGCATGATCCTGGCTCATGTAACTTTCTGCTTCCCTTACGTGCTGATCACCGTACAGGCGCGTCTGGCCGGGCTTGATCCGTCATTGGAAGAGGCCGCGATGGACCTCGGCGCGACGCCGGCCCAGGCATTTCGGCTCGTCATCCTCCCTTACCTGTGGCCGGGCGTGATCAGTGGAGCCCTGATGGCGATGACGCTGTCGCTCGACGATTTTGTCGTCACCTACTTCTGCAAAGGTGAAGGGATCAACACCCTGCCCATAGAAGTCTACAACAGTGTGAGACGCCCGACGCCGATGTTGAATGTCGTCTCGACACTGCTGGTGATCGGAACGATGATCCTCGTACTCCTGGCCGAGTTCTTCAAACGAAGATCGGCCGTTCAGATGGTCAGCCCGAGATAGTTTCTACAACTGGAGGTCTGCTATGAAGCGTGTATGCAAGTTCATCGTCGCGATGTCCGCGGTGCTTTTTTCGCCAATGATCGCCGGGGCGCAGGAATTAAGTCTCTTTGCGTGGTCCGAATACGTGCCGCAGTCGGTGCTTGACGGCTTCACCAAGGAGACCGGCATCAAGGTCACCTACGAGACCTACGCCAGCAACGAAGAGATGGTGACCAAGCTCGTTGCCGGCGGGGCGAATTATGATCTGGTGATTCCGTCGGAGTACACGGTGGAAGCGCTCAAGAAGCAGAGCCTGCTCGCGGAGCTGGATCACGCGAAGATCCCGAATCTGAAGAATGTACAGCCGTCGTACATGAACCTGGCGTATGACCAGGGAAACAAAGTCTCGGTCCCGTGGATGGCCGGCACGGTTGGCATTGTCTACAATGGCGAGAAAATAAAAGACCCGATCACCGGTTTTAAAGACATCTTCCAGGACAAATATAAGAAGCGCCTCGTCGTGCTTGATGACGCCCGTGAGTTTGCGTCATGGGTGATGGTCGCGCAGGGCATTGACGTCAATGCCGTCACCAAAGACAACCTGGCCAAAATCCGCCCGCAGCAGAAACAGTGGATGGACCTTGTGCGGTCCTACGATTCAGACAGCCCCAAGACGGCGCTGCAATCGGGCGATGTCGATATCGGCGTTGTGTGGAACGGCGAAGGCTCGCTGCTGATCCAGGACGATCCGAAATTCAAGTGGGTGTTGCCGCAGGAAGGCGCGCACAAGTTCATCGACAGCCTGTGCGTGCCAAAAAACGCCAAGAACAAAGAGGCCGCCCATAAGTTCATCAATTACGTGCTCAAGCCTGAGGTGGGCAAGGAAATCTGGGAAGCATTTCCATATACGACCGTCAATGTTGAATCCAAGAAGCTGCTGAGCGACGAGCAGCGCGGCAATCTCGCGAGCTTCCCGGCCAATGAAGACAAGCTGAAGCTGTTCACCGACATCGGCGAAGTGATGGCCGAGGTGGAGAAGCAGTTCAGCGATCTGAAAGGCCAATAGCCGCCCGATGGCCGCGATCGCTCCCATGACCCACAGCCTCGACACCCGGCGCCGGCCGGGTGTCGCCGGTTGGTTGCTGATGACGCCGCTGGTGCTGTGGATGGCGGCGCTGGTCATCGCGCCGGCGGCCATCATGCTCGTCTACAGTTTCAGCGAGCGCAACCCCGATACCGGCGCGGCCACGTTCGCGTTCACGCTGGACAATTACCGCGAGCTTTTCCAAAGCGCCTACCTCCGCGTATTCGCGCTGTCGCTGCTCTGCGGCGCGGTCGTCGCAACGGCCATGGTCGCGGCGGCAGCGGCGGCGTGCAAAGCCTGGCTATGGGCTGCTGATTTATTCAAAGGCCAGCGGCAGCGGATCGGCATGATCTCTTTCATCCTCGGCTTCTGGATCGCGATCAATTTCCTGGCCCGCTCGGGCAACGAAGGACAATTGCTCAAGATCATCGTCGATTCGATCAATTACGCCGGCCTGTCGACGATCATCTGCGTCTTGGTCGGCTACCCCGCCGCCTACTTCATCGGCCGCAGCCGGGAATCGGTGCGCAACCTGCTGCTGATGGCGGTGATGATCCCGTTCTGGACAAGCTTCCTGGTGCGCACCTACGCGTGGATCACCATCCTCTCCGACAACGGCCTGCTCAACTCGCTGCTCAAATGGATGGACCTGATCAACGAGCCGATCATGCTGAAAGACACGCCCACGGCGGTGATGATCGGGCTGGTCTACACATACCTGCCGTTCATGATTCTGCCGATCTATGGCAGCGTCGAGCGGCTGGACAATGCGATGGTGGAAGCGGCGTTTGATCTGGGCGCCGGACCGCTGCGGGCGTTCTGGGGTGTGATCCTTCCGCTCACGCGCCCCGGCGTGGTGGCGGGCATTCTGCTGGTGTTCATTCCGGCAATCGGGATGTTCGCGGTTAACGACATGCTCGGCGGTCGCAATGTTCCGATGATCGGCAGTGAGATCGAGCGCCACGCGATCCGCGCGCGCAACCTCCCCTTCGGCGCGGCGCTGGGCACAGTGCTGCTGGTGGTCTTTGTCATCATTTACTATCTGGGCACTCGGCGGCGCGAAGTGTCTCTCGGTTAGAATCATCCCCAGTGACCACACCCGCCGCACAATTACCCCTCATCACCGGCTCGCAGCGAATCAACACCGCCGCGGAACTGCTGGTGAAGAATCCGTACGATGGGTCTGTGGTCGGGCATGTCGCGATGGGCGATGCATCGCACCTGGACCAGGCGGTTAGCGCCGCGCACAAGGCGTTCGACACGACGCGGCGTCAGCCGCCACACGAGCGCGCCGAACTGCTGCTGCGGGTCGCGGCGGCGATCAAGACGCACGCTGCGGACCTCGCAGCAACCATTGTCGCCGAGTCGGGCAAGCCGATCGTGCTCGCCGAGGCGGAAGTCGCGCGCGCCGTCATCACCTTCACCTGTGCGGCGGATGTCGCTCGACAATCGTCATCCGAGGTGCTCGATGCGGGCGCTTACGCGCCGGGGGCGCGGCATCTGGCGATCTCGAAGCGCTTCCCGCTCGGCGTCGTCTACGGGATGACGCCGTTTAACTTCCCGCTCAACCTCGTCGCCCACAAGATCGCGCCTGCGATTGCGTGCGGCGCGACGATCGTGGTCAAGCCAAGTCCGCGAACGCCGATCACCGCGCTGAAGCTCGTGAACTTCATCAACGATTGCGGCGCTGTGCCCGGGCAGGTGAACGTCGTGACGTGCCCAAACGAGCTGGCGATGAACCCGGTTCACGACGCCCGCGTGAAGACTGCCTCCTTCACCGGAAGCGTGCCCGTCGGCTGGCAGATCAAGCAGCAGGCGCTGAAGAAAAAAGTGACGCTCGAACTCGGCGGCAACGCGGCCGTGGTGGTGCACGAGGATGCCGATATCGACGCCGCGATCCCACTGATCGCCGCCGGCGCATTCGCGTACGCCGGCCAGTCGTGCATCAGTGTGCAGCGGATCCTTGTCCACCGGCCGATCTACCAAAGCTTCCGCGACAAATTGGTCGGCTACGTGAATGTTCACATCCGGTCCGGCGATCCAAACTCGCGCGACGTACTGAACGGGCCCCTGATCACCGCAGAAGCGCAAGATCGGGTCCTGGCGCAGATCGGCAATGCGCTTAA
>JACMML010000195.1 GCA_014379105.1 Phycisphaerae bacterium
AGATGCCCTTGCTGACGAGTGTGGATCGTGTGTTCTTCCCGATGTGGATCATCTTCGTGCCGGTATCGGCCTGCTGCTTGTTATTCGTCAGCGCGACGGAATAAAACTCGCCGACACTGTTATCACCCTGCAGGATGCACGAAGGATACTTCCACGTGATGGCCGAGCCGGTCTCGACCTGCGTCCACGTGATCTTGCTGCTGTCGCCACGGCAGGCGCCGCGCTTGGTGACGAAGTTGAAGATGCCGCCTTTTCCCTCTTTGTCGCCGGGGTACCAGTTCTGGACGGTGCTGTACTTGATCGTCGCACCCTTGTGCGCGACCAGCTCAACCACCGCGGCGTGAAGCTGATTCTCATCCCGCATCGGCGCGGTGCACCCTTCCAGATAGCTCACCTGGGAATCATCGTCGGCGATGATCAGCGTCCGCTCGAATTGCCCAGTATTTTTGGCGTTGATGCGGAAATACGTGCTCAATTCCATCGGGCATTTGACGCCTTTGGGAATATAGACGAACGAGCCGTCGGTAAAGACCGCGCTGTTGAGCGTCGCGAAATAGTTATCCGAATAGGGAACGACCGAGCCCAGGTATTGCTTGATCAGCTCCGGGTGCTCGCGCACGGCCTCGCCGAAGCTGCAAAAAATGATGCCCTTCTCGGCCAACTTTTTCTTGAACGTCGTCGTGACCGACACGCTATCAAACACCGCGTCAACCGCGATCGTCGGCTCGACTTCCACGCCCAGCAGCGCCGCGCGCTCGCTCAGCGGCACGCCCAGCTTTTCGTAGACCGCGAGCAGTTCCGGGTCCACCTCGTCCATCGACTTGAGCTTCGGCTTGGGCGCCGAGAAGTAGATGGTCTGCTGATAATCAATTGGCGCGTAAGAGAGTTTGCCCCAGTGATGCGGCTCTTCCAGTGTCAGCCAATGGCGATACGCCTTGAGGCGCCAATCGAGCATCCACTGCGGTTCGCCTTTTTTGAGGGATATGAAACGGACGATCTCCTCGTTCAGCCCCATCGGCGCCGAGTCGGACTCGATATCCGTAATGAAGCCCCATTTGTATTCCTGGTTGGCGAGGCTTTCAATTTCAAGTTCGGCGGTTGGCATGTCAAATCAGTGAAGAGTGGAGAGTGAAAAGTGGACAGAAAAGACGTTTCAGTCTTCCCTCTCCACTTTTCACTCTCCACCTTCCACTTCCTTCATTACGCTTGGAAGCTGGAGCCGCAGCCGCAGGTGCTGGTGGCGTTGGGGTTCTTGAAGACAAACCCGCGGCCCATGACTTCGTCTTTGAAATCGATCTCGACGCCGGAAAGGTAGAGGAAGGATTTCATATCACACAGGATCTTGATCCCGTGCGCTTCAATCTCTTCGTCCATTTCTCCTTTGGGCTCCTCGGTGAGGTCGAGCATGTAGGTGAACCCGGAGCAGCCGCCGCCCTTGACACCGACGCGCAGCCGCGTCTCGTTCCCGGCCAGGCCTTGGTCGGAGATGATGCTCTTGATTTCCTTGGCAGCCGTTTCTGAAAGCGTGATCATGGTCTATACCCTTGAAAATAAAGCCCTTAAGCCAACAACCGCGGCCAATAGGCGAGGTTCCGGGTCAAACAGCAAATGATAGGTGCAAAGTCGGCGATTTTCAAGTCTTAAGGCCTAGTCGTTGGGGGGCGCAGGCAAGTCCACACACAGGGAACTCTTTGCCCAGGGTTTGAATCAGGCTCCTGCGCGGGGTACATTCGGGGTCTGGACGTTAGAAATGGGCGATCCCTACGTCTGCGCTGGTAGCACAGCTTTCGGGATTTCAAATCAAGCGGCGACTGGGAAAGGCTATCTGAATGCAGTTGTCGCGCGAGCGGCATCCGGGGCGGGCGACGGTGGTCATCACGACCAAGAACCGTGTTGAAGAGCTACGCGCGGCCGTCGCGTCGGCGGTTGCGCAGAGCGAGCCGGTCGAAGTGCTGGTAATCGATGACGGGAGCACGGACGGGACGGCGGATATGATCCGCGCCGAGTTCCCCTCCGTTCGCCTGGTCCGGTACGAGTCCTCCTGCGGGCTCATCGTCCGGCGCAACCAGGGGGCGGCGCTCGCTTCGACGCCCATTGTGGTTTCGATAGACGATGACGCGGCGTTCCCGTCAAAAAACACCGTCCAACAGACTCTGCTGGAGTTCGATCGCCCGGAAGTCGGGGCCGTCGCGATCCCCTTCATCAACGTCAATCAGAATGACACCGTGCATCAGCGCGCCCCCAGGGACGAGCATGTGTATGTCGCCCGTACATTCATCGGGACAGCCCATGCCGTCCGGCGCGACTTGTTCCTGGCGCTGGGCGGCTATCGCGAGCACCTGTTCCATCAAGGGGAAGAAAGCGATTACTGCATCCGCATGCTCGACGCCGGCTACATCGTCCGCATCGGCCATGCCGACCCGATTCACCATTTCGAATCCCCCCGCCGTGATTTTCGCCGGATTGATCTCTACGGGCGACGAAACGATATCCTCTTTGCCTGGCACAACGTGCCGCCGCCGTTTTTTACGCTGCACTTGATCGCCACCACTCTGAACGGCATCCGTGCCGGTATCCGCGCCCGCCGGCTGGCGCGCATGAGCGCGGGAATTCTCAAGGGATATCGCGACCTGTACGGCCAGTTCTCCAAGCGACGTCCGGTGCGGGCCCAGGCATACCGCGTATACCGGTCCCTTCCACAGGGACCGCTGATCCCACTCTCAGAAATCCGCGACACCATCCCGCCGATGATCGCGCTTGAAAATATCCGCCCGGTTGAGCAATAGGGTAAACTTTAATCAACGCGCGTGCGGCCCAGGACGTCTGTTCACCTGCGCGCTATCGGGTCAGACGGTTCGCCGTATCGCCAGGACTGTCACATCATCTGATAACTGCTGCCGCTGATACGCGCCCACAACATCCGCGAGTTTCATGCAAAGCGTACGACAGTCTCCGGAGGCATTTTCCCGGACTTCATCCAGCAGCCGCTGCTCACCATAAAATTCATCGCCACGGCGCGCCTCGGTGAGCCCGTCGGTATAAAGCAGCAGCCCGTCGCCGGGCTGAAGAACAAGCTCGCCGGAGAGAAATGGCCCGAGTTCACCATCGCCGCTGACGCCGACGATCGGGCCGTTCGCCTCGCAGCACTGCATGGCATCCCCGTTGCGATTGAATCGTATCGCCGCCGGATGGCCGGCGTTGACGTAGCTGAGCCGCCCGGTGGACGGCTGATATTCCGCGACAAACATCGTCACAAACATTCCCGGATCACTGTCCTGCACGAGCATTCGGTTCGCATGTTCCACGACGCGCGCCGCCGGTAATCCCGTTCCGGCAACGTTGCGAATGATCGTGCGCGTCACAGCCATCAGCAGCGCCGCAGGTATTCCTTTGCCGCTCACGTCCGCGATTACAAGCAACAATTTATCCGGCTCGACAAAGAAAAAATCGAAGAAATCGCCGGCGATGTGCCGCGCGGGATGGTTCACCGCGTGCAGATCAAATTCCGGGCGATCGGGGAACGGAGGAAATGCCCGCGGCAACAGATCCGTCTGAATCTGCCGTGCAATGCGCAACTCGCTTTCCACCTTCTCGCGCGCCGCAGATTGCTGAGTGAGCGCGCTGATATGGTTGCGGAGCTGCGCGGTCATCTTGTTAAAGCCGCTGGTCAGCCGGCCGATCTCGTCGCGCGTTTTTACGGCCACGGGCTCGACGTCGAGGTTCCCTCGGCTGATCTGGTGGACACGATCCGCCAGCGTCTCGATCGGACGGCAAAATCGCCGCGACACCACCGCCACGATGCCGACCGGAACGATCAACGTCAGACCCAGCATCCACGCGCGATTCAGCAGCACGCGCTGGATCGGCCCCATCAATTCCGAATGCGGGACCGCGGTGATGAACAGCCAACCCGTAGTGGGGATCGGTTCGATCGCCAGCACGTAGCTCTCGCTGTGGTCAAAGCCGGGGATAAGTCCATCCAGCTCGCCGACGGTTACGATTTCCCCTTCGCCGCGTTGAGCTTTTCGCATCGCGTCCGCAACGTGAGGCGAGTGCCCGCCGGCGAGTGTAATCAGGTCCTTTACCTGCACGCCGTCGGGATGCGAGATCATATTGCCGGAGCGGTCGACGATGATATAGCCGCCTTGATTGAGCGGCGTTGAGCGATATTGCACCGGCCCGGTCGCGGGCTGCGTCGCCAGGCTGCGCCCCTGCAAGCCGCGCAGGCGGCGGATGATCGGGGGATCATCGCGTAGATGCTGCAGATCGGATACCGCCAGGCTAACCGCGACGACGCCGCCGAACGATTCATTCGCGGCAAAAAACGGTGACGAGTAGGCACACAGTCGGCCGGTGTCGATGCCGGGCTCTTTAAAGTCTCCCGGGTCCAGCCATATGCCCTTTTTCTCGGCCGCCGGTCGCGTGAACCATGCCGGCCGATCGCCGCGCCCGTCTATAAGATGTTCGAGATTCTCAACCGTGGGCAACGAACCCGGGACGCGGCGCATGCCCACCGCCATCGGCACGCGCGGGCCGCGCGGTGTACCGGGGTTAAAGGCGATCAGCGTGCCGGCGCCC
>JACMML010000196.1 GCA_014379105.1 Phycisphaerae bacterium
CAATCCCGTTCGGCCCGGCGTTTGTTTGTGGTCATATTGCCATCGGTGTCATTGTAAGCTGGTGTCTTACGTCAAGTCCGGTCGCGGTTGTTCTGGGGTGGGGGGGATGTGCGGCGCGCAGCATCGACGGCGGCCGCGATCGGGTGCGAGGGGCCGGTCACTTCACGCCGAGTTTTTTCCAGAGTTCGTCTTTGGCGCGCAGTTTGGTCCCGGTGTTGTCCGCTTTATTCAGTTCACGCAGCACGTCGGCGTCGGTCGCCAGGCCGCCGAGGTACAGGCTCATCAACGTCACCATCCACTTGGTCGGCTTCCGGCATGTCAGGCTGTTGAGCATCATGCAGCAGATCACCGACGCATAAACCTGAATCCGGATTCCCTGGCTTCGAGTGCTCAAGAGGTGCCGGCAGCCCAGTGTCTGCTTGAAAAAGCGAAAGAAGATCTCGATCGTCCAGCGATACTGATACAGGAACGCAATCACGTGCGCCGGCACCTCCAGCAGGTCGGTGACGATCCGCAATGTGCCGTCGCTGGTCGGGCCGGTCTGGCCGCCGCCTTTTTTTAATCCCTTGCCACGCTTCTGGTGCGGCGTGCTGCGGACGCAGACCAGTCGCGTGGGATGATCCGCACACTCGGACGGCTTCTTGCCCGGTCCCATCCGCACGATCTGGTCGCTCAGCACTCCGGCATCGATCGCCTCCTGATCCGGCTTTTGATCCTCCAGCACGTCGTAGACGCTGTTGTCGCGCACGCGGCAGACGTAGCTGCTGGCGGCGTGTTTGATGTCGTTCCACAGCGTGAACTGCGCGTACCACCGGTCCATCACATAGGTATGACCGGCGGCGAGCTTGCCGCGCAGCACCGTCTTCTCGTCGCTTTTTCCGGTGTTGCGTGGGTCGGTGATCCGCCACTGACTGGGAACGTGATGATCCACATCAAACCCCAGATGCAGCCGCCAGGCGTGACGATGCTTTCCATCACCCGGTGGCAGGAAGATCGCCTCGGCCACCGTGCTCAGCGTGCGGATGACCGTCGAATCGACCAGCGTAAGCAACCCGGGCAGTCGCTTGAGAAGTTCGGGGCGCTCGATCGGACGCAACCGGCCATAAAGCTGCTGCACCACGGCCTCGAGCATCCGCGGCTCGAACACGCGGCAACTCTCGCTGAAGCTCCCGAGGCTGAACCGCTTGATCCCCAGCTTCTTCTGTACCTCCGGCAGGTCCGCGACCTTCTGGAGCGTCCGTACCGAATCGATCATCGGGTTGAACAGGTAAAGCAGCATCAGCAGGACGTAGTCATCAAAGCGAAGTTCGCGATTGCCGGCCGTGTCCCGTTCGCACCCCGCCGCGTGCAGCCCCGACAACAACCCGGCCACCCGACGCAACCGCTTCATCCCCAACAGGTCATCGACACCGATTTCACGCTTCGCCGAACCGGTCATACGGAGCATTGTTGTCGATCAATTGAATTCGCGCAAGCGCAAAGATTGTGATAAAAAAAATGCAAGCGAACGCCGGGCCGAACGGGATTGGCTACGTCCCCTTGAATCGATCCGTGGGTTCAGATAATTCAATCCACCATGACGTGCCTTTCGTTCGGGGCCGCCGCTACTTTGGGTGTTACTGGTAGCGAAATTACTTGGTTCATGGAATTTGAAATGTATCCTGAACGAAGTGAAACGCTGTGGCTGTCATATGCACCAAATTCATCTGGGAGGCGGCAGAACGCAAATATTGTAATCCTCCATAGACGCACCAATTTCAATCTCCACAGCATCGCAGGCGATGTTATGCTGCCTGCGGATGCGACGCATTCGAAACTTCCGAGTAAACGAGATTTGCGTAGAGATAAATCTATGTCTAACGAAATCTATGTTGATCCGAGTGCTGCCACGGCCGATTCTATTCGTGTCGGCGATTTATGCTATGTGCGCGTTGGTCCTTCCTCGACCGCGCCAAATGTATTTGAAGAAGATATCAAGGCGAGATTTGACGACTGCCTCTCCTGCAATGAAAGTGAATCGTCATCTTCAAACAGTTCGTCAACACCGGAGATACCCCCATGCCCGCCAGATACATCGCTTAGCTCGTATCTTGTTCATATGCCGGCATACGCTGACACTGAAATCCGTTGGGATGCGCAAGACGTCATCGTTAACGGGTCTGGAGGACCTTACCAAGGTTTCGGAGACGGGGAGTCGTGGGAAGCGGGCTTTGGCATATGGGTACCGTGTACGTTGGAAGTTGTCCTGCTCCCGCAAATGGCCACGGCATGTGCTGGTGGCGCAGAGGCCGAGTGTGCTTGGTGGATTGAATTTGCTCACACCCAAGACCCCATCTTTCGGTGGGCGCACCGTCTTGGAGGCGGTTCGGCCGAAGGGAGCTATACCTGCGCTGTAGTCGGTGGTGAGCCATTTGTTCCTGGAGTGGTTATAGAGTGACGAAGATTGAAAATAGTTATCCATGAGTCATGCGACCTCTTGTCATTCGTAAGAGCGCGTTCACGCAGTATAAATTGAGCCCGATCTGCAATTTGTGGAATTAAAAGGGACGCAACGGCTCTGTTCGGACCCTTAAATCCGCGCGTCTGAACAGCATGATGTTGTGAACCAAAGTGCGCAGCGCCATCTCGCGTTTGCGGCGGCTTGTTGAGCGGC
>JACMML010000197.1 GCA_014379105.1 Phycisphaerae bacterium
AAAAAACTCCTGTTCTGGATTTCATCCATCTTTCCGCGCAGCGATGCGTCTGCGTTAGTATGATGCGTAGATGATCCGATGGATTGCTTTCACAGTGCTGGGCCTTGCCGCAACGGCTTTTGCGCAGCCGGTGATCCATGTGTCGGCCGCCATCAGCCTGCGCGAGGCGTTGGAAAAGACGGCGGTGGAATTTAAGTCCGCCGAGGGATGCGAGATCAAGTTTAATTTCGGCGCCTCTGGTGTGCTGGCGGCGCAGGTCGAGCAAGGCGCTGAGGTTGATATCTTCATCGGGGCGTCGCACCGGCACGTCGATCAGTTGATTCAAAAGGGAACGGTCGAAAAAGAATCCAAGACGGTCATCGCGCGCAATGAGCTTGTGCTCGTCACGCCCGCCGCGTCGACTCAGATAGCGTCCTTCCAGGACCTCGCGGCAGATACGACCGGTAAGGTGGCGATCGGCGAACCCCGTACCGTGCCGGCCGGTGAATATGCGATGCAGACCTTCGATGGGCTGACGCTTAGCACTGCGGTCGCGCCGAAGTTGATCTTTGGCGCGACAGTCCGGCAAGTGCTCGACTATGTGGTGCGCGGCGAGGTGGACGCCGGCGTCGTCTATCGCACCGACGCGATCGTCGCCGGTGCCGCGGTCCGCGTGGCCGCGGTCGCGGACGAGAGTTGGCATACTCCGATCGAGTATCCGTCGGTGATCGTTGGCAGCTCGCAGTCAAAAGAACTGTCGCGAAAGTATATCACGTTTCTGCAATCCGAAGCCGGTCAGGAAATCCTCTGTAAGCGCGGGTTTGCAACCACACGTCCCACGACGCATCCAGCGACGCAACCGTCAACTCAGGCGACTAGCCCGGAGCCGTCGACAGCCACGCCCACAACGGCACCAGTGACCGTGCCGGTCAGCGAAAGCCCGGCGCCATGAGCGATCTTGTCGGTTGGGGTCTGCTGTCGCTGCGAGTCGCCGTGCTGGCGAGCATTTTTGGCGCGGCGATCGCCGTGCCGATTGCGTTTGTCAGCGCCCGTCGTCGTCGGTGGTGGATCAGCGTGATGGACGCAATGCTGACAGTCCCGCTGCTGCTCCCGCCGACGGTGCTGGGTTTTGCGCTGATCGTTGTGCTCGGCCGGCATGGACCCATCGGTTGGCTGGTGCGGGAAGTGAGCGGGACAACGCTCCTCTTCACCGAGGCCGCCGCCGTGATCGCGGCGACGATCGTCGCGCTGCCGCTGATTTATCTGCCCGCCAAAAGCGCCTTTCGGGCGATCGACAGTGAACTTGAAGATACCGCTCGCCTGTGGGGCGCTTCCAATTGGACGCTTTTCTGGCTGATCAGCATGCCAATGGCGCGCAAAGGCATTATCGCCGGACTGGTCTTAGGATTCGCCCGGGCGCTTGGTGAATTTGGCGCGACCGTGATGGTGCTCGGCATACAAGGCGAGCAGGGAAAACGCACATTACCCATCGCCATCTGGCTCGACTGCTCTGAAGGTAAATACACCGACGCATGGCCGGCGGTGCTGGTGCTCGGGTTGATCTCGGTCGTGGTGGTGAGCATGTACAACCGATTCATGCATCTCTAACGGTCGTCGCCGCCGGACCGTTGGGAGCCCCTGAGTATTCCCGCTACACTTGCAACGTGCTGACGACCGAAGAACTTCTAGCCGATCTTACCGAGCCGCAGCGGCAGGCGTCCATGCATGTGGACGGACCGCTGCTGATCATCGCCGGCGCTGGTTCGGGCAAGACACGCGTCCTGACGCGTCGCGTGGCACACCTGATTTCAATCGGCATCCCCGCGCCGTCCATCCTGGCGATTACGTTCACCAATAAAGCCGCCGGCGAGATGAAGGAGCGCGTCGGCAAACTGCTCGGCCGACCGATTCGCGACATCGGGCGGCTTGACCAGCGCCTGCCGATGATCTGCACGTTTCATTCGCTTTGCATGCGGATCCTCCGGCATTACGGGCCGCGCATCGGCATGCCTGAACGCTTCACGATCTACGATTCGTCGGACCAGACCAAAGTGGTCAAAGACGCGCTGAAGATGCTTGATATATCCAGTCAGAACTTCACCCCCGGGCAGGTTCACTCGGCCATCAGCAGCCTGAAGAACCAACTGGTGACGCCGGAAGATTATGCCCGCAATGCGTCAGCGTTTTATGAAAGAAATGTCGCAAGGATCTACGGCAAATATCAGCAGTTGCTCACAGCCAACAACGCCGTGGATTTTGATGACCTGCTGATGAAGACCGTGCACGGCCTTCGCGACCACGCCGACGTGCTGGCCGAGCTGCAGGAGCGGTTTCAGTACATCCTTGTCGACGAATACCAGGATACTAATCACGCGCAGTACGTACTGACTCATGCGCTGGCGCTGAAGCACCGCAATATCTGCGTGGTGGGCGATCCAGATCAATCGATCTACGCGTGGCGCGGTGCGGACATACAGAACATTCTGGATTTTGAAACCGATTATAAAAACGCGCTGGTGGTTCGACTGGAGCAGAATTACCGGTCGACCAAGACCATCCTCGCGCTTGCCTCGGGGCTGATCGCCAGAAACACGCGCCGAAAGGAGAAAGGCCTCTGGACGGAGAACGTCGACGGGCAGCCGGCGAAGTTATACATCTGTCAGACCGAGGATGACGAAGCCGAAACCATTGTGAACGAGCTCAGGCAGGAGCACGAACAGAACGGCCGCGCCTGGAGCGAGATGGCGGTGTTTTATCGGATGAACTCGCTGTCGCGTGTGATCGAGGAGAAGTTCATGCGGTCGCGCATTCCGTACCAGATCGCGCGCGGCGTGGAGTTCTACAACCGCAAGGAGATTAAGGACGTCTTGAGCTATCTGCGCGTGCTCGTTAATCCCGCGGACGAAGTTGCGCTGGATCGGGTCATCAATACGCCGACGCGTGGCATCAGCGACGAGACAGTCCGCAAGATACAGGTGCATGGCGTCGGCAGGGGATTGAGCCTGTGGCAGGCGCTGGAGTTGGTGAACGAAATTGAAGGGCTCACCACCCGCGCGGTGAAGAGCGTCCAGTTGTTTGTGCAGATGCTTACCGCGTTACAGAACAAGGCGCACCAGGTGGAATCCGCGTCGATCGCCAACGGCAATGAAGGAATGTTCGCCGAGTCATCGGCGGGGACGGTGCAATCGATCATGCACGAAGTTGTCGAGCGCA
>JACMML010000198.1 GCA_014379105.1 Phycisphaerae bacterium
CTTGATGGCTAGATAACGGCCGGCGGTTTCCAGGATGAAATTGATCTCCTGCTGCTGCGCGACCGGCTCGATTGTCGCGGCGATTACCGGCGTGTCGGTCGTTCCCACCACCACCTGCCCGTTCCACGGCACCGCAAACATCACCCGGCCATCGGGCGTCTTGGGGACCATTATCGCCGTATCGCCGGGAAGAAATGAGCGCGGCAGCACGATGTGCGTGCCCTGACTCGGCGCGATCATCGCTGAAGACGCGGGATCATCGAGCCTTCGGACGGCGTCAACGAAAGCGCCGGTGGCGTTGATTACGCAGCGTGACGCGATCGTGCATTCCTGTCCGGTTTCAAGATCGCGGATGTCTACGCCGCGGACCTTGCCTTGTGAATCGTGCAGCAATCGAACAACCGGCGCGTAGTTGAGCAGCGCCGCGCCGTGCGCGTCGGCCGTCTGGGCGAGGCTGATCAGCAGGCGGGCGTCATCGAACTGGCCGTCATGGTACATCACCCCGCCGCGCAGGCCTTTGGGTTCGATCGTTGGCGCGAGCGTGAGCACGTCCTGGCGGGAGAGCAGCTCCGATTTGCCGAAGCTCTGGCCGAGCGACAGGAGGTCATAGAGTTTCAGGCCGGTCCAGTAAAAAGGAGAATCAAGTCGGCCGTAGCTGGGCACGATGAACGGCATGTCATGGACCAGATGCGGCGCGTTCCGGCGAAGGATCGCGCGCTCGCGGAGCGCCCCAAATACCAGTGCGAGATTACCCTGACGAAGATATCGCACGCCGCCGTGAACGAGCTTGGTGGAGCGGCTTGACGTGCCTTTTCCGAAATCGCTCTGCTCGAAAAGGCAGACTGAATATCCTCGCGAAGCCGCATCGACGGCGATGCCTATGCCGGTCGCTCCGCCGCCGATGATGAGAATATCCCATGGCGATTGTTGCTGCTGAATTCGCTGGAGTGATGACTGGCGGTTCATCGGCGACTATCTGCTGGTGAAGGATTCGGGGTCGATCGCGACGAGGCCGCCGTCCAGAAACGATTGGAGAAAACCCGCCGCCGCGAGGCTGTCAATCGCCTGCTTGCGGTCCTTACGGGTGATCTTCGCCCCGGCACGTTTGGCGGTGATCAACCGCTGCTCGGCCTCGAAGCTGCTGAGGCGCTCGTCAACGAACACGATCGGCGCCGGCGTGCGTTTGGCGAGTTCACCGGACCACACGATCACACTTCGCGCCTGTGCGCCCAGCGTGTCATCCATGTTCAACGGCAGACCGAGCACGATTCGTTCGACGCCTTCGGCACTAACGATGCCGGCGATTGGGTCGATTGCCTGGCGCGGGTCGGTCACTTCAATCATCGGCATCGGCGAAGCGAATTGTCCGCCTTGGTCGCTCATCGCCAGACCGATGCGCTTGGTGCCGAGATCGATCGCGAGGGTGCGCATTATTTCAACTTGCTGATTGTGGCGCTAATTATTGTGGCACTGGCTTCAGAGATACTGATCCCCATATTTCTCGCGCACTTTCGCCACCAGTTCTTTGACGCGTTGGGCGTCGTTCTTCGGGCAGATCATCGTCACGTCCGGCGTGTGGATGATGATCATCTCGCTCACCCCCACGACCGACACAAGGTGATTCGGGTCACGGCTGACGATGATGTTGCCGTCGGCGTCCATCGCGATCAGGCGGTCGCAATCGACCGCATTATCGTGCTCGTCGATGCTCAATGTCTCGGCGAGCGCGGGGTAGGAGCCGACGTCGATCCAATCGATCGGCATCTCGACGACAACCACGCTTTTCTGCTGGGCAGCCGGCTCCATCACGGCGTAGTCGATGCTGATCTTCGGCAGGTGCGGATAAATCTCGCTCACCACCTCCTGCTGTTGCGGCGTGTCCCACGCCTCGGCGATTTTCGTCAGGCCCTGGTACGACTGCGGCAGATACGCCGCGAGCTGTTCGAGCACCGTGTCGGCGCGCCAGACGAACATGCCGCTGTTCCAGTAAAAGCGACCTGACTCGACGTAACGATCGGCTGTCGGTTTGTCCGGCTTTTCTTTGAAAGCAAGCACCTGATAAGCGCCGTGATCGTCGCTCATTGGCTCGCCGCGCTGGATGTAGCCGAGCCCGGTGTGTCCGAACGTCGGAACGATGCCGAAGGTCACCAGGCACTTGGGGTGTTCCTTGGTGACGTTGAACGCCTGGCGCACGCACGCCTGAAACGTCTCGATCGGTTCGATCACATGATCCGCCGTGACCACCGCGAAGACGGCATCCGGATCGCGCTTGTGCAGGATCGCCGCGGGGAACCCCACCGCGTTGGCGGTGTCGCGGCCTTGCGGCTCGCCGAGAATATTGGCGGCCGGCAGTTGGGGGAGATTTTCCCCCACGACCTTCCGGTGCGCCTCGGCGGTGCAGACGTAGATCCGCTCGGCGGGCACCACGCTCAGCAGCCGCTCGAACGAAAGCTGCAACAGGCTTTTTCCTTTACAAACGGGCAGCAATTGCTTGGGAAATCCCTGTCGCGAGAGCGGCCAGAGACGGGTCCCAAGTCCACCCGCCATGATCACAGCATATTCCATGGCTCGTATCCGTCCTTGAATGTCCCGAACATTCAACTCGTCCGGGCTTATTGGTTTTAAATCTAGTTCATCGTCCAACTAACCGGCACACCGTAATGCCGCAGGACTGAAATTATAGCAAGCGGCCGCAATTGCATCGACTCTCAACTATCACGCACTGGACGCTATTTTTGCTCCGGCCCGTTCCCGTTCGTACGAATTAACTGGGTATCAGGGAACCATTCACGGCTCACGCCCCAATAGACGCCTTCTTCAAGCCGCACAGTCGTCAGCCGCTTGCCTGCGAGTTGGCCGACGGTGCAGATACCCGCATAGGACCACGTCGAGCCGGTCTGGTTGTCCATCAGTTTCAATTGCCGCGATTTATCCATCCGGTGCCTGAAAGTAAGAAACAGATCGTGATCGATCTTCCGGTCAAACGCCTTCAGCCGTCCGTTCGCCCGCCAAAGAACCAGGGGCATCGCGCCCGCTTTGACGTGAACCGGCTCGGCGAAGTCCGTCGTCATCAGCATCGCGGCCCGCGGATGGGTGTGGATCAGGATGATCTGCGTCTCGGCGGGCAGCGATGACTCGGTGAGCTTCGGCGCGAACTGCGGATGCGCCGCAACGCCCGGCCACGCCGCGTCCTGCTTCGACGGCAGCATCAGTCGCGACTTGGGGTGCAACTGCCGCCAGTCGGCAAACGACATCCGCTCCGTCGCCACCTGTCCGCGCACGCCGATCGGCGTTTTGCCGTCGTCGGTTAGCCCGGTGATGCCGACGATAAATTGTCCGTATTTTCGGTTGTAGACCAGCGTGCTGTTGCCCGGCGAACCGACAAACTCCAAATCCACCGCCCGAATCTCGCGGCCCACCTCCAGCGCCGTGGCGCTGTTGGCATAAGGAGAATGAATCAGCAGCAGGCGTCTGTCGAAATCGGTGATCTGGACGATCGGCGTTCGGAGCAATGATCGATACGGAAACGCGTACGCCGAATCTCCCCACACTACGCCGACGACGAACTCCACGTCCGTCGCGAGCCCTGCCTCCTCCACCGTCAATAGTGACGGGCCTTCGAGCACGCGAACCGGCTTCATCGTCTCGGGACTGAACCGCACGAAGAGCAGCCCGACCACCAGCGACAATCCCAATAGCCACCACGCTCGATTCAACCCCATCGCCACCCGCACCACTAGCGCCAGGCACGGGCCGATCGCGGCGATCATCAAAATCCACTGCAGCCGCCGAGTGAGCGTGATCGTGGAGAGCCCGGTCACCCAGTCCGCCACCGGTGGGCTCGTGCCGTACGCCAGCCACCCAGCGGCCAGACACGCGACAAGCAAGAGAGGAATTGCCACCCGCACGCCGGCGAGGGTAATCGTTAATTCCTCGGGTGTGAAATGCGCTGCCACCGCCACCACCATCCTTTCGCCCATTCCATTTAAAGCACTAAAAGTTAAATCTTCGTCACCGTCGCGTCATAATCAGTTGGTAGAATGCGTCGATACGCAGACGGAGAAACCCTATGACCAGACGAACTGTATTCGTCGCACTCTGCATCCTGGGCACCTGCGCGATCATTGTCGCGCTGGACGGCCGACTGTTTTCCGCTAAGCCGATCAGCACGAAAACAACGCCGCCGCGAGATGCCCCCGTCACGGCCGCCGTCCCGGCGCCCCCTGCTCCGATCGTGTCGCAAAGTCCGTTAACTGAAGCACCTGTAGATGCGCCAGTACAAGTCGCACCCGCGGAAGTTGCCCCGTCGCCCGAGGTCGCGATCGCACCCGTCGAAACCGCACCACCCGTCTCGGTCCCGGCCGTCCGATCCCAACCCGCCTCTCCCGCATCACCATCGCCCAGCGCGGGTTCAACAATGGACGAGCCGGCGATTCCCGAACCCGTCGCCCGCGAGGCGCTGAGCCTGGTCGGAATCGATCCGCCGCGACCGCCTGCATGCTCGACTATCTGACGGCCTGGGCACAGCGGACGTGCGTCACGGACCGCCTGCTGGCGGCCGACTCGACGATGATGGAGAGCCGACACGTCAGTCGCCACTTCGAACGCCGACGCTTCGAAAC
>JACMML010000199.1 GCA_014379105.1 Phycisphaerae bacterium
CGACCAAGACGCCGCTGGAAGACGTGATGTCGGCGCGCAACAGCTATCACTTTCTTGCCACCGGCCAACAGGCAGTGTGCGGCGATTCGCAGGGCAATTTCTGGACCGGGCAGAACGTCTTCTCCAGCGGAAATCTCAAGCTCGACCTGCTGCACAATTTCTTTCTCGAATGCGGCGCGCGGGCGAACAAAATCCGCGTCTATGAAATGGCGAAGGACCCGGTCGCGCGGGCGCTGACGGGGTTTCTGCTCGTGCGCGGCGGCGTGCACATCGTCGCTTACGCCAAGGCGCTGGAAAAACTCAGCGGCGTGCCGGTCGGCAAACTGCTGCCGATCCCCGATATCAGCAACAAGCGCTTCCCCGAATCCAAGAAGCACGAAGACCGCGGCGAGCACCGCATCCTCTATCGCTTCTCGCCCAACGACTACAAGCGCATCAACGAAATCTGGAACGGCCCACACCCCGAAGACGACAAGGACCTCGAAGTCCGCGACGGCCCGCCGGAAGGCGCAGTTCCGCCAAACCTCGATGCCGAGCCGCAATTGACATCGCCGGTGGGTCCGGATCAAGGCGATCTTGATCCCGTAATGCTCCAGGAATATGCCGCCCGGATTTTCGGGTCGTCAATTAAGGACGATATTAAGAAGCGTAAGGACAAGCCGAAGTCGAAAGTCTCGACGCGCTGATGTGCACCTCATCGCGGCTTGTCGGATAGCAGCGCCGTCAGGCGATCGAGCTTGGCGTGGAGCTGCATGATCTCGTACTGGGCTTTGAGGTTTACCTGATAGTCGGCGTCGGCGCGGATGCGATCTTTTTCGCCGGCGCGGTTGGCGCTGATCAGAAGGAAGATCGACAGGAAGATCGCCTCGACGCTGATGATGAGCGAGAGCAATCCGAACGGGTAAGGATCCCATCCGTGAAACCGGCCGTCCGGATCGGTGGTGGCCAGCAGGTTGGCGGCCATCCATGCTGAGAACCAGAAGACATGGAAAATGACGAACGGCTGCGACGCCGAAACCCGCGCCACCGCGTCGGCGACGCGCTCGGCGTGGGTCATCTTCTGTTCGATGACGGTGTTGGCGTTGGTGACGCCGCGGAGCTTGTCCAGCGTCTCGCGATGCCGCCGCCCAACGGTGGTGAGTATGTCGATCGCGGCGTCGGGGTTCAGGCGCAGGAAGCCGAGGAACTCATCACGCCGCAGGACCAGCATGTCGCACGCGGTGATTGTGCGCACGCTCGCGGTGCGCGGGCCGCCATCGAGGATCGCGACGTCTCCGAAGAAATCGCCGTCCGTGAGCGTCGCGAGGATCACTTCCTTGCCCGATTCATCGGGATAGGTGACCGTCACCTGTCCGGACACGATGAGATAAAGCTCATCGCCGGCTTCTCCAATCCAGATGACCGGCTCATTGGCGCCGAAGACCTGGTGCTTCATCAGCGACGACAGTCGCGATAGCTCGGTATCGTCTAGTCGCGATAGAAGCGGTATGCGGCGGAGGAGTTCGAGATTGATGTCGTTGTCAGACATTCAGGGCGCTCGTTCAAGGCGCTCGTTGGCGCAGTTTATCCAGCGCCGCGGCGGCAACGATGATGACGCCGGTGACGATCTGCTGCACCCAGTTGGCATACCCGTGCTTGGTGCAGCCGTTGTCGATCATGGACATGATCATCGCGCCGATGAGCGTGCCGAGGATCGACCCGCGTCCGCCATTGAGGCTCGCGCCGCCGATGACGACCGCGGCGATGATCGTGAGTTCATAGCCCCCGGCCGTTGTGGGATCGCCGGTGTCGACGTAGCTGAACTGCAATACACCGGCGAGCCCGGCGAGCGCGCCGCCGATGAGGTAGACATAGACTTTCACCCGGCCGGCGGGGATGCCGCAGAGAATCGCGGTCTGCTCATTCGAGCCCACCGCGAAAACGTGCCGGCCGAACCGCGTGTAACGGAGAACCGCTGCGACCAGGACAGAAAGACCCAGGAGCATCCACACCCCCGGAGGCAGGCCAAGTATCGCACTGTTTACGTCCAGCAGTGATCGCAGCCATTTGGCGCCGGTGACATAGATCGGGCGTCCATCTGCGATGCCGATCGCGGCCCCGCGGAGCGCCGAGAATGTGCCGAGCGTGACGATGAACGGAAGGAGACCGATTTGCGTGATCGTCATCCCGATGATCAATCCGCAAACCGCGCCCGACGCCACACCGCCGGCGAGTGCGATCACCGGATGGACTCCGGCCACGAGGAGCCATGCGGTAGTGACGCAGGAGAGTGCGATCTGCGCGCCGACGGACAGATCAATCCCGCCGCTGATGATGATCAGCGTCATCCCCAGCGCCGCGACGCCGACGACTGCGGTGGTGCGCAGGAGCAGGACCATGTTGTCGATGGTCGGGAATGTTTGCGGTTCAAGGAAGGAAAAGAGCGCAAATACCGCGATCAGTCCGATGAACGGCCCGAGCAGCGAAAATAACGACCGCAGATTAACCGCACCCGCCGGCTCGGGCGGTTGTGGGGTCGCGTATTCGAGTGGAGGCGCCATGATGCTTTTTATCCCTGTGTTGCTTCACGCATAATCGCGTGCTCGTCAATTTCACTCACCGGCCGTCCGGGCCCGAGCCGTCCTTTGCTCATCACGGCGACTCGGTCGCAGACGCCGAGCAGCTCGGGCAGGTAGCTGCTGACCATGATGATCGCTTTGCCTGAGCAGGCCAGCTCATCGATCAGTTGATAGATCTGCGCCTTGCTGCCGACGTCGATGCCGCGCGTCGGTTCATCGAGCAGATAGATCTCAACGTCGTGGTGCAGCAACCGGGCGATCGCAACCTTCTGTTGGTTACCGCCGGAGAGGTCGCCGATGATCTGGGCAGGCCCGCGGGTTTTGACCGCGAGCCGCTCGATCCACCGGCGGGACATTTTTCGAAGACTGGAAGGTGACGCGATGAACGGCTGCCGCGAGAGCGTGAGATTGGATGCGATATCGAGCGACAGCGCCAGGCCTTCGGTCTTGCGATCCTCGCTGACCATGCCCGCGCCCTGGTGCCAGCGGAGGCGCGGCGATGCCGAGCCGGTGCGGCCGCGAAGGTTGATCACGCCGCCGCGCGATTTATCGAGCCCGAAGATCGCCCGAAGCAGCTCTGTTCTCCCAGCGCCAACGAGCCCCGCGATGCCAAGCACTTCCCCGCGGCGCAGTTCCAGCCGGCCGACGATGGATTTGCGCGTCGAGACCATGTTGGTCGCGTCCAGGACGATCTCCCCGACTCGCCGAGCGCTGCGCGGGTAAAGATCCTTCATCTCACGGCCGACCATCATCGCGATGATGCGATCGCTCGGGGTGTCGGCGACCCGGCCGCTGCCGACGGTTTTTCCGTCACGCAAAACAGTAAACCGACTGCACAGCGCCTGCACTTCTTCAAGGAAATGGCTGATGTAGATGATCGAATACCCGCGCTCGCTGGAAAGCCTGCGGACAACCGAGAACAGCCGCTCCACGCCGCTGCGGGTGAGACTGCTGGTGGGTTCATCGAGAACCAGGACGCGCGCCCCGACCGCGATCGCCCGGGCGATCTCCACGATCTGCCGGTCGGCGATGGATAGCCGACCGACGATGGTGCGGGGATCGATATCCGTGCGGTCCAGTTCCTCCAGAGCTTGTCGGGCGGTGTCACGCATCTGCCGCGCTCGGACGAACGGGCCGACGCGCGGCTCCATGCCGAGGAGGATATTTTCCGCGACGTTCAGATCGGCCGCGAGGGAGAGTTCCTGATAGATCATCCCCACGCCGCTGCCTCGGCCGGCGATCGGGTTGCGCGGCGCGTAGGGTTGGCCGTCCAGCAGCATGTGCCCGGCGTCGGCTTGATACGCGCCGGAGAGGATTTTCATCAGCGTGCTTTTGCCCGCGCCATTTTCACCGACCAGCGCGTGCACCTCGCCGGCGCGGACAACCAGGTCCACACCCGCCAGCGCGATGGTCGCGCCGAAGCGCTTCTGGATGCCGTGCATCTCCAATCGCGGGTGGGGGATTGGTGGAGGTAAAGAAGGCACGCGTTGCTCACTCATGCTCGGCCACTGCTTTGACGAACAGAACGTGGTTGCGGCCGCGGTAGTCGGTGACCATGCCGGTGATGCGGAACTTCAGATCGCGGTTGGTTTCCTTCAGCAGATCTTCCATGAGCATCAGATTGCGATTGGGCAGCACGACCAGCGGCGGATCCTTCAATGCCTTACCGTCGGATTCAAAGTTAAACTCCCATCCCTGGCTGTTGGCGGTCTTCGTAAGCCGGCCGACGCGGTCGACGATGTAGCTGCCTTCGGGGAGCACTTTCACCGTCGGTGCATCGGGCGCCACGGCCCCTGCGCCGCTGGACTTGTCGACGATCGGCTGGCCGGCACTCGGCTGAAGCGGTCGGGCGCTGGATGCGGGATTCGGCTTGAGCATGTCGTTCAACACATCGCGCGCCGGCTGCACGGGCTGGGTCGTCTGGGCGTAGCCGAGCATCATCGAGCCGCCGACGACAATGATGGTGGATAGGATTTGGAGCTTCCGCATGGTGGATAATCTACCGGCTACGGTGATGAAATACAGGCACCTTGTTCACCGAGGCGCAGATAATTGTTGTACGGATTATCGCCTATCACTAAATTGAACGAAACAATACTGTCACGCTATGGGTGTGGCGGGTCTGGTTAATATAAGGTTCGGCGGCAGAGGGCGTATCGGATGATGAACCGAGAACTCCGCGAGTGGCTCGGCCTCACCCTCGCCGACCTAGTTGGGTACATCGCTCTGGCAGCGGCCGGGGCTATGTTCATGGTCAAGGACGCAATGGCCGACGTGGTGCTGGCAGTAGCCGGGGTCGTGCTGTCCATCACCTCATGCCCGCTCGGGATGAAACCCGATCCCGAGGTGTCCGAGTTCACCAACTGCGTCAAGCTTGTGTCCTATCCGATCTGCGTGCTGCTGGTGGTCGGGGCGATCGTGGCTCACTACATTTGGTTCAGTGGGTAGGGTGGGCGCAGCCCACGTCCGTCATGATGTGAATGATCGCGGAGCATGAAACGTGGGTTTCACCCACCCTATGGGACTAAATAGCATGATAATGGAAGGTTATGCTTAGTAAAATTGATCAACTAATGGGAACGCTCTTAGAGACCTGGGGCCAACGCTATCAATTGTCACATGATCGTGTGGCAGGGTTAGTGACTTTCAGTGTTCCGGGTTTTTCTCTCGTAGCAAGTGAAGATGGCAACGGCTCGATTCAAATCGAATTTGAAGAGAGTGGACAGAAACACCGTGTGAATTGTCCCATCGAGGAAGCGCCTCAACTCATCGAATCGCTTCTCTTTCCAGTTGCGTAGGTTCTGCATGTACGCATGCGGAACATACTAAGTCGGTAGGGTCCGCAGACCCTACATAACTGGTTAATATAAGGTTATCCGGCCAGTGCGCTATGTCCTTAAGCGATACACCAACATTCCCCGTCCTCCTTCAATGCATTCCACAGACCAAATGGCAGCGGTCCCTGATTCCCGCAGCGAGCAATGATTTCCATAACGATCTGGATGATCCGCCCGGATGGCGCGCGATTGATGGGTATCGCATCATCGACCGCGAGCGTCGCATCTTTTCGGCCGAGTTTGATGGCTCCTCATATTCGTTTTCGTCCGATGGAAGCGTCACTGACGACGAATTGCGGGAGTTGATGGTTCGCAACTTGCACGCTCTCGGCCGCTCAAAAGCCGATTACGTCGAACGTGCAAAATCTCTGCACGGGCAGGACCTGTTTGACTACACGTTTCAGACGGTCGAGGAATTACCAGAAATGAGTGCCGCGATGCATGTAGGTGGTTGCCTGCTGATCGCGTCGCTCTGTATCTTGGCAGCGGCGATTCCGGCCGGAATCATTTGGTGGTTCTTCCGGTAAGCCGGTAGGTCCCGCAGCACGCCGCGGACCCTGCATCACTACGACGCTACGGACGCGCTCCTGCGGGAGATGTTCCCCGCGCGATCCGCGCCGCTCCCCATGCCATCTACACCACTCCCCGCGCGATCTGTTCCACTCCCCATGACACCTGCGCCACTCCTCATGACATGCGCGCCACGCCCCATGCGGGCGGGAGTGGGGCAATTTTCGTCGTGACTGCGATTATTACTGGCTAACATCGGTGTGAAGTTTGGTCAGGGCGCTTCGTCGATGACGATCACCGAAGGCAAGCCGATCAAAGCGGCGGCGTGAAGAATCAGGGTTAAGGGTGAAGACGTAAGGCGTAAGGATGAACGGATTCCCTTACGCCTTACGTCTTAACACTTAACCCTCATCCCTGATCATGCTGATCGGGTCTGATCCTCAAAATAATCCCGCCATTGGCTGGCAAACTTCGCGCCTTTTCTTAGCATCGGGGGCATGAGTATCGAGAGCATTCGAGAGCGGCTGGGATCGATCGGGCAGTCGCAGGTCCTTCGTTTTTATGACCAGTTGGATGCCGGCGGCAAGGCAAAGCTCGACGCGCAGCTGGCGGCGCTGGATTTGGACGAATTGCCGGTGCTGGTGGACGGTTATGTGAAGAATAAGCCGAAGATTGACCTTCCCGTGAATATTGAGCCCGTACGCGCATTTCCCCGCACGGCTGATCAGGAGCACAATGATCTGTATCACAGGGCGCTAGCGCGCGGCTACGAACTGCTGCGACAAGGCAAGGTGGCGGCGTTCCTGGTTGCCGGCGGGCAGGGGACGCGCCTGGGATATGACGGGCCAAAAGGGGAGTACCCGGTCTCGCCGATCAAGAACAAGCCGCTGTTCCAGATATTCGCCGAGCAGTTGCTTGCCCACGGGCGCGACGCGGGCAAACCGATCCCGTGGTACATCATGACCAGCGACATCAATGACGCGCCCACCCGGGCGTATTTCCACAAGAACAACTACTTCGGCTACGACCCCAAGCTGCTGCGATTCTTCCAACAGGGCATGATGCCCGCGTTTGATCTGGATGGCCGGATGCTGCTGGGTGCTAAAGATTCTCTGGCACTCAGTCCCGACGGGCACGGCGGCTCGCTGCGGGCGCTGCGGAAGAGCGGTGCTCTGGACGACATGAAATCCCGCGGCGTCGAGCACCTGAGCTACTTCCAGGTGGATAACCCGCTGGTTCACACCATC
>JACMML010000019.1 GCA_014379105.1 Phycisphaerae bacterium
GACGCCGGCGTCGATCGCTTCCATCGCTCGCTGAAAATGAAAATGCACATCGGCGACGATTGGGACGGATATCTGCGGGATAATTTGCTTCAGCGCTTCGGTGTCTTTCCGCTCCGGCACGGCCACGCGGACGATATCGGCGCCGGCGGCGGCAAGTTTGTGGATCTCGGCGACGCATTTATCAATTTCCCACGTGTAGCCGGCGGTCATTGTCTGCACGGAGACACGCGCGTCGCCGCCGATGCGGACTCGGCCGACGCGATCGTCGCCGAGCGTGATTTGTCGGGTCTGACGCCTTGGGATCATGTCTGCCATAATACGCCGTGCTTGAGATATTCCGCCATGGAACTTCCGCTACGGATTTTTGCTAGGGGATTTCCGAAATGGGCTCGACGGCCGGCGGCGGTGGGGCCAAAAGCGTGGGTTTTCGCTCGTCGTCGGCCTTGGGGAGATCTTTCACGGAATTTAACCCGAACACTTCAAGAAACCGCTTCGTGGTTCCATAGAGAATCGGGCGACCGGGTTCCTCGGCACGCCCGGCGATTTTTACGAGGTGTTTTTCCATCAGGGTGCGAATCGTCTCGCCGCACGCGACGCCGCGAATCGCCTCGATGTCGGCGCGAAGGATCGGCTGCTTGTAGCCAATGATCGCCAGCGTCTCCAGCGCGGCCTTGGTGAGCTTTGCTTCGGCTTCTTTTTGCTGATGCTTTTTGATCACCGGCGCGTACTGCGGCAGCGTGAGCATCTGATATCCACCGGCCACCTGTTCAATCCGAAACGCCCGGCCGGCCTGTTCATATTGATGATTCAACTCCCGCACCGCGTGGCGGACGTACTTCGTTGAATCCAGATCCAACAGCTCCGCCAGCCTCCCATTGGTCAGCGGATGATGCGTGGAGAAGAGCAGCGCCTCCAGCGCCCCCAAGTCGACCGACGGCGCACCACCCTCGGTAGATTTCTGGGAATCGACCGCTTCGATCGGCCCGTCCAGTTGCTCATCGCCGTCAACCGATGTGGCGGTCTCGTCCGGCAAATCCGTTTGCTGGTGTTGATTCATGGTGCTCAATTTATCCCAGATGCGTCTTCGCGTCACCCATTGGCGGCATCCATTACTTGGTCATCCGTCGATACTTGATCCGATGCGGCTGATCGGCTGCGATGCCCAGGCGCTTCTTTCGCGTCTCCTCGTAACTGTGGTAATTGCCTTCATGCATGACCACCACGCTGTCGCCTTCGAATGCCAGAATGTGCGTGGCCACGCGATCTAGGAACCAGCGGTCGTGGCTGATGACCATCACACAGCCGGCGAAGTTCTCGATCGCTTCTTCCAATGCGCGAATCGTATTCACGTCCAGATCATTCGTCGGCTCGTCGAGCATGATCACGTTCGCTCCGCTTTTGAGCATCTGCGCCAGGTGCACGCGATTTCGCTCACCGCCTGACAATACCGCGACATCCTTGCTCTGGTCCGATCCGTTGAACCCGAACCGCTTCACGAACGAGCGGCTATTTACTTTAATCTGACCGAGCTGCATGAATTCCACACCATCGCTGATCGCCTCCCACACGGTCGTGCCGGGCAGCAGCGCGTCGCGACTTTGCTCTACGTACGCCAGTTTGACCGTGTCGCCCATGCGCATCTGTCCCGAATCCGGCTTCTCGGTGCCGATCATCATGCGAAACAGCGTCGTCTTGCCGGCGCCGTTCGGACCGATGATGCCGACGATCGCGTTCGGCGGGATATCAAAGCTCACCTTGTCCAGCAACAGGTTGTCGCCGAACGCCTTGGTGACATTGATCGCTTCGCACACCTTCTGCCCCAGCCGCGGTCCGGGCGGGATATAGATCTCCACCTCGATCTCCTTCTGCCGTTCCGCCTCCTCGGCCATGCGCTCGTAGTTGGCGATGCGCGCCTTGCTCTTGGCTTGCCGCGCCTTCGGAGACTCGCGCACCCATGCCAGCTCGTGGGCGAGCATTTTCTGAAACGCCTTGTCCTGCTTTTCTTCCACCTCCAGGCGCTGCTGCTTTTGTTCCAGCCAGTTCGAGTAATTCCCTTTCCATGGAATCCCTTGCCCACGGTCCAGCTCCAGGATCCATCCCGCGACGTTGTCCAGGAAATAGCGATCGTGCGTCACCGCAATCACCGTCCCTTCATACCGCTGCAGGTGATGCTCCAGCCACCCGACGCTTTCGGCGTCCAGATGGTTCGTCGGTTCGTCCAGGATCAAAATATCCGGCTTCTGCAGCAGCAACCGGCACAGCGCCACGCGCCGCTTCTCCCCGCCGGAGAGCGAGTCTATGACCGTGTCCGGCGGCGGGCACCGCAGCGCGTCCATCGCCATCTCCAACTGCTGGTCAAGGTTCCATCCGTCGTAATGATCGATCTTCTCCTGAATATGTCCCTGCTTCTCCAGCAGCTTGTTCATCTGATCGTCACCCATCGGCTCGGCGAACTTGTCGGCGATCGTGTTGAACTCGCTGATCAGATCAACGATGTGCTGCGCGCCCTGCTCGACGATCTGCCGCACAGTTTTGCCCGCATCCAGCTTCGGTTCCTGCGCCAGATACCCGACCGAATAGCCCGGCTGGCGGAC
>JACMML010000020.1 GCA_014379105.1 Phycisphaerae bacterium
AGGTGGATTACACGATCGACATGGTTCCGAAGCAGAAAACCGTGACGATCAAGAGCGATCCGCCGGGCGCTGAGATCGTCGTGGAAGGCGCTCAGGCCAAGCCCGGTCCGCAGGGCGCGACGGCGGAGCTGATCTTCCCGCCGGTGGATGATCGCGGCACGCTTAAGACATACAAAATCAAAGCCACCCGTAAGACCGCCGACGCAGAGTGGTATCCGGCCGAACTGCCGCTGGCGTGGGATGACGGAAAGTCTGAATACACCATCAAGCTGCGCGAGGTGCTCAGTCAGGCGTCGCCGGCGATGGCGTTCAACTTCGTCCGCGATAAAGGCGAATGGCTCGGGAAGCTGGAGACCGCGCGCACGATTAGCATGAAGTTCGTCACCGAAGTCGATGGTGATCAGCCGCAGGAAATCGTCAAGCTGAACAAGGGTGAAACGATCGGCGCATTGTCGGTCTCGCCGGACGGGCAGAACCTGGTCTACAGCGTCGTGTCCGGCGACGAAGCCAATCCGTCATCACAGATGTATCGCACCCGTGCCGACGGTTCCAGCGGCCCGACCGCGCTAAGCGACGGCCGATCCATCGACCTGACCCCGGCTTACACCGCGGCCGGTGACTGGATCGTGTTCGCGTCGAATCGCGCCGGTAAGAAGTTCAGCATCTGGTCGATCGCGTCCGATGGCACCGGCGGCGTGCGCCGTCTCACCACCGGCGACACCAACGACATCTGGCCAAGCGTGGACGCCGAGGCCAAGCCGCGCCTGTTCTACCAGGCGCACATCGATACGCGCTCCGACACGCGGCTGTACATGAGCCAGATCGGCACGAGCCTGCAAACCGATCTCACCCGGCTCGGCGGCATTATGCCGCGCGTGAGCCCCAAGAATGACGCGGTCACCTACGTGCTGGTCAACGAAAAGACGGGCAAGCGCGACATCTATCGCGTCAGTGATCGCGGCGGCGTCGCGGAGAATCTCACCAACGGCAGCTCGGACAACACCGATCCCAACTGGAACTTCTCCGGCAACCAGATCGTTTTCTCCTCCGACCGCGGCTCGGATACCGAAGACAAGCGGGCGAATTTCGATATCTACATTCTGGAGCTCAACGGCTCACAGCAGCCGCGCCGTCTCACCAGCAACGGAAGCGTGGACGACATGCCGACATTTGATCCGGCCGGCGACGCGATCTTTTTCCGGTCCAACCGCGGCGGCACGTGGGGCATCTGGAAGCTGCGCACCAAGTAGACGCCTGTGATAAAACACCTGTAATAAGATGTCCGTGGTAAACGCCTGTGCTGAACCGCTCACTGAGAGATTTCTCGTACGTCGTTCGCCATTACGGCGTCGTCCGTTTCGCAAAACGACTCTACGCGGAGATATCGCAGGACAATGTATTCACTAACGCCGCCGCGATGGCGTACGCGTGGATGTTCGCGATCTTCCCGTTTGTCATTTTTCTGCTGACGCTGTTTCCGTATCTTCCGGATCGATTCCGGGCCAAGGCGTTGGACGTTACGCGCGACACGCTCACCTCGTACATGACCGCCGGGCCGGTGGTCGAAAACCTGATTAAGAATGTCGACGAAGTGCTCAATCAGCCGCGTGGCGGGCTCCTTTCGGTCGGAATCCTGCTAACGCTCTATGCGGCCAGCGGCGGCATGAACACCACGATGTCCGCGCTGGATCAGGCGTTTGATGTCGGCCGGCCGCGCCGGTACGTCGTCAAGCGGCTCGTGGCGATGGCGCTGACGATCTTCATGGTGCTCTCGTTGCTGATCATTGGCCTTGCACTGCCGGTCGGGACAACGGTCACCAAGATGATCGAGAATTACGGCGATCGTCTTCCCGAGTGGTGGCGGCACATTTTCAGCGGCCCGACGCTGATCCTGCTGACCATCGCCCGCTACATCATCGGATTAACGACGCTCCAGGTGCTGATCGGCGTGCTCTTCCACTTCGGCCGCAGCGAGCGCGGGCGCCTGAGCTTCTTCACCGCCGGTTCAATTCTGGCGGCTATCGGCTGGGTGCTCACCGGTTTTGGCATGCGGATCTACGTGGACAACTTCTCAAATTTCCCCAAGACCTACGGCACGGTCGCGGGAATGGTGATCATGCTGATGGTCTTCTACCTCAACGCGATCATGATCCTGGTCGGCGCCGAGCTTGACAGTGAAATCCAGCACATCGCCGCCGAGCGCGATGGCCTATTCAGCGACGAACCGACGGTGAGTTCGCCGGGGGGAATACATAAGTTTGGGTGAAAATTCGAATGACGAAATTCGAATGACGAATCAATGACGAAGGTTCAATGTCCGAATGAAGGGAGGCCGGCTGAAATTCGTCCTTCCGTCATTCGCTCATTGTGATTTGATTCGTCATTCGAATTTCGTCATTTCTTCGGATTTCCGGTTTCGTAATTCGGATTTCACCCACACTTGTCCCTCTCCAACCTTCTCGGGTATCGTTCCTCTCATGTCCGATCCCCTTGGTCCGCTTCGCGTGCAGATCGATGAACTCGATCGCCAGATCGTTGGGATGCTCAACGCCCGCGCCCGCGTGGTGGTGGAGATCGGCAAGCTCAAACAGCAGCAGAATCTTTCCATCTACGCGCCGGATCGTGAGAAGGCCGTCATGGAGAAGGTGCGGGCACTCAATGCCGGGCCGCTGGCGAATCGCTGTCTTGAAGCCGTATATCGCGAATTGATGAGCGGATCGTTCGCACTCGAGCGGCCGTTGCGGATCGGGTTTCTCGGACCGGAGGGGACGTTCAGCCATCAGGCGTCGGTGATGAAGTTCGGGAGCAGCGTCGATTACACGCCGTTGTCGGATATCCCGGCGGTGTTTGAGGAGGTCGTGCGCGGGCATATCGATTACGGCCTGGTGCCGGTGGAAAATTCCATCGGCGGCGGGGTGGTGGATACGCTGGACGCGTTTGTTTCATCGTCGGCGCGCATCTGCGCCGAGGTGCTCGTGACGATCCATCACAACCTGCTCGCTAATGGTCCGTGGGAGCACGTGACCAAAGTCTGCTCCAAGGCGCAGGTCTTCAGTCAGTGTCGCAACTGGCTGACCGCGATGGCGCGGGACATCCAGCACGTGCCGGTCGAGAGCACCAGCACCGCCGCGCAGATGGCCAAGGACGATCCGACGATCGCCGCGATCAGCTCCAGGCAGGCGGCGGAGATGTACGGGCTCAAGACGCTGTTTGAGAATATCGAGGACAACCCCGACAACGTCACGCGCTTCTTCGTCATCTCGCGCGAGCCCGCCAAGCGCACCGGCGACGACAAGACCGCGATCATGTTCACCACCGCCCACAAGCCCGGCGCACTGGCCGAGGTGCTCGATGTATTCCGCGACACCGGGATCAACCTCACCGACATCGAAAAGCGCCCGAGCCAGAAGGTGAACTGGGAATACTATTTCTTCATCGACGCCCAAGGCCACGCCGACGACAAATCCATGCAGGACGCCATTGCCGCCGCCCGCCAGCACTGTCTGCAACTGACCGTACTGGGGAGCTACCCGCGCGCGATCGACGTGCTGTAGCCTGACTTAGCCGTTCGCGGGTCCCGCGAGCGCTGGCGCAGCGCGCAGTCAGGAAAAATAAACGATCTCAGATCGGTCTTTCAACGGTTTATGAAAGCAGGGCACGACAATCTGCGCGCGCCGGCGCAGCGCGCGACTGATTTTACGAAGGGCAGCAGCGCCCGCAAGAACACGCGCGATTACCGGACGTACTGGCGAACCGATGGGCTAGCCGATGTTCAGACACATGGCAGACGAATCGACCACACAATCGTCAGCGGCGTTCTTCAGTGCGCGTTCCGCGGACCAGGCGCTGGACGCGCTGCGCCAGGGAATGGCCCAGACCGATCTTCTCGAAGCGTGCCACGACATGAACGTCGCGGCGGCGGTCGTGCTGATCTTTGCGGGTGTGATCTTCCTGCTGTGGGGGTTCTATGCGTTTAAGACGCTGGTGACGCTGAACGCCGCGATCATCGGCGCGTGGCTGGGCGCGATGATCGGGGAGCACGCCGGCGCGCCGCTGCCGGCGGCGATCATCGGTGCGATCGTCGCGGCGACAGTCACTTGGCCATTGATGAAGTACGCGGTTGCGATCATGGGCGGGCTGATTGGCATGATCATCGGCATGAGCCTGTGGCGCGCCTTCGGGCTCGAGCCACGCTTCGCGACGGCGGGCGGCGGGATGGGACTCATCTTCTGCGGGATGCTTTCGTTCATCCTCTTCCGTACCAGCGTGATGATGTTCACGAGCCTACAGGGCTCGATCATGCTGATCTTCGGCATCCTCGGCGTGATCTACAAATTCCAGGGAATCGACACCGGCATGCTGGATCACAAGCTCAGTGTCAGCCCGTTCGTGATGCCGATGGCAGTCTTCATCGCGTCCATCGGAGGCATCATCTACCAGAACGCCCAGGGAAGCGGCGAAGCAGCAGCTAAGAAGTAACGAGGCGGCTGGCGGGATGGTGGGAGCAAATCACTTAACGACCGTCTCGTCATTCAGCACGCGGGTGCCTTCGATCTCGCGTACGCCGCTGCGAACTTTCTTAATGCCCGGCTTGGTGAAGTCGGCGTTGGTAAAACGATACTTCTTGATCGTCGTGCTGCCGGGTTTCAGGTCGGTGATCGGACGCTCCTGACGAGCGGCGCCGGGGAAAATCGCGAATGAGCTGTAGTTCACGGGTTTATCCGAATAGTTGGTCACGACCTGTTGAACGATCACGTCCCGGCCATCGCGAAGCGCGAGTGTGGACATGCCGATCTCGCCGAGTCCGAGCTTCAGCGCCAGCGGAACTGAGAACTGTCGCGTCTCGGCGCCCTGCATCTGGATCTCGCACCGTACGGGTTTTTCGCCGGCGAAACTGCTGTAGGGAAACTCTATTGTGACGGCGGCGTCGTAAGTTTCTCCCGGATTCAAGGAGAAATTGGGAACCTGCGACATCAGGCTCCACGCCGGCGGCCCGACCAGCAGCAGCCGACCGGCGATCGCGACCGGATACGGATTGGTGAAACGCAATCGGCGCGTGTGGGATTTGAAGCTCGACTCCAGCATCGGATTATCAAACGCAAAGCTGCTCCGCAGCCGCGCGAGATTGCCGTCGATGCCGATCAGGAGCGACGGCTCGGTGCCGATCTCCATCTCAATGACTCCGCTGGAATCTTTAGGCTGGAGCACCGCAGAGACATTGCCCCAGAGGTCCACGCGGCGGGGCTCGGCGCCGAGGACGATCTGAACCGGTTTGGCTTTTGATTTTGAATCGGCCTTGGACCAGAGCAGCACGACGCCTTCGCCATGCCGATCGAAGAGAAACGCCTCGATATCCTCGCCGACCGGGATGGTACCTTTGTAAGTGGCGTTTCCGAGGTGCGTGATCATCGTCCGCAGGACCATCAGCATCTCGTCCGGCTGACGAACAATCTGCCCGGCGACCGTGGTGGTATGGAAAGGGAGCGGCAGATCAATCCGCGAGACGCCCGAGCCGAGCGTGTAGGCGATTCGCTGGACGATATCGCGCAGCCGCGCCTCGCGGCCGTAGCGGTCAACGGGGAGGGGCTCGAGTGCGACCGATAGCCGGCGCGGGTCGCGCTTCTGGAAATCCTGCACATACAGCGGAATCTGCGACGGCTGGACATCGCTCGGAACCGAAAGCGAAATATTAGGCGGAAGATCCTGCGGGCTCTCCACAAACGCCGGCCAGGGCATCGCGATATCGGCCTGCGAGACTAGCGTCTGGAATTGCCGGTTGATCGCGTCGTAGCTCTGGCGATACACCGGATGTGTCGCAAAATCGCCGGCCTCGGCGTCGAGACCGAACTGCCAGTGCTCGAGATAACCGGAGTAACGAGAAACGAGGTAGGCCAGTTGCGGCTGCCAGCGGTCCGGCGGGGCTTTCAGCAAATGGCCCCAGGTCGTACCGCCGATCGTCTGAGCGATACTTGGCGGCGGGGCGATCAGGCAGGCGGTGGGGTGGATATTCAATGCGCGAAGCGATTCGAGCAACGCCGCGAACTTTGGCTGCATCGCGGCATCGAGATCGGCTTGTCCGTTCCAGACCGCGAGCTTCACCCTTGCGGCGCCGAGATACGGGAGCAGCGTGGGAAGATCGTCCCACCCCTGCATAGGCAAATCGGTCGCGATCATGCCGAAGCGCGCGTCGGTTTCGGGTCGCACGGCGTCGTCGGCAAGATGAACCAGGTCGAGGGATTGGGTGCCTATGGAGATGCCCTGGCTGATCGTCTCCAGCGCGACGCGATACCACCCCGGCGGCAGATCGGGGAGGCGGATCGTGCCGGTCTGCCGCGAAAGATCGCTGGTCGGATCGGCCGGCATTAATTCCAGAGCGCCGCTGCGCTGTATGACTTTTTTGCCGGCGGCGTCGGTCACCAATAATGCGCAGGACAAATCATTGCTCAGCCTGTCTGTGAGTTCCACCCGGAGCGTGATCGGGTCGCTCCGGCGAAACACGTTGGCGGGCACGCCGGTGAATAAGCGCAGCTTGGGGACTTGCGAAACGCTGACATCGTCAAACCAGGCGGTGGCGTCGATGTCCTGCTCAAAGATCGCCGCCCGGCCGAGCGTGGTCTCGTGCCAGATCGCCGGCTGCACGAGCCCGAGTTCGAGGACGATGTACTCCGCGTCGTCGCCGGACTCGATTTCAAATTCCAGCTTCTGCCATTCCGGCCCGCCGGCGTGGAGCAGCGATCGCTTGATCGACGATTTGATCGGTTCCCCGCCCGGCCCGGTGAAATATGCCGAAAGCTGGGCCCGTGCGTTCGCCAGCGGCGCGGCTTTGACCATCGCCGAGACGCGGTAGTTGGCGCGGGGAAAGACCCGGATTTTTCCGTGCGGATATCGGTAGACCAGACTTCCGCCGTGCAGATCAAACCGGAAGCTGTAGCGCCCGGTGTGGGCGGCGTCATTGGCGAGCTTGCCGCTGATATAGTGGGGAAATCCCGAGCCTTCCAGCTTCACCCAGTCCGCCGGCAGGTCTTCGGAATTTCCGGTCTGGCGCTCTTCAAAATCGAAGGAGCGCAAAATGCGATTGCTGGTTTCGTCGGCGAATAGCACCGGCGTCATTGCGAGTAGAAGTATCAGGATCGAGCAGTAGCGGTTCACCTTGTGATAGTTATCGGACCGAACGGACTCGAGGCTTGAAAGATCAGCAGATTTTCCGTGTGACGGGCGAAATCATCCCTTAGCAGGCCCATACTAAGGGCGGGGCTTCTCTTCCATAATCACGTTGTTGTATCGCAGCAGCGTACCCTTGGCCGACTCAAGACGGCTGATCGCGATGTTGTAGCTGGCGATGGCGTCCGCTTCGGCACGCTCCGCCTGGGCGAGTTCCTGCTGGCGATTCAGCTTGGTCTCGACGAACTGCCGGACCAGCGGCTCGCCATTGGTCTCAAGCGTCTGCACCACCTCCAGCGCCTTAGAGGCCGCGAAGCGCGCGGCGCGGGTCTGAGCGATTGCCTGGTAGCTGGTTTCCATCTCGCGCTGGGCGAGCTTGATATCGAGCGTCACCTGATCGATTTGCTGGCGATACTGGTCAATCGCCTGCTGGCGCTGCAACTGCGAGCGGCGAAAAATCGCCAGCGCTTCGCGATTGCCGATCTTGTGTGCGAACTGCAATCCCAGCGACCAGCTTACGGCGTTGGCATCTTCGCCAAAGTTGTTGTTGGTGCCCTCGAAGAAGGTTTGCCCTTCGCCGTCTTCGGCGCTGATCAGGCCGATGGATCCGACCAGATTCAACTGCGGCAATCGGTTGTTCTTAGCCACTTCCATCGCGACCGAGGCCGAATCGACGCGCAGCTGCTGTTGGCCGAGCTCAAAGCGATTGAGCAATCCTGTCGAGACCGCGTCCTGAAAATCAAAAATGATCGGCTGTTCCATCGGCGCGTCGGCGGGCAGGATGAGAATGTCGCCGGCGACCGGGAAATCCGGATCGTTCATCAGGTTCTTCAACCGGTCGGATAGATCATGCACATTCTGGCGCGCCCGGATCAGGTCCGATCGCGCCGATTCAACGCGCGATACGGCGTTGCTGATCTGCTCGAGCGTGACGTCCTGGTTGTAACGCTTGGAGGTGATGTCGGAGGTGTCGATCGACCGCTGCAGCAGCCGCTCCTGAATTCCCACATTCTGCTGGGCCTGTACCAGCCGCCAATAGACTTCCTCGACGTTGCGGAGCATTTCTTCGAGATCTTTGCGGAAATCGAGCACGCTGATGCGCTGGTTATTGCGGTTGATGACGATTCGCGCCTGGTTCACGGTTGAACCGAAATCGCGCAGCAATGGCTGAGTAAGTTGCAGCCCGACCTCTTGGCTGGTCACCGTTTGTTCGCCGGCCCCATTAGTAAAGTGATATCGCACGGGTTTCAAAGAAGCTTCGATTTGTCCGCCGGATGGCAGGAGCTGTCGAATACCGATTTCGCCTTGCCATTGCTCACTGTTGTCGCCGGTGAACTGAATTTCCGGTTGGCGGTTGGTGCGATACGTCAAATTCGTAAAAAATTCGGGATCAAATCGCGCGTCTGCTTCTGTCACACGGGTTTCGTCGATCGCCGGGGTATAGCCACTTACTTTCACACTCAAGTTCGTCGCAACGGCGCGCTGGGTGATCTCGCGGAGCGGCAGGCGAACTACCTTGTTATCCGGCGCCAGGGGCTGGCTCGCGGGCGCCTCTTTGGGATAGTTGGGCTTGTTGCGATTTTCTGGGAGAAACGGGCTTTCCAGTTGAGTCGGAAGCGTCCTTAGCGGTTCGGGTACGTAGGTGCCGGAAACGGAGCGTTGCGCATTACCCAGGCCGCGCGGATCGAAGCGTTCGTCCTGATCGCTGGCGCAGCCGCTGATTACAACAAGTGCTGCCGCCATCGCGACTGCCGTCAGATTCTTCGTACCCATTATGTCAGTCTCCATCCGTGAGCATGCCCACTACGTCCCAAAAGGTCAGGACGGGATTATAGAAGCCGCCCGAGCGAACGCCATAACGCGACAAACCCGAAAGATTGTCATGATCCCCTGTTGCCATATCTCGTTATTGGCACAAGACGTGCAAAAATATAAGTGCTGGTGATATGCGCCCGTGGTCGCGATAGATGCTATCGGCCGCGCGCTTGCTCGATCGCTCGGTAAAGCGCCTGCGTCCCATCGCGCCCGAACCCCATTGATTGGACTTGGCTGTACAGATCGTGAACCAGCGCTGCGCCGCGGAGCGGAAGATGTGCCTGTTTCGCGGCCTCAAGCACCAAGCGAAGATCTTTCTGCGCCAGATCGACCAGGAACCCCGGCGAGAAATCACCCCGCGCCATTTTCGGTCCGAGCATCTCAAGCTGCCATGACCGCCCGGCGCCAGCGCCGACCGCCTGGAGCGTAGTCTCCGGATTCAAACCGTTCGCCTGCGCGAAGCTCATCGCCTCGCTGACCGCCAGCAGCGTGCCGAGGACCAGAATCTGATTGACCAGTTTGGTGAGCTGACCCGCCCCGGCCGGCCCGCAGTGGGTGATGGTCTTACCCATTAACTGCAGCAGGGGAAGTAATTCGGAAAATGCCTCTGGTTCGCCGCCGCACATGATCGAGAGCGTCGCATTCTTTGCACCGACGTCGCCGCCGGACACCGGCGCGTCCAGGAACCGAATTCCTTTGGCGGCAAGCTTCTCGGCAATTAACCGTGTGGCGCTGGGACTGATCGTCGAGTGATCAACGACAATCGTCCCGTGGCGTGCTCCTTCAGCAACCCCGCGATTACCGAAGATGACGGCATCCACATCCGGTGTATCCGGTACGCAGATGAAGACGATCTCCGCGTCGCAAGCCGCGTCGGCCGGCGTTGCCGCCCAGATCGCGCTCTCGGCCACCAGCACGTCGGCGCGGGCGCGAGTACGTGTATGGACGGTAAGTGAATGACCAGCAGTCAACAGGTGCCGTGCCATCGGCTGGCCCATGATCCCAAGACCGATGAAAGCAATGCGCGACATGGGGAGGACTAAAAGCCGAGAACTAAGACTTGCGGCTGGCGAACATGAACGCCAGCAAAATGAGATTCAGCACGACCGAGATTCCCGCAACCGCCATCACGGTAATTACTTTTGAATCAGCCCAGATTGATGGCGGCGGTGCCGCAAGGGGATCAATATCAACCGTCTGTGAATGGTTCTCCAGCTTGGAGAGAACGTCAAGATCGACCTGCTGATGCGCGTGCTTCGGCGGCTGGCCGGAACGGACGGTCTGCAGATCCTCCAGCATGTCCTCGGTG
>JACMML010000200.1 GCA_014379105.1 Phycisphaerae bacterium
ACAACTATGTTTGCTCTATGAATGCCAAACGCATGTCCAGTTTTGACCGCTTCAAAGCTGAATCGTTGTGACTCTCCTCCCTTCAACGAGAAGCTTCGATCGACAGATCTATAATGAAACGGCAAATCGGCAGGCGTTTTTTTCATTAATTCAGAAAGGCTGCCAGTTAGGACGCTCTTGAGCGCACCCGCGTTGGTCACAGTGACCCGCATAAACTTTGATCTCCCGTACTTAAGTTCACCGAAGTTCACTGAACTTGGCTCAACCTTTAATACCGGCGCAATCTCCTTAATATCAAACTCGCTGATATAAACGCCGCGAGATGTCATAGTTCCAGGGACAGCTTGAGATATATTTGAATAGCCAAGATGCTTCTTTAAACTGCTGCTCAATCCGACATTTGAAAATTCCGCACGGTGATAAGTGCGTCCTTTGTATACAACGGAATCATTAATTGTTTTGCCATAAAAGGTTTCTTCACCGGATAATCTACGATCACTGAACGGAGAATATGCGTCGGGAAGGGGACGCGATCCATCAATTGTGTTTGATCCAGAGAGACTGAAGGACGTATTAACTGTCATTTCCATCTGGCGACCAGCATTCCCCAACACATAGACCGAAAATGACCCTGTTGATTCACCAACACCTGCAAATATTCCACCGCCAGGACTAACAGTTAATGTTGTTCGCATACCACCTGATATTGTGACATGCCCACTTGTTGAATCTGTTGCTCGAGCCGTTACGAATCCATGTCCGGTAAATGAGCGAGAGCCATCATCGAATGCTTGTGTACCACTAGAGACCTTTGCTGTAGTACCACGATCGGTCTTGGTATAATTGATGGGATACGCAACGTTCGTTGCATTATTCCAAATGTCGTACTTAACTGTCTCTGATACATAAAAAAGTAATGAGGGAGTTTTCGCAAAAAATAACTTGGATTCTAATCCCTCAAACATGACGTGTGCGATGCTCATTTGAACATTTACCTTTCGTTAAGTCGCAGTGTACATGACCGTACTGTTAATCGTTTATATCGCATAGAGATTGGATACACGATTATCATCGAGTTTTTCCGAGATCAGTTGTTTCGGGCCCATTACTGACCTTTGATGCCGGGCACCCCCGCGCTCCCATCGCTACGATACCCGTCGCCGCAATCGACGGCAATTGGATTTTGCGATCGCCATTCACAGCGTCTCCGCCGCGACGGTTTTTCGTTTCGCCAGATAGAAGATTACCGGATAGACCAGCAGTTCCATGACGAAGCTGACGGAGATGCCGCCGATCAGTGGGGCGACGAGGCGGCGCATGACATCGGCGCCGGTGCCGGTGGCCCAGAGCAGGGGCAGGAGACCGAGCATCGCGGTGGCGACGGTCATCGTCTTGGGGCGGATGCGCTTCACCGCGCCGCCGTGGATGGCGGCTAACAGGTCGTCGTGGGTTTTCATTCGGCCCTCGCCGGCGGCTTTGTCGTAGGTGTTGTTGAGATACAGCAGCATGACCTGCCCGGTCTCGGCGTCGATGCCTAATAGCGCGATGATGCCGACGCAGACGGCGAGGCTGAAGTTGTAATCCAGCAGCCAGAGGAACCAGAACGCGCCGATCAGACTGAACGGGACCGCCAGCACGATCACGCCGACGCGGAACCAGCTTCCGTTGCTGACATAGAGCAGCAGCACGATTGCAACGATCGCGATGATGACCGATGCGATCAGCCGAGGGACGGTGCGTTCCCAATACTCGAACTGCCCGGACCAGACGACGGTATACCCCGGCGGCAGCTTGAGCTGGGCGTTGATCTTCTCCCTGGCTTCGGCGACATACCCGCCGAGATCGCGGCCGGTGAGGTCGACATAGACGAACGCCGCCCGCTGCGCGTCCTCACTGCGGATCATCGGCGGGCCGGGCGTGATGCCGATCTTCGCCAGTTGCCCCAGCGGTATCTGCGCCCCGTTCATCGTCGGCACCAGCACCTGCTGCAGCGCCGGGACGTTATCACGCAGCTCGCGCGCGTAGCGGACGTTGAGCGGGTAACGCTCCTGTCCTTCGACGGTGGTAGTGACATTCATCCCGCCGATGGCGGTCTGGATGATGTCCTGAATGTCGCCGGTGGTGAGCCCGTAGCGGGCGGCTGCTTCGCGGTCGATATCAAAATCAAGGTAATACCCGCCGGTGGTGCGCTCGGGATAGGCGCTGAGCGTGCCGGGGATCGTGCGGACAATGTTGGCGGCGCTCTCGGCCAGCGCCGAGAGCTGCTCGAGATCGGGGCCCATGATCTTGATGCCGACCGGGGTCTTGATGCCGGTGGAGAGCATCGTCAGCCGGTTCTCGATCGGGTACGGCCACGCGTTGGCCATGCCGGGGAAGGTGACAACGGTGTTGAGCCCTGCGTGTTGCGTGCCGTCGGCATCGGTCCAGCCGAGCTTCAGTTCGCTGATCGTGACCGGCGACGATTCCGGCCAGAACGTCGCGGTAAACGGCCGCTTCATCCATCCGGGCCAATCACTGAAGAAACGATTGACGGATCTGCTTCGCCATTTGGATCGGTCCGGCTGAAGCTGCACGACGGTTTCGATCATCGACAGCGGGGCAGGGTCGGTCGCGGATTCGGCCCGGCCGATCTTGCCGTGGACGCTCAGCACTTCGGGAAAGGTTTTGATCAGCTTATCCGTCTGCTGCAGTATCTCCTTGGATTTGGCGATGCTGACGCTCGGATCGACCGTCGGCATGTAGAGCAGATCGCCTTCATCCAGCGCGGGCATGAATTCACTGCCGATGCGCGTGATCGGATAGATCGTGCTGAGCCCCAGCAACACGACAACGCCGATGGTCAGCCACGGATGCCGCATGACCAGCCAGAACGCCGGTTCGTAAATGCGCTGCGACAGACGGCTGAGCGGATTGCGATCCTCGTGCGGGATGCGCCCACGGATCAGCAACGTCATCAGCACCGGAACCACCGTAATGCCGAGTAGCGCACCGGCGGCGATCGCGAAGGTTTTGGTATACGCCAGCGGCTTGAACAGCCGGCCTGCCTGTTCCTCCAGCACGAAGATCGGCAGGAACGAAACGACAATAATCAGCAGCGAGAAAAACAGCGACGGCCCGACCTCCTGCGCCGCGCGGAGGATCGCCTGATCGCGCCGCAGGTCCGGCTCATCTTCCAGATGCTTATGCGCGTTCTCGATCATCACGATCGCCGAATCGACCATGATGCCGATGGAGAGCGCAAGTCCGCCGAGGCTCATGATGTTGGCGTTGATGCCGATCTGGTTCATCAGCAGAATCGACGCCATCAACCCGATCGGCAGCACGAGGATCGCCACCAGGGCGCTGCGCAGGTGCAGCAGGAACGCGGCGCAGATGATGGCTGTGACGATCAGGCACTCGATGACGGCGCGGCGCAGGGTGCCGACGGCGCGCTCGATCAGATGCGAGCGGTCGTAGGTGGTCTTGATGTAGACGCCGGGCGGGAGCCCGCGCTCCAGATCGGTCAATTTCGCCCGCGCGTCGTTGATGACTTGCCGCGCGTTCTCGCCGAAGCGCGCGACCACGACCCCGCCGACCGCTTCGCCGAGCCCGTCGATCTCGCCCACGCCGCGGCGCATCTCGCCGCCGATCTGCACTGTCGCCACATCTCGCAGAAGCACGGGTGTTCCCAGCGTGCTGGAAGCCGCTGCGGACATGCCCGCGCCCGCAGGTGCGCCGGACATCCCCGTGCCGGCAGAGGACTTGCCGACGCTGATCTTCTCAATATCCGCGATACCGCGCAGGTACCCGCGGCTACGGATCATCAGTTCGCTCTCGGCCTGCTCGATCACGCTGCCGCCGACGTCGTTGTTCGATCGTTGCACCGAGTCCATCACGTCGCGAATCGAGAGCCCGAATGCCTGCAGGCGCAATGGATCGACGATCACCTGATATTGCCGCACGAACCCGCCGATCGACGCGACCTCGCTTACGCCCTCCACGCTGGTGAGCGGGTAGCGCAGGTACCAATCCTGCAGCGATCGAAGCGACGCCAGGTCCTGCTCGGACTGTACCAGCGGCTGACCATCAATCGGGCAGACGCCGGGGGCTTCGTAGCCGCGTTTCTGCGGATGATCCGGGCAATACCAGCCGGGATAGATGACATATTGATAGACCCACCCGAGCCCGGTCGCGTCGGGCCCGAGCTTGGGTTCAACGCCTTTGGGCATCCGGTCGCGCGCGAAGTTGAGGTATTCCAGCACGCGGCTGCGCGCCCAGTAGATGTCGGTGTTGTCGTCGAAGATCACGTAGACGAACGATTGCTCGAACATGCTGAACCCGCGCACGTCCTTCGCACCGGGCACGCTCAATAGCGCGCTGGTGAGCGGGTAGGTGATTTGATCATCCACCACCTGCGGGTTTTGCCCGGGGTATTCGGTCGTCACGATCACCTGCACATCGGACAGGTCGGGAATCGCGTCCAGCCGCATGTGCAGCGCCGCCCACGCGCCCGCCGCCGTCACCATGGCGGCGAGGATCAAGACGAGGAACCGGTTCTTCACCGAATATTCAATGATTCTTGCAATCATGTTCGCTTACTCTGCGGAGCTGATCCGCTGCTCAATGCTGCCGCACGCTTTCATCTGCTTGGCGTAGTATGGGTTCGCCACTTCTTCGGTCGCCTGAATCCAATCCGCGCCCTTGTCGTGAAACGCCATCGGGCAGTGGATGACAAAAAGCGTCTTGGCGACCTTCGATGACGGCGGCGACGCGCGCACCAGCGCGAGCGTCGCCTGACTAACGCCCACGAACGCCTCGCGCTGCTCGGGAAGCGGTTTTCCCTTCATCGCCTCGGCGCTCTTCGCCACCGCTGCTGCCAAAGTTTTTGCATCTCCTTCGGCGTGCATCGTCGCCATCGCGGCGGAATCGAGCAGTGGGGCGATCTCGACCGGTTGGTCATTCTTCTGAATTGCGCCCAGCTGCTTTTGGATCTCAAGATAAGCGCTGACGATCTCGTCGGTGTGCGGCACCTTGATCTTAGCCTGTGGGTTTGCCGGCTCCGTGGCGGGCGCCGCCATTGGCATCGCAAGATCGGCCTGACGCTTGCTGATCGCTTCGCGCAGACGGCTTTCGCTATCGAGCAGGAACTGCCCGCTGGTCACCACTGTGTCGCCGATCTCCAGCCCGTCCAACACCTGCACGCTGTCCTGGCCGGCCGCGCCGAGCTTGAGTTTGCGCGGTTCGAATTTGCCTTGCCCCAGGGACACGAACGCAACCTGGCGCCGGCCGGTATCGATCACCGACTCGCGGGGGATCAGCTTCATGGGCTTGGTCCCTGAATTTGTGATCTCCACCGACGCGTACATTCCCTGTCGCAGCAGATGATCGGTGTTGTCCACTTCGATGCGCGCCAGCGCCGTGCGCGTGGCCGGGTCGAGGTGCGGGTGGATGAAGATGACCTGCCCCTCGTAAACGCGCCCCGGCTCGGCCACCACGCGCACGGTGGCGTTGGCTCCGATGTTCACCGCGCCATACTGCTGCTCGTAGACCTGGGCATCGATCCACATCGCGTGCCGGTCCGCGAGCCGAAGCACCAGATCGCCGGCTTTGACCGAAGCGCCTTCGTAGACCATCTTCTCGGTCACGTGTCCGTTCATCGGGGAGAGGATGGAGATCGTCAACGGCGCTTTTTCGAGTTTTGATAATTCCTCGATCTGCTCCGGCGTCAGGCCGAACTGCTGGAGTTTGCGCCGGCTCGATTCGAGGAATGACTGCGCCGACGTATCGCCCGCAGAAGCACCTGCCTGACGACGCACGGCGATTAATTCGTCCACCGCCACCGCCAACTCCGGACTGTAGAGATCAAAGAGCTTCTGCCCTTTCTCCACCATCATGCCGTCCACATTGGCGTAGAGCTTTTCGATCCAGCCGTTGACGCGCAAGTTGATGTCGCGGTGCAGCGGCTCCTGCTCCTGCACGTAGCCGGCGACGCGAATCGTCTGCTGCAACACCCCTTCAGTGACGACGGCCGTCCGCACGCCCATGTTTTGTACGACAGTGGGATCGATTTCCACCGCGCCGTTAGCGCCGCTGCCGGTCTGCTTTACCGGGGTCAGTTCCATCCGGCAGATCGGGCAGGTACCGGGATGATCCTGAATCACCTGCGGGTGCATGCTGCACGTCCACAACTGCTTCGCCGCTGGCCGACTCGTGGGCGCGGCGGCGGTATGCTGTTTGGCGGCGATCGGTCGACCGGCGGTCCGTTGAAGGATTGCGCCAAGCGCGATGCTGACGGCAAGGATCAATACGACGATCAATGAATTTCTCATGGTTTCTCCAATGCGCCGCTTGGCGCGGTTGCAGGCATTACAGTTTCAATATCAACCCCGGCCAGCGATTCGATCCTGGCCAGCAGACGCTCGCGCTCGGCGCGGGCTTCGGCGAGTGAAAGTTGCACTTCAAGAAAAGTCCGTTGCGCGTCCACCAGATCGAGGTACGACGCGGCGCCCGCCGAATAGCCCTGACGCGACAGGTCGACCGTCCGCTGCGCGAGCGGGCCGATCGTTTCCCGAAATAGCCGGACCTGTCGCTCGGTGTTGCGCAGTGCGACGATCGCCGCGACATATTCCGCGACGGCGTTGTTGCGCGACTGAGCGTGCATCGCTCGAGCCCGGCGCAGGTCGGCGCGGGCCTCTTCGATCATGGCCCGGATGCGCGGCAGCTCGGTTGGCAGCACGAGCGACGCACCGATCATCTGCGACACGTTCCCCGTGACGGCGGCCATCGGATTGAAGTCGGGGAGATATTCCATCTGCGCCCGCGCGAGTGCGTCGCTTCGTCCGGTGATGTCGTGCGCGAGTGCCGCAAGTGATGGATTCGCCGAAACGCCCATCGACAGCAGGATCGTGTCATCGTCGGGCACGAGGCGCGTCGTCTGGTGGTCGGCATCGGCGATTAGCGCCGCATCCGGCTCACGGGCGAGCAGGCCGTTGAGCATGGCCTGTTGTTGTCGCACTTCTGATTGCAGCGTCGCCAGGCGATCCTCCGCGAGGCGCAATTGCACGTCGGCGCGGAGCAGGTCCTGCTGCGAACCGCCGGCACGGACGCGGCCGGATGCGGTTTCCAGCACCAGCTTCAGCAGATTCACATTCTGCGACTGCACGCGAACCTGCTCGGTCGCCAGCACCAAGTCCGCCCAGCGCGTCAAAACATCCTGCTGCAACTTGAACTTGGCCGCGACAAACCGCGCCTCAGCCGCCTGCGCGTCGCGCCATGCGACTTTCGCGGATTGGTACGTCTTGGTCGGCCATGCCGTCGCGTCCATGAATTGGGCGCTGAGGGTGCCGCGGTTAAATGATTTCATCCGCTCGCCGCTAAACATATAGCTGAAGCCCAGCTCAATGGGCTGACTCGGATAAGAACCCGCCTGATCGATGCGGCTGACCGCCATCGCCCACTCGAAATAGCTCGCTTCGAGTTCACCATTGGCGAGCAATGCGCGATGAAGCACGTCGCGCCAGTCCGGGCGTTCGGATAGCGCGGGGAGCGTGCGATGTGAGATGTCCGATGTGTACGCGGCACCGGCCTGGCGGGCGGCGTCGCGCGTCTGCTGCGCGCCCTCGGGCGCCAGCACGCATCCGCCTACCGCGACCGCGGCGAAGCAAACCAATAACAGTCTCATGGAACACGCTCGTGCTAACTAGAAGAGTGTCGGATCAATTAGCGCAGCGCATGGCCAGGGGGCGATGTGCGCGCACGTCATCGAATGGACGCTTCTAGATCAACAGGATGCAGCTCAGCGAAAGCGGGGAGGGTGGGGAAGGATCGTAAAGCCGCACATCCGCCGGACAGACAGATGAGAGGACCGGCGGCGTGAGTGCCGCCAGCACGGGCATTGAGGCGAGCACGGGGGGCAGAACAATCGACGGCGCAGACTTTTCGGCCTGGATCGAGACGTTAGCGCATTCCCCGCATTTGCTGCCGTGGTTCGGGCAGTCTTGCTTCACAGGCTCCGACTGCTTTTGACAGCACGCGTGTTCGTCGGCGGTGCGGTCCGGCGCGACCGGCGTCGGCGCGGCCGCTTCGGCGCAGACGCAGAGCACTCGCGCCATCAGGATGGCGACCGCGAGTAGTGAGATCAGCGAGCGGGATGCGAGCATTATCAATAGTATCCTATGCGTTTCGTCGCTTTCGCGCCAATAGCGAGTAGTTGATAGAGTCCGATGCACCTGTGTACGCGGGTGTGATTGGGGTTCACCGATAAACGACGCACACAGGAGTACGTACAGCGCAAGTCGTGCTTGCTGCGGAACTTAACGACGTCACAATTGCCGAATTTGTCGGCCCGGCTGAAGGATTGTAATCATTCGTGGTCGGATCAACCGCTGACAGAAAGAACTTCAATCGCCCCGTCACCGCGTCATGACGAGGGTATTATCGGCAGCGCTTTTGGCATACCATGCGTGCCTGCGACGAGTTATGATCACACCGCGAATTAGGCATGTCGTTAAGTGCCTGGGTAGCGCGGATCGATAAGACATCAGAGGCGCGCCATGGCTTGGCCGCGGCGCACCTTGAATAGCGTGGCGAGTTGATCCGGTAATAGTTGGTTCCCAACGGATGTAAGGCGATTTCACATGGCCAATGGCATGAATCGTGGCGGCGGTGGTTCGACTCCCCCAACCGGAGGCGGCGGTGGGCCAGGTAATCAACCCCCCGGCGGCGGCGGTGGCAACGGCGGCTTTCGTGGCCGACGCGTGACCACCTGCTCCTTCTGCGGCAAGAGCTCGCGCGACGTCGGACCGATGGTCGAAGGACCGTCCGATGTCTACATCTGCTCCAACTGCGTCGATCTTGCTCACAACATCATCCGGCAGGAAAAGCGGAAGATGTCGACCAGCCAGCCGCTGTTCTCGACAATCCCGTCCCCGCGCCAGCTCAAGGAGTTCCTCGACGGCCATGTCGTCGGGCAGGATTATCCGAAGCGCGCGCTCAGCGTCGCGGTCCACAATCACTACAAGCGCCTAAGTGTGCAACAGCCCGCCGCCGACGGCGCGGCGCCGGTCGAAGAAATCGAACTGGATAAAACCAACGTCCTGCTGATCGGCCCGACCGGCAGCGGCAAGACCCTGCTCGCCCGTACGCTGGCAAAGATCCTGAACGTACCGTTCGCAATCGGTGACGCAACCACGCTCACCGAGGCCGGCTATGTCGGCGAAGACGTGGAGAACGTGCTCCTGCGCCTGCTTCAGGCCGCGGATTACGATCTGGAAGCCGCGCAGCGCGGCATCATCTACATCGACGAAATTGACAAGATCGCCAAGACTCAGAACAACGTCAGCATCACCCGCGACGTCAGCGGCGAAGGCGTGCAGCAGGCGCTGCTGAAAATGCTCGAAGGCACGGTCGCCAACATCCCCCCGCAAGGCGGACGCAAGCACCCCGAGCAGCAATACATCCAGATGGATACCTCGCAGATCCTCTTCATCTGCGGCGGCACATTCGTCGGCCTTGAAGACATCATCCGCAAACGCCTCGGCAAGCGGATGATCGGCTTCGGCAGCGAGATCGAAACCCGCGACCAGATCGAAAGCCGCGCCCAGACGCTTCGCCAGGTGCAGCCGGAAGATCTCGTCGGCTTCGGCATGATCCCCGAATTCATCGGCCGACTGCCGCTGATCAGCACGCTGGAACCGCTGGACGTCTCGACGCTGGTGAATATTCTCACCGAGCCGAAAAACGCGATCACCAAGCAGTACATGCGGCTGTTCCGCATGGAAGGCAACGAGCTGGAATTCACGCACGGCGCGCTGACCAAGATCGCCGAGCGGGCGCTGCGGCGCGACACCGGCGCTCGTGCGCTGCGTGCGGTATGTGAAGAGATGATGCTGGAAGTGATGTACGCGTTGCCGGATCAGCCGCCGGGCAATAAGTATGTAATCGACGAGGCGGTCGTCGCCGGTACGAAGCACCTGTTCGGCCAGCGCCCGGCGGAGAAGAAGAGCGCGTAAGCGCGAATCGTGCCCGGGCGGAGTGCTTTGGTGCAATTGCTCGGGCACAATCGTGACGGCGCGATCGCGTAGGGTACAGGAGCATCCGAAGTGCATCGATTCGGGATTGTCACGCTCGCGGCGCTGCTGACGATAACGATCGCCCGACTCGGACTCGCACAAGCCCTGCCGCCGCAACCCAATGCCGCCACGAAGCCGGTGGACCCGCCGGGGGCGCCGGCCGTCCGGTCCGCGGTGCGGGAGTTTGTCGCGACACTCGATGCGACTGATCTCACCGCCGCCCGGGGATTGTTCGCGGGCACGGAGGACGGATTCAAACTGATCGAAGGGTTTCACCACGCCATCAAGGCCGCCCAGCGCGCCAAGGACGCGATGACGCGCCGTTTTCCCGAAGAGGTCACCAAGCGGCCGGCGGCGGGGGAGATGTCGGTCGCGTCCATGCTGCAACGCCTGGAGAGCGAGCCGGTGACCATCGACGCGGACACCGCCAACGTCGGCCGACCCGTCGGCGGGCTGACATTGAAGCAGACCGGCGGGAAGTGGCGCGTCACCAGCCTGATCAATGATCCGCAAGGCCAGCAGCGGATGAATCAACTGATGCCCATCATCGCCCAGGTCTCCGACGAAGTGGCGGCCGAAGTGGACGCGGGCAAATACAAGACGATGATCGATGCCGAAAAGGGGTTTGCCCTGAAGATGCGCATCGGTGCGTCGGCGATACTGAAGTCTGTGACGTCCCAGCCGGCGACATCACCACCCGCGTCAACCCCGCCCGCGCGGTGATCAGTTTCTTTCCGTCGATTCCCGCCGTAATCTCAGCGGTATGCAAGTGCCGCTCCTGGACCTGACTCAACAGTACAAGACCCTCAAGCAAGAGCTCCGTCCGGTGATCGACACCGTGTGCGACACCCAGTCGCTAATCCTCGGCCCGCACGTCGAGCGGTTTGAGAAGAATTTGGCGGAGTATTGCCAGGCCACGCACGCGATCGGCGTTTCGTCCGGCACCGATGCGCTGGTCTGCGCGATGATGGCGATCGACCTCAAGCCCGGCGACGAGGTGATCTGCCCGTCATTCACCTTCTTCGCGACCGCCGGCTCGATCGCGCGCCTCGGCGCGACGCCGGTGTTTGTAGACATCGATCCGCGGACCTTCAACATCGATGTTGCGAAGATCGAGCCGGCCATCACACCGCGCACCCGGGCGATTGTGCCGGTCGATCTGTTCGGGCAGATGTGCCGGATCGATGAGATTAATCAGATCGCCGCCCGGCACGGACTGGTGGTGATCGAGGACGCCGCGCAGGCCATCGGCGCGCGGCGACATGATAAGCCGGCGTGCAGCCAGGCGCACGTCGGGTGCCTGAGTTTCTACCCGACTAAGAATCTGGGCGCGTTCGGCGATGCCGGAGCGATCTGCTGCCATGACGACAAACTGGCCGAGAAATTGCGGAAGCTCCGCGTTCATGGCAGCGGCCACACGTATCACCACGAGATGATCGGCGGCATGTTTCGCCTGGCCGCGCTGCAGGCGGCGGTGCTGAATGTGAAGCTGAAACATCTGGAACAGTGGCACGCGGCCCGCCGGCGCAATGCCGATATCTATAACCAGGTCCTGCGCAGCTCGCGCGTCATCACCCCGTTCATCGAAGCCGGTAATTTAAGTATTTACAACCAGTATGTCGTACGCGTTGCGGACCGCGACAATGTGAAGAAGCGGCTGGCCGACAAGGGAATCGGCTCGGGGATCTATTACCCGCTCGGCCTGCACGGTCAGCCGTGCTTCGCGCACCTCGGGTACAAAACCGGCAGTCTGCCCGAGACCGAGCGCGCGTGTGGCGAAGTCTTGGCGCTGCCGATCTTCCCCGAACTCAGCGAAGAGCAGGTCCGCTACGCCGCCGAGACCCTGCGAGAAATCGCCGGCTAATCATTGTGACAATCCGTCATCACCTGCTCATTTTCCTTTACGGCGCGCTTCTGCTGCTGCCATTTCTGGACAACGGCACGGTGCTCAGCAGGCACGAGGTACTGGCCGCCGAACCGGCGCGGGAGATGCTCGAGGCGGGTGCGCCGTGGTCGATCCAGACCTTCGCCGGCCAACCGCGCACGGACAAACCGCCGACGATGAGCTGGCTGATCGCGCTGAGCATGAAGCTCTTCGATTCGCGCAGCGAGTTTGTCTGTCGTCTGCCGGCGGCGCTGGCGGGAATCGTAGCGGCACATGCGACTGCGGTGATCGCGACGCGACTGCTCTCTTCAGCCGCCGGGTTGCTCGCGGGACTGATCACGTTGACGACCGTCTGGCTGCAAACCCAGGCGCGCTTGTCCGAAGCAGACATGCCGCTGGTTGCCGCGGTGACGATCGCAATGGCAGCGCTATTACAGCCCGCCGGGACCGATGCGCCGCACGCGTCGAAGTGGCAAATCACGCGATATAGCGTGCTGTTTTACGGTGCCACCGGGTTCGGATTCCTGCTCAAAGGCGTCGCGCCGATGATCACAATCCCGGCCGCGATCATTTACGCGGTCTGGGCCCGGGATGCCTGGGCGCGTCGCGTGTTGACCAATCCGTTCGGGATCATCGTGCTGATCAGCCTGCTGATCATCTGGCCAATCGCGGCGTACCTGACCCACCCGCCGATCATCCATGCGTGGTACATGCATCTGTTCGGCCGCGCCACCGGGGAGCTGCAAGGGAAAGACGAGTTGACGTTAATCAGCTATGTCGTCGGCCTGGCGTTTTATTTCTGGACGATTCCGTACCTGATCCTCCCCGCAACGCCCGCGGCCGTGATCGGCGTATGGAAAAGTGGACGCCGTTGGAGAGATTCGCGCGCCGCAATGTTCCTGATCGCATGGGTCACGCCGTTCCTGATCGTACTCATGCTATCGGCGTGGAAGCACAAGCATTACGCATTCCCGCTGATGCCCGCGTTTTCGGTGCTGGCCGCGTATGGAACGATGGTGTGGATGGATTCAGTGCGCACCCCGACGCGGGCCAGAAATCTATTGATCGCGTGGTTCATCGGCTGCGGCGTGACGATCCTCTGCGTGCAGAAGTTGATTCTCCCGAGCTTTGACGGCTATCGCGGTCAGGCGGATTTCGCCCGCCGAGTGAACGAATTAATCCCGGACGGGCAGCGAGTGACTCTGTACGGCCTTGGCGAAGCACATCTGGCGTTTTATCTCCGGGATATTCCGGATCGTACTGATGATATTCAACTCCAGCCGCCTGAAAAAACGCGATATCTCATCTGTCGGCAGCGCGAGTACTACGATCTCCAGCGGGGAATGAAAGTGGAGCGCCTATTGGATGGTCCGACCGATGAAAAGAAGAGCGATCAATTGGAGAGGCTGGTACTTGTCCGTGTCAATTAGAGCATTTTACATGTGGCATGGTCTTCCAGCCCATGGGTTCCCAGCTGCAATCCAACACAGGCTGAAAGCCCGTGCCACACACATTTAGTCGCCGTTGCGTATAGTAGCTCGGCATGACCATCCGCATCCTCGCACTTGGTGATGTCGTCGGCCGGCCCGGTCGGCAGGTGATTCATGATCGCCTGCCTGAGTTGGTTCGCGAGCAGCGGATTGATCTGGTCATCGCCAACGCCGAGAACATCGCCGGCGGCAGCGGCATCACGCCGAACCTGTTCCACAAGCTGCGGTCGTACGGCGTCGATGTCTGCACGCTGGGCGATCACGCATTTCGCAAAAGCGAGATCGGCCCGACGCTCAGTACGTCCGAGCGCATCGTCCGCCCGGCCAACATGCCCGCCTCAAGCCCCGGCCGGACTTACACCGTCATCACGACGAACAACAATATTCAGGTCGCGGTGTTTGGCTTGATGGGACGCATCTTCATGAACCTGCCGTGCGACGACCCCTTCGCGGCCGCCGACAAGGTGCTCACGCAACTGCCGTCATCGGTGAAGGTGCGCGTCTGCGACGTGCACGCGGAGGCGACGAGCGAGAAGGTGGCGCTGGGTCATTATCTGGATGGGCGGGCGAGTTTTGTATTCGGAACGCATACGCACGTGCCCACCGCCGACGCGCGCGTGCTCGGTGGTGGGACGGGGTATATCAGCGATATCGGAATGTGTGGTCCGTACGATTCGGTGCTCGGGCGGCGCAAGGATCGCGTGCTGCAGTACATGACCAGCGCCCAGCCGGCGCCGTTTGACGTCGCGACCGGCGACGTGCGGATGTGCGGGGCGATCGCGGAGATCGACACCGTCACCGGCCGGGCCGTTTCGATCGAACGCGTTGAGGTGCAGGGCGCCAACGTCGAGCAGGCGTATGACGCCGACGACCGTGGCGCGGGCAATCATCATTCCGGCGGTTGAGCCAGTCGGCTCAACACGTCCGGTAGAATTGTCACATCACCATCGCAACGCTCAGCCCGAACACAGCGTATGCAATGAAGAGCATCCTGCTGCGGCGCGTCGTAAGCGTGCCCGCGGCCGCATTTGGTTTGTCTATATTGATGATCATAGTGCCTCCTGAGCCTTTGTTATGTCTGACACTAGAGACGTGCAATTTGAATGTGTCGCGGTCAATTAATTTGTTGCAAGTGACGGCTGAGTGAGGAGTACCGCGAATGACGACGCTTAGTTATCAGACCATCGATCCCAACCGCGCGCCCTCCGCGGATGCCCCGGACCCGCGAGCGCGGGCCGCGCTGCGCCTCCTGCCGTCGCAAACGCAGCGGAGCGTCATCGGCGCAATCCTCGCGACTTTGATCGCCGCCGGCTATCTGGCGTTCATCCTGCAGTATTGGGTGCCGGCGCACCCGGGCGTGGATCAGAACGGCTATCTCGCCGGCGGGCGGCTGCTGTCGCAGACCGGGTCCACCGGTTTCATCCCGGATCACGCGACGGGTTTTGTCGGTGCGATGTGGGTGCGTGTGCCCGAAACGGGCATGAACTACCCGAAGTATCCCAATGGCCTGCCGCTGCTGTACGCGATTTCGTTCTGGGTCTTCGGTAGCGCCGGCGCGACGTGGGCGTTCCTGGTTTCGCCGATCAGCGCGGCGGCGGCGATACTGGGGATGTATTTCCTGTCGCGAAAATTTGCCGGCGTATTCGCCTCGGTGTGCGCGATGCTGCTGCTGGGCTTCGGGCAGGTGACGCTGACGTTGGCGAATAATCCGAACAGTCACGCATCATGCCTCGCGTGTGTGGTATGGGGCGCGTACCTGCTGATCTGCTTCTGGCAGTCGGCTTCAATCTGGCAGGGCGTGCTCGGCGGATTTTTGCTCGGTTACGCAACGACGATACGCTACAGCGAAGGCCTGCTCGGCCTGCTGATCGCGGTGGCGTTCCTGTCGATGATCCGCTGGCGCACCTGGCGGTCTTATCTCCGCGCCGCATGGCCGCTGCTGGGATGGCTGATCCCGGTGGTGTACCTGGTGACCTTTAATCTTCTCGCGATGGGAACGCCCACCGGCTACGACAGCACCAACGAATCCAAGCCGGGCAGCGCGTTTACCATCGAACACATCAATTCCAATTGGGAAAAGCTCGCAAGACAGGTGCACGATACCGGCCTGTTCTTCATCGCGCCGCTCGGTGTGCTCGGCATGGCGCTGGCGTTCGCGTCGTCATCGCGCAAAGCACTGCTGCTGTGGGCCTGGATGCTGCCGGGCATATTGGTTTACATGTCTTACTATTGGGCGCCGGAGCGCGGCGTCTCTTACCTGCGGTTCTTTCTCACGCTGCTGCCCCCGTTGTTGGTTGGCGTGGCGGTGGTCTTCCAGGCCGTCCTTACCAACTCGCGCGGGAGACTCGCCATCGCAGCGCCGATCGGGTGCGCGGTCGTCACGGCGCTGTCGTGCGGCATCGGTCTATTCCGCGCAATCCACGGACTTGAAGACGGGCAGGAAACGCCGCTGGGCTTGGAAACCCAGCAGCGAGTCAATTCTAATCTCTCAGAGCTCGGCAAGATCGTTACGCGGGTCGCGCCGCAGGAATCGGTCATCTTCGCCAGCGCAAACGACTTGAACTATCTGCAATTCATTGGCGACTATCGCCTCTATGCCCGCGACTATTACACCGCGCCGTTCATAGACCGCCTGCGAAGGATGGAGCAGACCACCGACCCTGATTCAGATCCTGTAACCCAGCAAGGCGAACGCCGGCGCTGGCTACTGGGGGCGCTCGAGGGGCGGGATGAAAAGCAGCTGGTTGATATGCAACTGGAGATCATCGAAAAATCGATCACGTCCGGGCGGCGCGTGTTTCTTGTGATGAACAAGCCGATGAGCGATGCATTCAGTAAGCGCGTGATCGCCAAGAAGAACACGCTGGGACAGAAGGTGCTCGCCAGCTATCGCGACATGCCCCGCCATACGCCGCCGTTGGAGGACAAAACCCAGCCGCGCCCTGGCGGCGCGATGGGAGTCGGCGCATTGCGCGCCGGCGCGAACCGTACGCGCGATATCCAGCAGACATGGCAGGTGGTGGAGATTGTGCGTAAGGTTCCCACGCGGTGAACCACTTAATGCAGCCCGCAGGCGCTGCACAGCGCCCGCTCAGACTCAATCCTTCAGTACTTGGAAATCAAAGAGCATGTACCCCGCCGGAGCCGGGGCGGTCGTCGGCTGCGTTGCCGCCGGACGTGTCGCGCCCGGCTGCGTGCTCTGGGTGGTTGCCGCATTGCGGTTGCCGCGCCGCCCACCGACGGGGACGACGGCGCGTTCGGTGGCGGCCATCCGAACAAAGCGGGCGGTGGTGGTGGGGAACGTCTGGTCCGTCACCGTGTAGGAGCTGCCGATGCCGGTGCTGAAAACGTCTGTCCACGCCGATCCGTCGGGTGACACCTGGATCTTGAACGACTTCGCGGCCGTCGTGCCCCATTTCAGGATCACGGGTTAATCTCCGTCGGCTTGCCCAGATCGACGGAGATCCACTGCGGGTCGCTCGGCTCGCTCTCCCAGCGGCTCGACATGTAGTTCTCATAAGTCGCCACGTCGGTGACGTTGCTCGAGACATTCGTGCCGGTAGTCGACGATGCAGTAGCCGGTTTTCCCGCCGCGAGGTTGCGGGCGGGATCAAACTTGCGCCATTCGCCGGTGGTCAGATTGATGTCCCAGTCCTGGTAATAATTCAGGACCGGCTCATCGCCATTGAATTCCATCGGCAGCCAGATGTAGTCGCCGTTGCGGCCTTGGGGGAGGTCTTTGATCCACCGGTCACCAACGTACAAATAGAACTTGCTCTTGGTGCCCTCGATGGGATAGACGAAATCGACCTGCGAATCCCATGAGTTATTTGAGCCCGGCGTCGGCATGGGCTTGGCGGGCGACCACGGGCCATTCATATCCGTGGCGGTGTAGTAGGAAGTGCCCGAGGATTGAATGCCCGCGGTTCGGGATGTGCCGTAGTAGTAGATTCCATTCCGTTTAAAGATGTGATTGGCCTCGCGGGCGCGGATGTCCCAGAGTTGCAGGCGTTTATCGAGCGTGAGGAAGTCCGGTTTGAAAAGGTAAATGCCATGCTGGGCATTAGTGCCCACGGCCCAGGAGACATAGGCCAGATACAGCTTGCCATCATCATCTTTATAGACCGACATATCGCCCATCAGCGCGTTATCGACAAGCGTCTGGGTTTTGAATGTGAAAGGGCCTTGCGGTTTATCCGAAGTGGCGATGCCGAGGTGTGCGCCGTTGCCGTCGTACTTGAGGATCATCACGTACTGCTTCGAGGTCTCGTTGTAGACCACATCAATCCGGTTGGCGTCTGTATTGTGGCGAAGGATGACGCCGTGGTTGGTCCAGTGAATCAGGTCGGTGGAGGTGTAGCAGTATTGTTCACGAAATCCCCGGGGATTACCGCCGTACCAATAGTACGTGCCATTGAACTGCGCCAGGCAACCACTGCGCGTGAGGATTCGCGCGCCGTTCTGGTCTGTCCAGTAGAAGTCGTTGTGGATCGTTCGCCATTGCGACGCCGCGCTTGCTTCATCAGCGCCCCATGCCGTGGGCTGACCGACGCTTAGAACAATCAAAATCGCCGCACACAGCGGCAACAAAATGGAACCGATACACCCGCTCATAGGATCCTCCTTGAAGTGCTCGCCATGGATCAAAACCGATTCAGGAAGTGAGGAGTATATCGCCGCAGGGGTGTGTGCAATGACATCCAATATCGAAGGCGCGGGCCCAGGCTACGCAATCCGAGAATAGAAAAATCATGCGCAAATCATAAAATGATTTGCGCAATTACGCATTGAGCCGTGTATCGCGCGGTGTACGCTAATTACCAAGGTTGTGGAGGTGGTTTCCAAATCGTCTGGCAGAGGAATTTGTATGCAAACGCGCCGACACGGCTTTACGCTCGTTGAACTATTGGTCGTTATCGGGATCATCGCACTGCTGATCTCAATTCTACTTCCGTCGCTAGGCCGGGCGCGGGAAAGTGCCAGGCGGGTGAAGTGCCTGAGCAATATTCGGCAAATTTCACAGGCGGTAATCGCTTATTCCTTGACGAATAAAGGCACGCTTCCTGGTGTGAAATGGGACCCTTCCCTAAACTCTACCGAGTGGGTGCGGTGGCAACTCGAGCCGCTCAACAGCGGCGCGAGTCTGTCTTCCGGGGGCAAGCTGAACGAGGATTTGTTCCAGAATCAGGGGATCGCTCGGTACTTGAATTTAAAAGCGAGTAACTTGCAGGTTTTGCGCTGTCCATCGGACACAACGACCGAAAAGAGAATGCAGTCCTGGGGCAGCGGGGGCGATTACACGTTCAGTTATAATATCAATGCCAACTTCGCGTGGGATGCCGGTCAGGATTCGTTTGTTATTACACCCTACGGCGGCACCGCTATTCCAAGGTTGGTTGCAAAGAAGATGTCTCAGATAAAAAGCAGCTCGGAGAAAATTCTAGTGTTCGAAGAGGATGATCGTTCGATCAACGACGGAAATGGAATACTCTGGTTCACCGATTCACGTCTATATTACGACGTTAATCGACTCGCATTGCGGCATGACACGGTGCATTGGAAGAAAAACGATCCGCCTGTGTATCCCACCTTGACCTATTTACCAAACTCTGCGGGTAAAGGAGTTGTCGCATTTGCCGATGGCCATGCGGACTTCGTTACTCGGAAATTTGCCCACTCGCCCGAGCATGCGACCGCTGACGCTTCGGCTTGGCCAAACTCCTCGCAGCCCCTGTCGGCATACAACTATAAATAGTCGCACACCCACCGCGCGTCTCAACAAACTTATTGAGCGCTGCCACGGCGGTCGGGAAGCGCCCGGCGATCAATTAAAATCCCTTGCGCCGCTGCTTCGAATACCGCGCCAGCGCGTCTTCGATAACGGCGTACGCCTCGCGTGCCGGCTGGATCTCTTCGACTTCCACCTGCTTGCCTTCCAGGTGCTTGTAGTCGAGGAAGAATCGCCGGAGCATCATCAGTCGGTGGGGCGGCATCTCGGCGGCCTCGCGGTAGCTGTTGAACTCGGGGTCTTCGGTCGCGACGGCGATGATCTTGTGGTCCTTCTTACCGCCGTCCACCATTGTCATGATGCCGATCGTGCGGGCGTTCATCAGTGTCAGTGGGACAACCGCCTCCTGACAGAACACCAGTACATCAAGCGGGTCATCATCCTCGGCCAGCGTCTGAGGGATGAAGCCGTAGTTCGCCGGGTAAAATACAGCCGAAAAGAGCACACGGTCGAGCTTGATCAGACCCGAATCTTTGTCCAGTTCGTACTTAACGCTCGAGCCAAAAGGGATCTCGATAATGGCTTGGAATTCCTGCGGAATGTGCTCGCCGGGGGTTACATCGTGCCAGGGGTGAATCATGGTGCCTTCCGAAACAAACAGCTAATAACCACCAATGGGTCTGTAGTTCGATATCGGCCGGAGTGTAGCGGCACTTTCTTAGTCTTGCCCGGATAAGCGGTAATGCTTATCCAAATTGTCGCAGCTTGGCAGCGTTTAGCGCACGGCTTCGATACCCGGTTTGATTCCAACACTTTTATCGGACCGCCGTATACGCGGCGAACGTCGCGGTCTTATGAAGAATATCCACCGTGGCAAACCCGGCTTCGCGCATGCGTTCCAACTGCCACGTCACCGGCCGCGGTGAATCTTCCTCGGCGACATAATCGAATACCTTGCGCGCCAGTTCTTCGCCGCCAAGCGTTTTAAGATATGTCGCGTATCGCTCGGCCATCCGCTGCTCGACGACGGGGTGCTCGTGCGTGACCAGGTCGTACACCCACACCGACCCGCCCGGCCGCAGCCAGCGGTGGAAGTTTTTGAACACCGCCCGCCACTCGTCTTCTTCTCGCAGATGATGCAGCACCGATCCGGCGACGATGAGATCAAATGAACCGGGTTCGAACCGGCAGCCGCGCACGTCGCACTGTTGAATGGTGATGGACGTAGCTCCGGCCGCGGTCACGCGCGCAATCGCCCGGTCCAGCATCGGTTGGCTGAGGTCCATCAGCGTCACGTCAAGCTTCGGCAGCACTTCGAGCAGTCGCAGCGTCCAATTCCCAGCGCCGCATCCGACATCAAGCAATGTCGTCGCGCCAGGCGTCACGGCCGCGGCGCCTTGTGCGATGAGGTCGAGGCACAGCGCGCTGTCCATCGCGGTAAGCTGCCCGGCAGCGAGGTCGGAAAATCGGTCCACATCGGCATCGAACCGCGCGCGAATCTGTTCGACGGATGATTTAGAGTCCATAGCCAATCCTAGCCCGGTTGCGTGAGCTCACAACGTCCTGTCATCATGTGTATTGATTTCCAAGCGGCGGGAGTTAGTCGCTGAAATTATTCAGTTCGGCGGCGGACATGCGGACATGAATTCCCCCGGTGTCGGCGGCGATCTTCTTCAGCGGATCCGCATCCGGGCTGCTCCCGAGGCTGAAGGTATGAATCTTCACCGGTTTGCCGGCGCGGATTTTCAAGACAGTGGCCGCGAATTCGTCCGGGTCAAGCTGATCTGCTTTGGCGGTGATCAGCACGATCTCTTTGGGCGATTGCGCCAGCGCATTTGCGAGCGCAGAATCGACGCTGGTCGCGCGTCCGGTGGAGACATTGTCCAGCCAGTTGCCAAGCTTGCCGGCCTCATCGGAGGTCGAAAAGACGGTGCCGGAATTCGGAAACGCGTCGTCGCTGCCGTTGTTCCAAAGGATGACCGTAAAGCGTCGCTCCGGACCAAGCGAGCGGACTGACCGCGTGGTGAGTGTCTTGATCCCCGGAAAGAGCGCCGCAGTGGCGTCGCCGCGGTCGATTACGTACGCGATCTTATCGCCATTGAGCGCCACGTTGGCAAAAGAAGGGGTGCTCGATACAGCCGGACCGACGCCCGTTGGTGGTAGGGCGGTATTGGTATTGCTGACGCCGCTGCGAAGGAGCCGTATTCCCATAAAGATCGCCAGGAGGACCAACACCGAGACTGCGATAGCCATCACGATCATCATCGCGTTGCGCGGTTTTTTCCCAGGTGTCGCATACTCCAGCGGCGCGCTCGGCCGATTGAGCATTCCGCTGCCTGAAAGCCCGGAGCTGTGAACCACTTCCGCCAATTCCTCGAGTCCCGAAGGATGAGAGGACATGCCCGCGCGCGATTTTACCTGATACAGCGCCTTGGGTTCATCGGGCACCTGCGGTGCCGGGTGCGTCGGCGTTCCCGGC
>JACMML010000201.1 GCA_014379105.1 Phycisphaerae bacterium
ACGTTCAGTCGCCGCTGGATCGGCTGCGCGATGACGCCGCGGCCTCCGATGCATCCAATGATCTGGCCAATCCGGTCAGCAGTTCTCGCCGCAGCGTTTGGGCGCTGGCGGACCAGGGGATCGTCAGCCTCGGCAATTGCACAACCAACATCCTGCTCGCGCGCTCGCTGGCCGTGGCGGAGTTCGGCATCTTTGCGCTGCTGCTCGAGGCGATGCTGTTCCTCAACAGCTTGCAGGCTGCACTCGTCATCTATCCGCTCTCCGTTCGCGGCGCGATTCTCGATCGCGACGGTCTGCGACGATTGGCCGGCACTTGCCTCATGCTCACGTTCGCGCTCGCGTTGCCCCTGGGGCTCGCGGTGATCTTCGCCGGCAACGCGGTCGACAGCCTCGGAACCGGCCTGCTGTGCGCGATCGCCCTCGCTGCTGGTCAATGTCAGGAAACGCTCCGCCGCGCGATGATGTCGCACGGCGGACAACGCCGCGCGCTCCCCGGCGATGCCGTCAGCTATCTCGGACAAGCTGCACTCGTGCTGATGCTGAGCGTCGCCGGCGTGCTCACCGTCAACACCGCCTTCGCGGTGATGGCGTTCACCAGCGGCGCCGCGGTGATCGTGCAGGCGATTCAGATCGGCCCGCGATTCACGTTCCGTCCGCGCGAGCTGATGAAAACCGGCAGCGATTTCTGGCAGCTCGGCCGGTGGGTGCTGATGGGAAATCTCACGCTCATCATCACGACGCTCGGCTGCTCGTGGACGCTGGTCTATTTCCACGGCACCGACGCGGTCGGCCGATTCCAGGCACTGGCGAACCTCATGAAACTCAGCAACCCGCTGACGATCTGCATGGCCGGCCTGATCGTTCCCGCCGCCGCTCGCGCGTTTCGCACGGATGGACTCGACGCCGCCAAATCGATCGCCAAGAAATATGGCCTGCTGACCGGCGGCGTGATCGCGCCGTATTTCCTGTTCCTCGTCCTGCTGCCGACGACATCGATTCACCTGCTCTACGGCGCCGCGTCGTCGTACGCTGGACTGGGCAATCAACTGCGCGCGTTCGTCGTCTGGTACGCCGCGCTGCTGGTCGCGCAAGTCGTCGGCTGCCTGCTCAACGCGATCGAACAGAGCAAGCGAAGCTTCGTCGCGCAAGTCGCACAGACGGCCGCCATCATCGTCATCGCCCTGCCGCTCACCGCGATCTACGGATTGGACGGACTGATGGCCGGCGGAGTCATCGCCAACCTCGTGATGGCCGCCGCTTACCTCAGCATGATCCGAAGAATCGACGAGCCGCCGATCGTGCTGCACAGCCGGAAAGTGACGCACGAAAATCACGCCGCGCGATTGGCCGCGTGACGCGGAACTCCCGTTGAAGCTGAAATCGAATGGGTTCGTTTCGCTGGATTGCAACACGTTTTCCATTCGCAGTTCCTTGGCGGCTCGGCATTCATACCCGACGATCCGCACGCACCGAATCCACATCTTCCGGCCCGGCCAACATTTGCCGCTGAGACGATTTCGGCCGATCGGGTGTTTTCGGGAATTTTCGGGAACGGCCCAGATTGCCGCGAGACGAACAACCGAACGATCGACCCGCCGCGCGGTTTCTACACTCTGACTTCTGCATTCTGCATTCATCATTTCACACACCTCCTCCATATACCTGCTCGCGCTGCGCCGGCCGGCACGCTGGCGCGCAGCGCAATTTCCAAAACCGCGTTGGCCGCGGCCAAACGACACAAAATTTTTCGATTTTGTCTTTGCGCGCGCTGCGCGCCGGCGCGATGTCTGGGACGCGGAACTCCGAATGAAAACAGGTTTCGCCACAGATCAATCCAGATGGACGCAGATGAAATGCGGGGATTCGCCGCCGAGGCGCAGAGTTCGCGGACGCACGCTCGACGGCTGAAGTCTTATCCGTGTCCATCCGTATTTATCTGTGGCGAACTAATCTTCTCCGCAGCAACGCCTCTGCGATGTCCAGAATGTGCGACGTAGGTAATGCAGAATGATGAATGCAGAATGCCGCACTGCCGAGCGGTGGCGAAATCCCGCGCCGGATTTCGTGCCGCGTTTATTCTACGAGAACAAGCGGGAACCGTTACAATTCATGGAGATACGCCGCAGTCGGTGCCGCAAATGCGTGCGTTCGCGTTGGAGCACGTGCCCGACCTGACGCCAGCCGAGCGGACTGAAAAAAGTGATATCCACCATTGTTGGAAATCGTGGATGTCACCTTTGTTTCGTCCACCTTTGTTTCGTCCGTCACCTTTGTTTCGTCCGCATGATACAGAAAGGAGGCGATATTAATGGACCCTGACGGGCTTAATGCCGACGCGAAAGCTGCGGCACCCAAGCTAACCATTGTCACGGTGGTAAAGGATGACCTGCCAGGCTTGGAGGCAACACTCGCCAGCACACACGCTCTTTCCCACTCGTCCTATGAGCATTGGGTGATCGACGGAAGTTCGCGGTCGGACGTTCGCAGTTACCTCTCCGTGATAGGCGACGTGAACTGGATTTCTGAGCCAGACTCAGGAATCTTCGACGCAATGAACAAGGGCCTGGAGCGGGCGCAAGGAGATTTCGTGCTGTTCCTCAACGCCGGCGATGTCATTTCATCAGCTCTCGACGCGACGACACTTTTTGCCAAGCTCTCCACCGAGTCTCGTGTCTTGGTAGGCCATACCATTGAGGTGTACAAGGATCTTCGCTGGCTACGTCCGGCGGCAAACCGGGCATCGGATGTTTTCAGCTGTCCTGCTCATCAGGCGACATTTTATCCAAGGTCTTTCTATGACAACAATCGGTACCTTATGCACCTAGGCATCAGCGCTGATGGCGCATATACCCGGAGCGCCATCAGACAATGCGGAGCCGTGTATCTGCCCCTAATAGTATGTGAATTTATACTGGGCGGCGTGTCGTCTAACTACCAATCTTCTGGTGTTCTCAAGCAAAGGATGCGCGAGGTTGCAACCCTTCGGGAGCAAGCTTCTCTTCTGCTCAAATTTTGGCTCTGGCACATCCTTCCCAAGGGGACGTTTTATTCTCTCCTCGGCGCCTTCAAA
>JACMML010000202.1 GCA_014379105.1 Phycisphaerae bacterium
CGCCGTTGGCGGCCGGCTTGACGTCCGGCGAAGGAAGTGGCTGCTGAAAGTACCCCAGATTGGAGACGTTCTGGTAAGAACGTATCAGCCGCTCCCGGCTTACGTCCCTCTCGCAGGTACGTGCGACGATCGCCACGCACGACCGCTCCATCTGGTTCGGGTTCACCATCGGGCAGGGTAATTGGATTCTGGCTCCGATAGGAAAACGTATTGGGAAGCTGCTTCTCGACTGCATCACTCACCGATTCTTCCGCCACGACGTGCGATTCGTCTTTGGACATTTTATAAACCAGAACCCCTTCCAGCAGTTCGACTCTGTCACTCGTCGTCAGGATTTCCGCTTCAATCATCGCGTGGTATTGCTCCACGCTGATTCGGAAAAGATCGACGGTCGATAAATCGACGGTCGGAAGTGGTGTAAGTGCGAGCGTCATTGAAGCCTCAGTATACCAACTAAACCCGCTCCGCCGCGACCAAATCTTCGTAGGTCTCGCGGCGGCGGATGACGGTGAATGTGTCGCCATCCACCAGCACTTCGGGTGCTCGCGGGCGGTTGTTGTAGTTGCTGCTCATCGCAAATCCGTACGCGCCGGCGGTGAAGATTGCCAGCAGGTCGCCGCGCTGCGTTTTGGGCAGGGCGCGATCGATCGCCTGGTAATCGCCGCTCTCGCAGATCGGGCCGACGACATCCACCACTTCGCCGTTCACTGGTTTCTGTTCGGCATCGCGCGTCGCGAAGACGTTTTTCGCATCGGGCTTCACCGGCCAGATGTGGTGATAGCTCTCGTACAGGGTCGGACGAATCAGGTCATTCATCCCGGCATCGACAATCACAAACTGCTTGCTGCCGCTGGTTTTGCGATAAAGAACCCGCGTCAGCAGAATGCCCGCATTGCCCACGATATACCGGCCGGGCTCGAGTGCGATTCGGTACGGCTTGCCCGCCAGCAGCGGCACCAGCGCACGGGCGTGCTCGGTGACGGGCTTTGCCTGGTCGGGCGATTTGTAGTTCACCGCGAACCCGCCGCCGAGATCCAGCCATTCGATCTTATGGCCATGCTCGGTGAGACGGTCGATCAGCGCGACCGCCTTGGTGACCGCGTCCACGTACGGCTGGATCTCATACACCGGCGAGCCGATGTGCAGGTGCAGCCCGCCGATGCGGAGGTGCCTGAGGCCGCGGTATTTTTCGAACACCGCCTCGGCGCGGTCGATATCGACGCCGAACTTATTTCCCTTCTTTCCCGTAGTGGTTTTCGCGTGCGTCTTCGCATCCACATCCGGATTGATCCGCAGCGCACCGACCGCCGACTTGCCCATCTCGCCGGCGAGGCGGTCGATGTTTTCGATCTCCGCTTCGGATTCGATATTGAACGCGGCGATGCCGACGTTGATCGCGTCGCGAATCTCGTCGTCGGTCTTGCCGACTCCGGCATAGATCATCTGCTTCGGGTCGCCTCCGGCCTGGAGCGCGCGAAAGAGCTCGCCGCCGCTGGTGACGTCAAACCCCGAACCGTGCTCAGCAAGCACGCGGCAGAGGTTGATATTGCTGCACGACTTGATCGAGAAACAGATCGTCGGCTTGATGGCCGCGAAAGCGTCTTTGATCTGCATGAGATGATGCAGAAGCGTGGCTTTGGAGTAGACATACGTCGGTGTCCCCACTTCCCGCGCGATCTTCTCGGCCGGCACGTTTTCGCAGTACAACTCACCGTCTTTGTAATTAAAGAAATCCATAGTTTTATCCGAATCCGCGATCGTATCGTCCGCGGACGATTTCGTGAAATGGATAGACGGGGTTTGTCGCTCGGCCATCGCTATTCGTGATTGCATCGCCAAAAAAAAGCCCGGACGCGGCCAGCTAGGACCGAATCCGGGCAATTGGTTAGATAAGGGTTCTGATGCTTACGGGTTGACCGTGCTCTTTCTCCGCTCGACGCTGGTCGTGCCGTCGGCGTTTTTGTAGACGGTCGTTTCTTCCTTCTTCCGCCCGCCGAACATCGTGTCGCGCTCGGACTCGCTATGAGCGACTTCCCGCGCACAGCCGGTGGACATCGCCATTGGGAAAACCATCGCGGTGCTGAGAAGAACTGCCTTGAAAATACCTGTCTTCATAGATCCCTCACGGTATGAGATAAACGCCATCGGGATTGCTCCCGAAAATGCGAGCACGGTGCCCGCTTCCTCTGGACAATATGCTCTCCGAATCGGGCAAACCATATCATCAGGAAAACCCTGATAAGACCAACTGTTGAAGATACAGTGACTCTAGCGAATATTCTGCAATGCGGCTTGTCTTTCGCCGATCTACCGGAACATTCGGCGTAGGCGGCGGGTCGGCTTGGCAAATCCCGGCTTCAGCGTTAGTATTTCCGGCCTACCGCGCCCGGGTGGCGGAATTGGCAGACGCACTACTTTGAGGTGGTAGCGAGTAACTTCGTGCAGGTTCGAATCCTGTCCCGGGCATTGAGCCCGCAAGTGCAGAGCTTGCGGGCTTTGTCATTGCCGCAAGCGGAGCGGCATTTGGCGATTTTGTGATCCATCTCAAACGAGGTGACGCGTGCTTCAACTGGTGTCATTTGCATCGCCGTTGTTGATGGTCGTCCTGCTATTGGTCGGGGCCACCGTCGCATTCGCGCAGGCCTTACCGAGTGCACCCGCCATGCCCGACGTCAGCCGGCGGTCGGCGACTTTTAATTCGGACTGGCGCTTCATCAAGGCCGATCCCGGCACGGCGACGATGCCGGAGCTTGATGATTCAACCTGGCGCTCCCTCGATCTGCCGCACGACTGGAGTATCGAAGGACCTTTCGCGCCGGAATACGCCAGCGGCACGGGATTCGCGCCCGGCGGCATCGCGTGGTATCGCAAACATTTCAAGCTAGACGCCTCGGCGCAAGGCAAGCTCGTCGCGATCGAGTTCGACGGCGTATACGCCAACGCGCAGGTTTACCTCAATGGGTTTCTCGTCGGCGGACGCCCGTTCGGGTTTTCGAGCTTCGAGTGTGATCTGACGCCGTACCTGAGGTTCGGCGGCGCGGATAATGTCATCGCGGTGCGCGTGGATCATTCGCGGTACGCCGATTCGCGCTTCTACACCGGCTCGGGAATCTATCGTAACGTCCGCCTGCGGGTCACCGACAAATTGCACGTGGCGACTCATGGCATATTCATCACCACGCCGCAGGTGACGGACGAATCGGCAACGGCGCGGGTGGAGTGCAAAGTCGAGAACGCGTCCGGCCGGGCGCGGAAGGTGTCGGTGCAGTGCTATATCATCGCGCCAGACGGCACCACCACCGTCGGCACCGCAACCGCGACGGCGGAAATCTCCGGAGATAGCGGTCCCGCGGTCCCGCATGTGATGGTGGTTCAAGATATCCGTGTCGATCGCCCGCAGCGCTGGTTGATGGAATCGCCGGCGCTGTACACGCTGCGCACGCGCATCCTCGAAGAGCAGACGCTTGTGGACGAGACCTCTACGACGTTTGGCATTCGCACGATTCGGTTCGATGCCGACAAGGGGTTTTTCCTGAATGACAAGTCCGTGAAGTTAAAAGGCGTCTGCATCCACCACGACGCCGGCTGCCTCGGCGCGGCCGTTCCGGAGAAGGTGCTGGAGCGGCGCTTGCGGCTGTTGCAGGAACTGGGCGTCAACGCGATCCGCACCAGTCACAACCCGCCGGCGCCGGAGCTGCTTGATCTATGCGATCGGCTCGGCCTGGTGGTGATGGACGAAGCTTTTGACGAATTCACCCCGGCCAAAAACAAGTGGATTTCGGGCACCAATGTAGGCGTGCCGGGTCGGTGGGGTTACGCCGAATTATTCGATCAGTGGGCGGCGATCGATATGGGCGACCTGGTCCTGCGCGATCGCAATCATCCAAGCGTGATCATGTGGAGCATCGGCAACGAGGTCGATTTTGCCAATGATCCTTTCAGCGAAGCGGTGCTTGGCGAGAATTACAAGCCGCACTTTCCGCCGGCGTCGGAGCTGACGCGGCTCGGCAAACCGCTGGTGGATGTGGTCAAAAAGCTCGACCCGACGCGCCCCGTAACGGCCGCGATGGCGAACATGCCCATTTCCGACGCGGCCGGTTTCGCGGATCTTTTTGACGTCGCCGGCTACAACTACCAGGAGCCGCGTTACGCCGCCGACCATGCCAAATATCCGAAGCGGATCATCCTTGGCAGCGAAAACAATCACCGCTTCAACAACTGGACGCCGGTGCGCGATAACGAGTTCATCGCCGGGCAATTTCTGTGGACGGGCATCGACTATCTCGGCGAGTCGCGCGGCTGGCCGAGCCGCGGGAGCACGTCGGGGCTGCTGGATACGTGCGGATTTAAGAAACCCAATGCGTGGTTTCGCCAGAGCCTCTGGGCCGATAAGCCGATGGTCTACCTCTGCACGTCCGCTCCTAGTACCAACACCAGTACCAACACCAGCACAGACACCACAACCGCGCCGGCCACAAATAGTTCCGCGACCAGCGCTCCCGCATCATCGACCGCCCCGGCAGCGGGTGGGCTTGGCGGCGTCAACGGGCAAGGCGCTTCGGTCCCCGCGCCGGCCGGCAGCGGTCGGCAGGGCCCGCGCACGCAGGAGACCTGGAACCGCGCTGAAGGTTCCACCGCAGTCGTCCACTGCTATACAAATTGTCAGCAAGTGCAGTTGACGCTAAACGACAAGCCGATCGGCACCAAGCGAGCCGACGAGGCGATTGACGGCGTGCTCACCTGGACGATCCCGTATCAGGCCGGCACGTTAAAAGCGGTTGGCCTTATCGACGGCAAGCCGCAGAGCGAGTTCGTTCTGAAGACCGCCGGCGCGGCACAGCGGATACAGCTATCGCCGGATGTGAAAGAGCTTCGCGCCGATGGCCAAGATATCTGTCACCTTGCGTTCGTCATCACCGATGCGGCCGGCGTCCGCGTGCCGGATGCGAAGAACCTGTTGAGCTTCAAAATCACCGGCCCGGTGAAGCTGCTGGGGATCGACAACGGTGAAATGACCGGTGTGCTGAACTATTCCGACAACGAGCACGCGGCCTCCAATGGCCGGGGGCTGGCGATACTCCAGTCCACGGGCAAAGCGGGCGCGATTACAATCGAAGTGACCAGCCCCGGGCTGGAATCGGCGAAGGTGGATTTAGTGAGTCGGTGAAACAGTTCAATGTGCGAAGTGAAAACCTCGAGGAGAAACG
>JACMML010000203.1 GCA_014379105.1 Phycisphaerae bacterium
CGCATCTTCGGCGCCGCCCGAAAGATCGAGCACAACGGCTCGCTGTCGATCTTGGCTACTATCCTCATCAACACCGGCAGCCGCATGGACGACGTGATTTTCGAGGAGTTCAAAGGCACCGGCAATATGGAACTGACGCTGGACCGCCAACTAGCGAACCAACGTATCTTCCCGGCGATCAACATCCCGCAATCGGGCACGCGCAAGGAAGAATTGCTGCTCGACCCACAAACCCTCGCGGCCGCGCGGAATATCCGCCGGCACCTGACGTCAATGCAGCCAGCGGCGAGCCTGAAATCGATCATGGACGCGATGGCGAAAGTGAAAACCAATCGCGAGCTCGTCTCGGCGATCAAGGTCTAAGACAGACTATTTCAACAAAAACACCTGCACCACGCCCGGGCCGTGTACGCCGGTGACGAGGTTCATCTCGATATCCGCGGTCTTGCTCGGGCCGGAGATGATGACCGTTGCGCTGGATGAGCCTTCACGCGTGGTCAGTTCAAACAGGTCGATCAGATCGCCGACACAGTTCTTCGGCTCGACAATCGCGACGTGAATCTGCGGCACCAGCGACAGCGCCCGCCCGTGCTCAGGTGAGGCGCGCAGCACCAGGCTCCCCGTCTCGGCGACCACGCGCCAGACGTCGGTGACGGATGCGTCAACATCGTAAAGCTGGTCCAGCGTCATCTGGTCCCAGATCGATACGATGAAGCCGGCTTCGCGCAGCACGCGCGGAATCTCCAGCCGATTCAGGAACTTTGAGTTCGGCAGTGCGATCGACTTCACCCTGCGTGCTTTCAAATAGCCGATGAGTTCCTCGTGCAGCGACTCAACGCGCAGCGGCGTGACGCCGATCTTGTTTTCCTTCGCGCGCTTCTCGAACAGCGCGGGCAGGCCGATGTCGGACAGAACCAGGCGGATCAGCGGCTCCTGAAGCGCCGGCGGATCGGGAACCGTCGCCGGCGGCGCGGAGCGTCCGAGTGAGCGGCTTACCTTGCCGATGACGTTATGCGGGTCGTTCATTGTCTTACTTCTTGTTCTGCCACAGTTGTCGAAATGTCTTCTTCGCCGGTTCCGGCATGTCACGCACCTGCGTCCAGCCGCCGCCGGGGAATGGGAGCCGTCGGACGAATCCCTTGTGCCCGATCAACCGCAGCGTCGTCTTCTGTCCCCACGACGCCAGCCTGTACCGCCACGGCCGGCCCATCGCCCATGCGTAGGCGCGGTAGATCAGCCGCTCGACCGGATGATTTATCTCGCGCTTCACCACATCCCGGCGGAGATTGATCAGGTGCTTGGGGATATTAATCTTCACCGGGCACGCCTCGTAACAAGCGCCGCACAGGCTCGACGCATTCGGCAGGTCTTTATACTGCTCCAGCCCCTGCATCAACGGCGTGATCAGCGCGCCGATCGGCCCGGGATAAACACTGCCATAACTATGCCCGCCGATCTTGCGATAGATCGGGCACGCATTCAGGCACGCGCCGCAGCGGATGCAGCGGAGCGTCTCGCGATATTCCTCACTCGCCAGAATCTCCGTGCGGCCATTATCAATGAGGACGACGTGCGCCGCTTCGGGCCCGTCCGTCTCGCCGGCGCTGCGGGTCCCGCCAAAGACAGACGAATAGATCGTCATCGTCTGCCCGGTCGCGCTTCTGGCAAGCAGCTTCAACATGACTGAAAGATCCAGCATCCGCGGCACGAGCTTTTCAATCCCCACCAGGCTGATCAGCACGCGCGGCGTCGTCATCGACTGCCGTGCGTTGCCTTCGTTCTCCACCGTCACCACATCCCCGGTTTCTGCCACCAGGAAGTTGCCGCCGGTCATGCCGAGATCGGCTTTGCGGAACTTGTCGCGCAGGTAAACGCGCGCCTGCGCCGTCAGCGCCTCCGGATCGTCGTTGTAGGGCGTGCCGAAGTATTCGCTGAACAGCTTGGCGATCGATTCCTTATCCTTATGGATGATCGGCGTGACGATGTGGCTGGGCTTATCGTGATCGATCTGGACGATAAACTCCCCCAGATCCGTCTCCACCACATCCAGCCCCGCCGCCTCCATCACGTGGGCCAGCTCGATCTCCTCGCTCACCATCGATTTGCTCTTGATGATGCGCTTCACCGACGCGGAACTGACGATATCCAGAATGATCTGCTTGGCATGCTCGCCGTCGGACGCGAAGTGCACCTGCCCGCCGCGCTTCTCGACATTGGCGGTGAACTGGATCAGGTAATAGTCCAGGTAATCCAGCGTGTGCTGCTTAATATCCCCCGCCAGCGTGCGAATCCGGTCCGAATCCGGCAGTTCCAGCATCTTCAACTGCCGGCCTTTATCGTTCCGCACCACCGCGTTGTCGATCGCGCGTTTCAGCCGTTCGTTGCGGGATGAATCGACCGACACTTTGTCGAAATTAAACTTAGGCAACTCATGAGCATGAAACTCCGCGACTTTCCGGTCAATCGTCGACTGCACCAACTGCTGAAGCATGCTGGGATTATACAGGGATCGGCAGCGGAGTCACAGTGGGCACGGCGGGTCGGCGAGTCGGCATGTCAGCTAGTCGTGAAGAGTAAAGTCGAGCCGGTTTCCCCAACGCGCCACCCTGTAGCGGCCGCCGTCTCGGCGGCACGGGTTACTCTGTCGTATAATCATCCGCCAAATAAGCGTCCGGGACGGACGCCGCTACAAACCCAAACAAAGTTCGTAGGGTGGGGTTCATCCCCACCATTCCGGCCTGCTGCCGCGCCGGTGTCTAATACTCCAGCCCATAATATTCCATGACCGCTTCGACAGCAGTGTCGTCACCTGCAATTGGCAATTCGCTTCCTTCGATGAGCACGCCATCCTTCCACAGCTTTTTCAATCGCTTCCGCTCGGCATCCGATTTGGCCTCTTCGAGATTCATCTCCAATGACTCTTCATCCCAAAAGCATTCGGTCTCCCATTCCTCGGCCTGTCCTTCAACGCGATCCCATTGGCCGTCCTTCTTACAGCCGTACATCAAGGCGCGTAGGTGTGATCCATTCTGCCAATGATGGTAAATGAACGATCCGGCCGTGGTCTGGAAGGTGAGCCAGATGACATCCGTATTCAATTTCGCCGACAGCGCGCATAGCTTCTGTTCGGGCGGCTCGAGGTCGTTCGACGAAAGCACCGCGCCGATGAAATCATCAAAGGCTTTGACCTGCGCTTTGGGATAGAGGTCCAGGATTGCGTTGCGTGTGTCCCGGTCGGCGGCCTTCTTGCGGATGTAGAACGCGTTGAATGTGCTCATGACGTTAATGCCTTGTAATGGACCAACGTTCAGTGGTTGCGGCCATGCCGACGACAGATCAACAAATAGTAAACGTTCCGCGCCGGCGGTCTAGCACCGCGGCATGCGAGTCAGCCGGCTAGGTTGTCAATTGGACTGCCAAATACCGGCGAGGCATGAACCGGATCAGTGCGCGGCAGGCAGGATCGATGCAACAAACGCCGGAGCCTTCCACGGATAGTCGTGGCAGCCTATGTCCCTACTGGACGTGCCCCGTAGATGATCCCATAGACGACCCAATCGACTTCATTGTATGACGGAGGCAATTTGGCCAGCGGTTCGTGACGCCATTCGGCCCAGGGGATTCGCTGCATCTGTCCGGTGCCTTCGCCGCGCGCACCCACCCTGCATTCCATCCGATCGATTTTATCGGGTTGATCGGAGCATTTCAGGTGCATGTGAATCGGTGTAAGTGTCTGGTCGGAAATCAGAATACTCATGCCGTACAACTCCGCTTCCAGATCACCCGTTTTCCTGATCGGTAGAAAGAACATGCCATCGAAACTTTCGTGCTTCCAGTGCGGATATTTTTCGGCCAACAGGGGAGGAAGAAAATACTCGAAGCCCGTTGCGATATGGTTCAGTTCATGGAGATCCGAGAATGTTTCGCCGATGTTGATCCGCATCGTACTGCGCCGGACCGCTCTGCTTATCCGCTGTTCGGGCGTCAGCCTCAAGGACTCCGGGCGGCCGCGAAGCAAGCCGAACAGGTGCTTCCTCTGCGCCGTCGTGACCCGCTGCGCGAGTGCGTAGATCGCAGTTTCGTATTGCTCGATCTCCCCGACTGCCGGGAGGGACTCAAGCTGCTTTTCGAACTCACTTTGCGTCATGCAGTCCGATTATAGAGAAGGTTTGCTTGCCGACGCC
>JACMML010000204.1 GCA_014379105.1 Phycisphaerae bacterium
CGAGCTGGAAGCCCGTGCCACGTGAAATCAGTAGACCGACCCGCGGCGGGCGCGCTGCTGGTCGCGGACGCGCTGGTTCTCGGTCGCCCGGGCGAGCGCTTTCTTTTCCGCAGACGACAAGCTGTTCATCCCGCTGTCGGCCACCTTGGCGAGGATGCGGTCGACCTCCTGCTGCTCGGCGACTTCGCTTTGAACGATTCGCTGCTCCTGCCACTGCCGAATGCTCCGCTGCTTATGCGACAACCACGGGCCGGCGATCCACGGCGCGAAGAAACCGAAGACCAACCCGCCGAGATGGGCGGCGTTTGAAAAATTGCGGTCGCCGACGACTGTAAGCAGATACAGCGAACCGATAAGGACGACTGCGACTCGGATCGGGACGCAGAAGATCAGCAAAACCAGCTGACGCTCCGGGTAAAGCAGCGCCACGCCACCCATTGCGGCCAGCACCGATCCGCTGGCGCCGATCAGCGATAATCCCCACGCGCTGGTCATTGCGACCAGAAGCAGAAACGTGAACCCCGCCGCGATGCCGCCGAGCGTGTAGAAGCCCAGCGCCTTGCGCCAGCCCCACCGCTGCTCGAGCGCAGGAAGGAAAAAATAGAGCGCCAGCATATTGAAAAATACATGGCCGCCCGAGCCGTGAAGGTATTGATACGTCACCCAGCGCCACACCTGCCACCACGGCGCGGCGTCCTGACCGAATGTCAGCTCGCCGGCGTCCAGAACCGCGGTGTAAGCCGAGCCTGAAATCTTCAATAGAAACAGTCCGACATTCACCGCCAGCAGCACGATCGTCAGCCGACTCAGTGCTGGAAATGTAAACCGCACCGGCGGAATTCCGCCGTGGTTGTCCTGGTTGTACGAGCGATCCTGCCAGCCCATTACTTTGTCCCCCGGTAAAACCGCTCGTACAGCAACAGCGTGGCTATCGTCTTGCTGTCGACGATCAACCCGGTGCGGATCGCGTCGATGCAGTCGGCGAATTTCATCGGCATCAGCTCGATCTGTTCCCCTTCATCGAGCTGCGTAGTCTGGCGCGTCAAACGGGTGGCGAGGAACGTGTGCATGCGCTCGGTCAGGATGCCCGGCGACGCGTAAAAGCTCTTCAGCGGCACGAGCTTGCCGGCGAGATAGCCCGTCTCCTCCAATAGCTCGCGGCCGGCGCAGTTGATCGGGTCTTCCTTGGGTTCCAGCGTGCCGGCGGGGAGTTCCAGCAGGTATTCTTGCACCGTGTACCGAAAATTGCGGATCATCAGCACCGTGTCATCTTCCATGATCGGCAGGATGACCACCGCGCCCGGATGCACGCAAATCTCCCGCTTGTGACGTGAACCGTCGCTTCCGCGGAGGTGGTGCAGCTCCAGGCGGATCTTCTTTCCGGTGAACAGAACCTGCTTTTCGACGACTTCGAAATCCATTGGAATAGATTATACCCGGGATTGTTGCGGCGTCCTGCCACAGCGGTCCGGATGCAATGCAAACTGGTTTGTGATACCTATTCGCGAGCCTTATGAAAGACCCCGGACAGCTTGCCATCCTCCTGCTGCAGATCGCGACGATTATCGCGCTCAGCCGCGCGATGGGGATGCTGTTCAGCAAATTTCGCCAGCCGCAGGTGATCGGGGAGATCCTCGCGGGGATCATGCTCGGCCCGAGCCTGCTGGGCTGGGTGTGGCCGGCCGCTTCGACGTGGCTGTTTCCGGCCGGGGCGTCGATGACGGTGCTCAGCATGCTCGCCCAGGTCGGCGTGTTGCTGTTCCTCTTCCTGGTGGGGCTGGAATTTGATCCCGAGATTCTACGCCAGCGCGGCAAGACCGCCGCCGCGATCAGCATCAGCGGGATCGTCGTCCCGCTCGCGCTCGGGTTCGCCGCGACGTATCCACTCCGTTCACTCTTTGATCCGGCGCAGCAGGCGCATCTGTTCCCCACCGCGCTGTTCATGGGCGCCGCGATGAGCGTGACGGCGTTTCCGGTGCTGGCGCGCATCGTCACCGAATGGAACCTGCAGCGTACCGAAGAAGGCGGCCTGGCGATCGCCGCGGCGGCGGTGGACGATGTGCTCGCGTGGACAATGCTCGCGGCCGTGGTCGCGTTCGCACCCGCCACCGCGATCAGCCACGGCGATGCCGGGCCGATGCTCAAGCTGCTGCTTGCGGTCGCGTACGTCGGCGCGATGCTGCTGATCGTCAAACCGTTTCTGAAGCGCATCGAAGCCGTATTTGATCGCCAGGGCTCGGTCACGCCCGGCCTGCTGGCGATCCTACTGCTGACGCTGCTGCTCAGCAGCTTCACCACCGAGATGATCGGCGTCCATGCGCTCTTTGGCGCGTTCGTCGCCGGGCTGATCATGCCGAAGCGCAATAAGTTTGTGCACGCGGTGACGCTACGGCTGGAGACATTCAGCCTTGTCTTCCTGCTGCCGACATTTTTCGCGTTCGCGGGGTTGAAAGCGGACCTGCGCACGATGCTCGATCCGACGATGATCGGCTACACGCTGCTGATCATCCTGATCGCGTGCGTCGGCAAGCTCGGCGGCGTGTCTCTGGCGGCGCGGTGGACGGGGCTCTCGGTCCGCAAGAGCGTCACGCTCGGCGTGCTGATGAACACCCGCGGCTTGATGGAGCTGATCATCCTCACCGTGGGCCTGCAACTGGGCGTGATCAATCAGCGGGTGTATTCGATGATGGTGATCATGGCGATCGTCACCACCGCGATGGCGGCGCCGCTGATCCAGTTGCTGATGCCGCGCGTGACGCGGCGCGGCGAGGACGACAAGATTTTCAGCATCCTGATCCCCGTCGCCAAGCCCAAATCCGGCGGGCCGTTGATCGAGCTGGCGGCGTATCTCACCGGCGGCGATACCACGCACCATCGGCTTTGTGCGGTCCATCTGACCCAGCCCACCGGCGCGGAGATGTTCCGCAGCATCACCGGCGACGTGCTCGCGCCCGCCGACCGTCTCGAACTGGAACCGCTGCTGGAAACGGCCCGCGAAAAATCGCTGCAAGTGGAGCCGATGGCGTTTTACAGCCGCGACGTGCCCAGCGACATCGCCCGCATCGTGCGACAGCAGAACATCGATTTATTGCTGATGGGTTATCACCTCCCCGTGTTCGGCCACGCTTTGCTCGGCGGGATCGTCCACCGCGTGCTGACCGGAACGGATTGCGATGTCGCGGTGTTCGTCGAACGCGGGCTCGGCAAACCGTCGCGCATCCTCGTGCCGTTCATGAACTCCTCCCACGACCGCCTCGCGCTCGACCTGGCCGGCAAGATCGCCAAAACAACCGGCGCGGCGATCTCGATCATTCACGTCTCGCAACACGCCGACCGGAAAACGGCCCACCCGGTCATCGAGCGGGCGTTTCAGGATCCAACACAAAAGCAGGCGGTGACGATCAAGGTGGTCGCCGGCGATTCACCGGCTTCAACCATTCTGGATGAAATCACCGACCCCGACCTGGTCATCATCGGCGTGGCCGAGGAATGGGGACTGGAATCCTCCCTGCTGGGCATGCGCCCCGAGCGCATCGCCCAGGACTGCCCCGCCAGCATGTTGATCGTCCGCCGATACGCTGCGCCTAAGCAATAGCCGCGGATTTTTTTCCATGAATCTTCACGAATTAACACGAATAATAAGAAAGGGAGGCCGCAGATAAACGCAGATGACGCAGATAAGAAATGATTCTTTCTTTAATCTGCGTTTATCTGCGGCCAAAAATATCTTCTCTTCATTCGTGTTCATTCGTGAAGATTCGTGGAAAAAACCTTTAGCGTTTATCGCCCCATCGCGGCTTCGATCTCTTTGACGGTTTTCGGTACGCCGCTGGTGATGTTGCGATTTCCCGTTTTTGTGATGACCAGGTCGTCTTCGATGCGAATGCCGATCTTCCTATCGGGCAGGTAGATGCCCGGCTCGATCGTGATGACCATGTTCGGCTTGATCGGGTGATCCGGCACGACATCATGCACGACCAATCCCAGCGGATGCCCGATGGCGTGGATGAAAGCGTCGCCCAAGCCCGCCTTCTCGATCACGTTGCGGGCCGCGGAATCGACTTCGTAAAACGTCGCGCCCGGGCGCGCCGCTTTGATCGCGGCCAGTTCTGCTTTCAGGACCACTTCGTACAACTCGCGCTGATCAGGCGTGAATTTGCCCGACACGGGGAATGTGCGCGTGATATCGCTGACGTACCCGCCAAATGACGCGGCCGAGTCGATCACGAGCAGATCGCCATCTTTCAGCGGCTGATCGTTGGCGATGTAGTGCAGCACCGTTCCATTAATCCCCGAGCCAACGATCGTGCCGTAGCCGATGTCGCCGCCTTGCTGTTTGTAGATCGTCTCCAGCGCCAGTTGCACCTGCGATTCGTTCAGCCCCGGCTTGATGTACTTGATCGCCTCCCGATAAGCGGCCACCGTGATGTCCGCCGCCCGCTCCAGCAGCGCGATCTCCGCCGGCGATTTGATCGCCCGCATGATGACCAGGTCCTGCGTGCGGTCTTCGATTTTCACGCCGGGAATCCGCTGACTCACCTGCTGAAACGCGTTGAGGTCAGGCGACACGTTGGCCGGATAAACGGCAAACGGATGCAGACAAGCCGCCTGCTTCGCGCGGCGCAGCGCGCCGGTCAACATGGCTGGTAGACTGGTGGTTCGCATGATCGAACCGAAGCCCTTGAATCCGTACCGATCTTTCAGCGCCGACCCGATCTGATCCCGATATCCGTCCCACCGCTCCATCTCGATATTGCTCGGCCTAAGAAACAGCGTGATCCGCCGGTTCGGGTTCTCGTTGGTCGGGTCAAACAGCAGCGCCGCGCCGGGTTCGTTATCGATCCCGGTCAGATAAATAAAATTAGCATCCCCCCGCCACTTCCCCACCGCCGGCGCAGCATGCTCCCCGGCATATACCACCGCCACGGCCCCCTTCAATTGCTTCTGCAAAGATTCGCGACGCTTCTGATATTCGGCCGTTTCGATCATGGTCCGAAGATTACCGATGAGGCGGGGAAAAGACTATCCACGAATCTGCACGAATAAGAGATGCGGGAATAGGCCGCGGATGAACGCCGATGGGTACTCTTGGCATGGTCATAATTCATTGGATTGAACTGGACGAGTATTGGTATGCTGAGCGAGGCAGACATCTTCAACCGGCATTAAGTGTTAGCTGTGCCTGTTTACAGACTAGCCCTTTATCATCGAGACATCATGACTCGCGACCGAGCTATCGAAATAGCAGCACATAATAGCGGTGGTTTGCTCACTTGCGATGGCTGTGGATATTGCCCTCTGGACGAATACCTTTCACAGAGTTTGGCGGATAGATACGACGATCAGAACTTCGGTCTCTGGCTTCTTCATAATGGTTGGGAATTTTCTTGGCAAGAACACGATGATGAAGGAGGACCGGGATCGGGTAAGTTTCCTTTTTTCTATCCACCCAAATCAGCCCAATCTCGTTCGTGGAGCTTTTCACTTTTGTGTTCTAAATGCAACCTCGCCACTGATGCAGCCAAATAGGTAAGATTCATCGCGTCAATCTGATCCAAGCATAAGACAAAAGCGGTGCGATCAATCGCACCTACCCGCAATCTGCGTTCATCCGCGTCCATCCGCGGCCAAAATTCTTCTCCCCGATTCGTGGCCATTCGTGCAGATTCGTGGACAAAATCTTCAGGCAGAAAATTGCCGCACGATGATCGTGTCGTTCTGCCCGCCGAAGCCGAAGCTGTTGCTCATGGCGACCTTCACTTCGGCTTTGCGCGCCTTATTGGGCACGTAATCAAGATCGCAATCGGGGTCGTGGTTTTCCAGATTCATCGTTGGTGGAAGAACCTGGTCGCGCAGCGCGAGCACGCAGGTGATCAACTCCACCGCGCCGGCGGCGGCGATCAGGTGGCCCATCATGCTTTTGATGCTGCTCACAGGCACGTTCTTCGCATTCTGGCCGAAGACGTGCTTGATGGCGGTGGTTTCGTTGCCGTCGTTTTCACGCGTGCCCGTGCCGTGGGCGTTGATGTATTGCACGTCCGCCGGCGATAGATTGGCGTCTTTCAGCGCTTCGGTCATCGCGATCACCGCGCCGGCGCCGTCGGGGTGCTGGTCGGTGATGCGGAACGCGTCGGCGGTCGATCCGTAGCCGACGACCTCGGCGAGGATCGTCGCGCCGCGCTTCTGGGCATGTTCGAGTGTTTCGAGGATGACGACGCCCGAGCCTTCGCCGAGTACGAACCCGCCGCGGAGATTATCGAACGGCCGCGACGCCGCGGGGGGATTTTCGTTGGCCATCGACAGCGCGGTGAGGCGGTTGAACCCGGTGACACCGAAGGGATGGATCATCGAATGCGCCCCGCCGGAGATCATCACATCGGCATCGCCGCGGCGAAGGATCTCCGTGGCCTCGCCGATCGCCTGCGTGCTGGCGGCGCACGCGGTGAGGCAATTCAGCGCCGGCCCGCGCGCGCCGGTGAGCATCGCCAGGTGCGGCAGCGCGGCATTGGGCTCCTGCTCCACCTCGCGGACGACGTTCATCAATTCCAGCGCCGTCTCGGCCCATTTGACTGTGTTGATCGACGATGTTTCTGCGTTCCAGCTCGATAGCGCCGCCCGCGTGTAAGCATTGAAATCGAGCGAACCCTCACCGGAGGCGAAGTAGATGCCCACGCGATCCAGGTCCAGCGACGCGCCGGCCAGCCCCGACATCTCCCAGGCCTGCCGACATGCCGCCAGCGCGAACTGCGTGCTCCGGCCGGCGCCGGAATGCTTGCCCGAATCGTCGATCTGGTCCGTGAGGTCAAAATCCTTCACCTCCGCGCTGATGCGCGTCGGGAACGTGCCGGCGTCGAAGATCGTGGTGTAATCAATGCCCGATTCGCCGGCGAGCAGCCTCTTCCACGCCGGCTCGACCGCGAGGCCCATCGGCGTGATCCAACCCATTCCTGTGATGACGACTCTGTTCACTCGTCCTTGTCCTTTCTCCGGTCTAATATGGCGCCTACGATGGGGTTCAACGCCTCCAGCAGGCGATCAATCGGTTCGTGGCACGTACTCCAGATCAGCTCCCCGTCGGTCCGAAAATACTCATGCACAAGACGATGTCGCATTCCGACGATCTGCTTCCAAGGTAGCGCCGGCACACGGGCACGCCCGGCTTCTGAAACGATTCTGGCTGATTCACCAATATTTTGAAGCAGCTTGTCGAACGCCAACTGCAAGAATAAATCCGCATCAAATTCTTGCCGCGACGTCGTATTCATCCGCTGCTTGATCAATCTAGCCTGTTCGAGGATGGCGGCTAGAAGCACGATGTCATCAGGCATAGAGAACCTTTGCATCAGCGAGCACACGCTCACGCATCAACCAATGCAACTGTTGCAGCCGCCCGACATCAACGCGACGCCCGTTAAAGAGCGGAGACAACGCGTCACTAAGTTCCACCAGCGTGAAATAAGTTGCGCCCGCACCCGGATCAAAGTCGACCAAAATATCGACATCACTATCAGGCGTCGCCTCACCGCGGGCCATCGAGCCAAAAACCGCCAGCTTGGTCACCGCAAACGCACGGCACACCTGCTCCAATCGGTCGCGATCAATACTTGCCAGCATAGGCGGAAGATGTTCCAAAACAGCGGCCATGATGCTCAAACTATAGCCGAAATATGCGGAAATCACTCGAAGAATTCCGACTCGGGGCACCAACGCCGCATTCTGCCCGCCCGGCGAGTGGGTGCGGCTGATCGCCGTTTCCCGATTGCCGCGCATGGTTGGCTGAAGCATTCAATCTCGCATCCCCGGATCGAATGTCAGGCGGACCGCTTCGGCTGACGCAACAGTTTGCGCACCTTCGGCAACAACCTATTCGGGACTTCGATCCATGTTGTCGGCTGCGGCAAAGGAGATGTGTCTTGGACCGAGAACACGTCCTTATCCTTCTTCGCGTCGTAGTAATCCGCGACCGCTTTGGCTTTCTTATGGTCCCAGCCTTCGGGATAGATGTTGGGATCTTTCTTCTGCTTCATTTCTTTTTCCGACGTCGGCGATAAGCCCGTAGCGCTTTGCCCGACAGATCATACGCCGTGATGACGAAGATTGAACCGTCAATGTCGTTCTTCCTATATACAACCCGCAAATACCTGCCCGTACCCGTCTGACCACCCACAATCAAACTATCATTCCGTGCGCGGCTTACTTCTCCGGGGATTGCGAATGACGTGGATCGCTTCCAAAGGAGAAACGCCATGATTGGCACAATGGGGTTCACCGGTGTCCAGATCGATCAGGAATCGGATATCCATTTGAATGCCCTAAATCGCTTTGAACACCAGTGCCGCATTCTGCCCACCCAGCGAATACGTGCTGCTGATGGCCGTCTTCACAGATTGCTGGCGCGCCGTCGCTGAGACGTTCAGCTTCGCACCGGCGACGTTCTTCGTATTCACCGCCGGGGGGATCGCGCCGTTGGCGATCGCGAGCACCGCAGTGGCCGCATCCACGCCCGATCCTGCGGCCATGTGGCTGGTTTGGGTTTTGATCGTGGCACAGGGGATTCTGGCCAGATCGTCTTTCAATGCCTTGGTCAGCCCGTTTAATTCGGCTTTATCATACGCCGGGATGCCCAGCCCGTGGGGAATCAGAAGATCAAGATCATGCGCTGACAGCTTCGCATCCTTGAGCGCGTTTTCGATCGCCTTGCCGTAGCTGTGGCCGCTGGGATCTGGCTCGGTGACGCTATACGAATCCTGCGACGCGGCGAAGCCGACCAATTCGGCGTAGATCTTCGCGCCGCGGGCCTTGGCGTGCTCGTATTCTTCGAGAATCAGCAATCCGCCGCCTTCGCCGTAGACGGTTCCGGCGGCGTCGGTATCAAAGGGGCGCACGGCCTCTTGGGGACAGTCATTGTAAGAAGGATTTATGCGATTGAGCAGTTGCTGGCGGACGATGCCCATCGGGTTCATGCGCGATTCGGCGCCGCCGCAGATCGCGTAGTCCGCCTTGCCGCGTTGGAGCTTGCGGAACGCCTCGCCGATCGCCAGGTGCGACGACGCATCGGCACAGGTGATCGTATTGCTCGGCCCCATCAGCCCGTGGATGATCGTCACGTGGCAGGCGAGCATGTTGGGCAGATATTTGAGCAGCCACAGCGGCGTGAGCTGCGCCATGCCTTCGCCGCCCCACTTCTTGAGGTCCAGCACATTGCCGTCGCGGGCGGTGTTCATGGCGGCGGTTAATTCGTCCAGTTCGGCGCTGATCAGACCTGCGCCGATATTGCACCCGAAGCGCGAGCCGTCGATGTCCGGCGTCTCGGTGTACGCCTTGGATTTCAGCCCGGCATCGCGAAACGCCTCGTCTGCGGCGATCACCGCGAGTTCGATATCGCGCGCCATCACCTTGGTGGCCTTGCGGTAGCTCTTGGGGACGTAGTCGCCGATCTTGTAGGCGGGCACTTCCCCGCCGATCTGGCACGAAAATCCACCCGGATCGAACGCCGTGATGCGTTTGATGCCGATCTGCCCGCTGAGGAGATTCTCCCAGTAGGTCTTGGCGCCAATCCCCAGCGGCGAAACGATCCCGACACCTGTTACAACAACGCGTTTCATGGTTAATCCGTCAAGATTATAGCGTGCGATGATAGCGCACAAGCCGTACGGCCTTAGAACCGGATTACAGCGTGATCGTAGAATCCAGCCGGTAGTTGGCGAGCAATTCGGTGAATTGTTCGGTAAAAACGAAGTTGTGCTCGGGGAATTTGACGCCCGACATGTTCTGGTCGATGTGACTGAACATCAACTCAATCTCCGCGACCAGCATATCGGCACTGCCTGATCCCACGTTTAAGCCATCGGCATTTTGGTTCAGCAATTCGACGCGCCCGGTAATGCTTGCGCCTTGCTCGTTGAGTTGCTCAACCGTCGCTTTGAACAGGATCGTGTCACCCGGGCGGACCAGGCGGTGGAAGGTGGCTCGGCCAACCTTGGCGAGGATGACTTTCTCCTTAAACTGTCGCGCCTCGCCGACCAGGATGCCGGCGGTCTGGGCCATGCCTTCGACGATCAGCGAGTGCGGCACGATCGGAAAATCGGGATAAAGATCATGCAGATGCTCCTCGGCGAGCGTGCAGTTCTTCAATGCAATCGCGGAAGTGCGCGGCGTAAACTCGATGAACTTGTCGATCCAGATCCATCGCATCGGGGGGCTTGGGGTATGGGGCTTAGGGCTTGGAGCTGAAAATCGAAGCCAGGTATTCACCAAGCCCCAAGCCCCAGTCCCCAATCCCTATTTCAACTTTCCTTCCACATACTTCACAATCGCTTCAACGGTGAACAGCTTGCTCATCGCTTCGACCTTCGGATCCTTCTCGAACTCCGTGAAGTTGCTGTGGGGCATCTTCTCGCGGAGCATCGTGATGCCAGCGGGTGTGACGACGCCGTTGTTGACGAAGTTGGGATCATTCGCGACGTTCTCGGGCATCAATTCGCCTTTGGGGATCTTGATGTTGAACGCCTTCTCCAGGCGGAACATGATGTCGAGAAAATCGATCGATTCGGCGCCCAGGTCGTCGCGGATGACGGCGGTCGGGGTGATCTCGTCGTCGTCGACGCCGAGTGCGTCCACCAGAACATCCTTCACCTTGGCGTAAATTTCTTCGTGTGTCATTGGTCAGCGTCCTTCAGTTTTTCGCAATCCATTGGTTTGTTAAAGCATAATCGTCGCCTGCGACATCAGGATGTCCCAGCGGCGCTTATTATGCGCGATCAGCCGTGCGTCCGTGCCGGCAAGTTCCTTCTGTTTATCCGCCAGGTTGAAATACGCCAACTCAAGCCGCCCGGTGAGCGCCTGCTGATCGCCGATCAACCCGCTGGCCTTGAAGACCGCGCCGGTGCCCGTGGATTTAAACAGTTCGACCTCCAGCCGCAGCGTGTTTCCGGGCGCGACGAAGTTGCCGTATCGCAGATTCCGCGCCTCTTTCAGCACCGCCATTGATTTGGCGAAGCCCGAGCCGACGTGCAGCAGCCATGCCGCCGCCTGGGTCAGCGCCTCGAGCATCATCACGCCGGGCAGGACCGGAAAAGTGGGAAAATGGTCGGCCAGGTATTCCTCGGCGAGCGACACACTTTTCACCGCGACGATCCGCTGCGGCGTGATCTGTTCGACCTTATCTATGAGGTAAAATTTCACGTTCGCCGCAGGTTTTAATGGTCGTGAGTGGCAATTGCAAGCCGGAGAGACGACCGAAGGATGCCCGCTCACCGGGTCTGCTGGCCGCGTCAGTGGGTCAGCGCGCGCCAGATCATCCCGGCGACGATGACATACGCATTGTCCCACTTTTCGTCGCGGAAAAACTGCGCCGGCATGCCTAGCCGACCGATGAACGGACGCAGGACCCAGCCCATCTGGATGCCGACAAACGCGTATGCCACCAGCCAGAGCTTCAGCATCGAGCCGTGCCGCCGGTTCCGACGGATCAGCGGCGCATACCGCACCCGCAGCGGCCGCTGCGCACCGAGGCTGGCGAGTGCGAACATCAAGCCATTAAACAGAATCGCCAGGTTGTAATCCGTTACCGAGACGTACCAGAACAGCGTCAGCGGCGAGAGGCTCAGCAGCGCGATCGCGACCACCGCCTGTGCGGAAAACAGTGCGTGCAGTACCGTCGGCAGGTCGTCGCGCAGTCCCAGGAGCGTGTTGACCACCAGAAAGCTCGGCAGTGTGAGCGCGAACGTGACGAACAGCAGGATCGGCGCTTTGATCGCGCCGTAAAGGATCTGCACCGCCGGCCCGCCATTGAGCAGGCCGTAGCTGCCCATGATTGCGCCGTACATCATCGCCGACCCGATCGCGATGATCGCCAGTGCGACCATCCCGCGGCCGGCGGGGCTTGCGGCGTCGGCTCCACCCGTGCCGCGCAGCAGCGCCCGCAACTGGGCCGCGAGATGGTTAGTCATCACCGGTATGTTCATTGGCGACTGTATTCATCGTCGGTTGTGTTCATCGGCGCACGTATTCAGCGTCGCTGGTGCGCGCGACGCGACCGTTTTTTCACGCGCCGAACAGTCGTTGCAACTGGCCCCAGACGGATTCAAAGAAATTGCCGCCGCGCTCGCGGAACCATTCGAACGGCTTGTCCGGCGATCCGATGAACGGCCGCAGCACCCACGCCATCTGTGCGCCGACGAGCCCGAAGACGAGCATCCAAACGCGGAAGATCAGCCGCACCCCGCCGCTGACCGGCCGATGATCGGGTCGCGAAATCGCGCTGATCGGCCGGGCCTCGTACGCGACATCTTCGCCTTCGGCGCCCGTCGGCAGCGGCGGCGGCACGACGACCGGCTCGGCGAGTGGTTCATGGATTGTCGTCAGCGCCTGAGCGATCGTCAGCCGGTGCAGCGTCTGCAGCAGGAAGCCCAGACCCAGAAACCCCGCGGCTGCGAAGACAACGACGTTCAGAATCACCATGAACGAATAGCTGGTGCTGCTGATTGAAAAGAACCCCACGATCGGCCCGATCGAGCTCAGCACCGCCAGCAATACCGCCAGTGAACCGATCATCAGCCGGAGCATCGTTCCCAGCCGCAATCGCGAGCCGAACAGCGCGTTGAAAACATAGAGCGATGGGAATGTGACCAGCAGCGTCAGCAGAAACAGCAGCGGCACTTTCAATGTGGTCGCCAGAATCTGCATGTTCTCTTCTGAACCGCTGGCGGTCAGCGAGAAGAGCCCCATGCAGGCGCCGTAGACCATGCCCAGCAGCGTGAGCACGAACGACACGCCGACGACCGGAATATCAAACCGATTCTCGCGGATCGATTCCAGCGAGGTGGCCTCGCCGCGGAGGATGCGATCGAGATGACGGAAAGCGCTGATCATATTGATTCCCTTCGCTGGCGGTTCACTGCGTTTCAAAAAGTCCTAAAGATGCGCTCACGCGGTCGACGGACGCGCCCGCTGCGGCGATTGCTTGTCCGCGCGGGCGGCATCATGCACGACGCGCTCAAGCTCGTTGATGTATTCCCAGAACCGCTTTTTCCCCTCGGCCGACATCAGGCAGCGGGTTTGCGGGCGATTATTGACGAAGCTCTTTTCCACGGTCAGCAGGCCTTCTTCCTGCAATACCTGAATCTGCCGAGACAGATTGCCGTCGGTGAGCGCGACCAGCGCCTTCAGATCGTTGAACAGCAATCCGTCCGGATGGCCGGCCAGCGATGAGAGAATGCCCAGTCGCGAGCGCTCGTGGAATACGCGCTCCAGGCCGAGGTACGCGTAGCGTCCGTCATTCTTTTCACTGTTTGCTTTGTCGTTCTGTTTATCAGCGGGCTTCATGTACGTCTCTCCACAAACCACAACCATGCCGCGGCCAGGAATTGGCCAACACCAAACACGGCGCCCATTGTCCAGGCGTGCATCCCGGCGTCCTTGTGCAACGCCATCACCATCAACCCCGCGAGCAGGTAATACCCGGCAATCACACCGGCATAGCGCGGCAATACGCGGCGCGACGAATAGACGCCCATCGAGAAAAGAATCATCCAAAGCGACGGGATGATCCAGATGCTCTCCAGCGCGAACTGCGTGATGACAATCGTCACCAGCACCCCGGCCATCAGCGACGGTACGAACTGCTCCACCGCCGCGAGCGTGATATCGCGCTGCAGGTCGGAGCCCGACCGCCGCACGCGCACCCACATCTCCCACCCCACCACCGCCAGCGAAAGCACCGCCGCGACGAACCATAGATAGAGATAATGATCGACCCGGAACGGGTCTTGCCCCGCGCCGGTCCAGACGGGCGTGGGGTTGGGCATGATGCGCGACTGCACGATTGCGGTCGCGATCGCCATCACGCCGGTGAATGCGGTCGTCATCGGCCGATACCCGCGGAACGTCTGCGCCCGCGCCACCTGCTGGCGGATATCGGCGATCTGCGAGAGCGCGTCGTGGACGTTCATACGTGAATAACTTTATATTATAGAGCGATCGGCCGTGTCAAGCTTGTGCAGGTTTTTCGCGTTTGATCACTTCACTTTATCAAGCAGCAGGTATCGGTCCGGCGGCAGTTCATCGGCTTTGGCGTCCATCGGCCCGGCGGAGATCGTGTCGTTTTCGAGGTGCTTTTTCCACAGGTTGATCGGGCGAATGACAGCAAGCTTCCCGTCCTCTTTGACGAGCAATTGCGCCTGCAAAGTGGACTGATCGATCAGGTACCATTCGTTCTGATATCGCCATCTCGTATCGCGCTTCCAGGCTTCGGACGGAATGCGCACCATCAGAACCTGCGCATCAGGCTGCTGCTTTTTCCACGCATCGATCGCGATCTGCTCGAGTGATGGCCGATCCGCGCCCTGGTACCGGTTCGGCGGAAGCGGGTTCTGGGCGATGATCCCTTCGCGCAGGGAATTCTGCCGCTCGGTCATCAATTTGCGAGTCGTTGCGAGTTTGTCAGATGCGGTCTTCGCGGAGGTTGCATCCAGCGCCTGCAATAGCACAATTTTTTCCGCGGCATAATTCATCCGGTCAGAAATACCGCCGCCAAAAAACGCGGGCTTCTTCTCGGCGACCGCTTCGTCCGCCATCTTTACGGCCGCCGCGAGATCGGCGTCGATCTCGGCGGGCAATGATTTCTTCTGCTCATCGGCGGCGGCGGTGAACTTGGCGGTCTTGTCACTGAAGTTTCTGCTTACCCGGTCCAGCAGCACGCCTTGATCGGTCTTCTGATGCAGCAGCAACGCGTACTGCTTGACGATGCGATCATGTTCTTTGGTCGCCTGCGAAATCTCCCCAACCGCGCCCGCGGCCTGCGCGCGATCGCGCTGCAACAGATCGGGATTCGCGTACATCGCCGCCAGCGACTGGAGTCGCTTGAGGTCGGCGTCGAAGGCGGCGTTGTTCTTCGGATCGAGCAACGCCGCGAGTTTGGCGTGGGCGGGTGCGATGATTTTTTCCGAGGCGTCGATGCTCTTGTTCGCCTGTGCTAACGCATCTGCGACCTCTGCGACCCCAGCGCCGGCGGCGGGGACATTCGCCAGGTGAGTCGCGGCATTCTTAGCCTTGCTGCGCCCGTCGGTGATCGAACCGATGGCCTGGCTCATCAGGCGGAAATCGATTTGGTTGGCGTCATCCGCCTTGCTGATTTTTTCCGCGACCTCTGCGACGGCGGTGGCTTGGCCGACGACGGCGCTGGTATGGAACTGCGCGTTCTTCAGGGATTCGACCTGACGGTAATCCAGCTTCGCCCCGCCGGCGGGTGCGGCTGGAGGATTGGCAGGCTGCGGTGGCGCGTTGGGCGACGGCGGAGTCGTCGCATCGGGCTTGTTCGACCCCGCGGCCGCAGCGCCGGGCGCGGCCGGTTTCTCCATCAATGAGTCTTCGAAACTCTGCACCGATTGCCGCAGCGCTTCCAGACGCGCCTGGGCGGTCTTCACCTCTGCCGAATCAGTCGGAAGCTTCTCCAGCCGGGCGGCGGCGTTGGCGATGGAGCCTTTCACCGAACCCATCCGCGACAACGCCAGGCGCGCCTTGGACGCCGCGACCGGGGCCGGTCCTGCGCCGTCGTGGGCGACCTTCAAATTGGCTTCGCCTTGGGTCAGATGCTTGACTGCATCGGCAAGCAATGCCTTCTGCCCCGCATCAAGCTCGGCTGCGGGCAATGGCGCTGCCGACGCGAGCAAAAAGATGATCCCCAGGCGTAATATGGCCGTTTGATGTACCCGCATCTCAGATCCTTCCGCGAGAGTAGAAATGAGCCCAACGTCACTCAAAGTACCCGCCAATCGCCGCTACGCAACGAAAAACGGCATTTGCGGCGACGTTCGATTACTTGACAATCGCCGGCTCACCGCCATACTGGTCCGTCTTTCGATTTTGGAGCCAGAATGTACGCAATCATCGACCACAACAGCAAGCAATACAAAGTCACCGCCGGCGACAAGATCCGCCTGGACACCCCGTTTGACGAGAACGTCAAGACGATCACCTTCGATCGCGTACTCCTGGTCGGCGGCGACGGCGACGCCACCATCGGCGAGCCGGTCGTAGCGGGTGCCAAGGTCGAAGCCGAAGTGCTCGGCGAAGTCAGCGGCAAGAAGCTCGTGACCGTGAAGTACGCCCGCCGCAAGGGCTACCATAAGAAGAAGGGCCATCGTCAACACTTCACCGAAGTGAAGATCACTGCGATCAACGTGTGAAGTGCCGTCTGAAGTTGTCGCCGACATACCAATCAACTGATTTGAAGCCCGGTTTTTACCCGGGCTTTTTTCATCCTCATTCCGGTAGAGATGGAATTCTTCCGAAAGCGATCTTGTCATCCATGTGATGGCGGAAATCATGCATCGGACCAAAGTAGATTGCGCTTTTCCCCCAGCGCCGGTTGATCGTGTCGATGGCATGGGAGATTCGTCGCGGCTTTTCAATTTCATCAAAAAGTGAGTCTTCAACCTGATTGACCGGCACAAGACCGGTCACATCCGCGCCAACTTTCAGCGGCGCAAAGTGGCCCGTGCCGCGACGCTGCCAGAGCTTATGAAATTGGCTCAAAAGCGTCGGCGTATCGTGCACAAAAGGAAGCAAACTGGAGTCGGCGAAATATCCGCCGCGCACGTCTTTCACGTGCACGCTCAGGCCTTGCGCGTAATACCCGTCGTGCCGCAGTCGAGCTCCCAGGCGGCAAATCAGACGCACGAGAATTCCGTACGCGCTCCGGTCATTGCGAAAGGCCAGCGCAAGCACATTCGCGTGGCTCATCGAATGACGGCGTGTCTGTATTTCCGGTTCGTCGATTCCATGAAAACCCGCCCACCAGTCAGCGCCTGTAATCGATCCCCATATCTGCATCGCCTGCTGCTTGCTGATGGCCCACAAATCGCGAATCGTGTGAATACCGTGCTGATTGAGCCGCGCGCAAATGCCGCCGCCGATTCCGGCTAAGTCTTTAAGAGACCATGACTCGAGCTGATCCGGCAGTGCGCTGATCGGCAAAATGGTCAGCCCGTCCGGCTTCTCAAAGTCGCTGGCGATCTTCGCCAGCAGCCGCGTCGGCGCGATACCGATGGAGCAGGTCAGATACGGGCTAAAATCCTTCAGCAATTGACGTTTGATCATTCGCGCCAGCGCTGCGGCCTGCTCGGGCTCTTGTTCACGTCCAATCAGACGAATAGACCACTCATCGATTGAATAGACTTTGTGAACCGGTGCGCATCGCTCAATGCTCCGAAGAATCGCGTGATGCACCTCGACATATCGTTGCGGCCGAGCCCTGACGAGAATTATTCCGCGGCACATCTGCCGCGCATCGCTCACGCGCGTGCCCACTTTCACGCCAAATCGCTTGGCGTCATAACTGGCCGCAATCACGCAGGTGCCTTCGGATTCGACGGGGATCACCCCAATTGGTCTGCCTTGCAAGTCTGTCCGGTCGTGCTGTTCCACAGAAGCGAAATACGCGTTCATGTCCGTAAATAACCAGTTCATGCGAACTCTCCGAGAGGGATCGCATAATTACAAACATTTGCCTAACATTCAATAGAAAAATTTATGACGGGTTTTGTTGATGTATCTTGAAGCAGACATTGAAAATCAGCTAGGGAGTAAAATCAGCCGGCGCCATCCTATGAACATCGATCAATACCGCCGCGGGGCGCGGATCGGGCTTGAGGACTGTGGTCTTCACGTTGTTAAATGTGATGCCGTCCACGTGCCGCACGTACATCCCGTACGCCGGCATCACGCGGCCGAACATCAGCATCTCCGGGTACTTCGCGACGTTCTCCGCCAGTTCCACCTTCGCATCCTCGGCGCGGCCGCCGCCGGGAAGTTCGATTTCAATGTTCTCCAGCGTCAGCGCCTGAATCCGGTGATCCGGAATGCCGTTGATCAACATGCCGATCTGCTTTGCCCGCTTCGCGCGGACGTTGCTGATCGTCACATCCCCGAGCGTGCCCGGCGGCTTAGGCCGATCCCCTTCGCGGAAGGTCTTCAGCCGCGCGCCCAGCCGGATGCTTATGGGCACGGTGATGCCGTCCATGTCGATCACACTGATCTGCACGTCGCGCAGGTGCGCGCCGTCCACCGAATACAGCGCGATGCCGGCCATGCCGGTGTCGCGGATCTGGCAATTGCTCACACGGACGCGCTCGAAGTCGCCGATCGATTCGGTCCCCAGCTTGATCGCGTTGCACGAAGTCTTGAGTACGCAATCGCGCACGACGATATCGCTGCAGGCCATTGTGCTGGTGGCTTTGAGGCAGATGGCGTCATCGCCGGTGTCGATATCGCAGCCGGTTATGCAGACTTTCTGACAGGAATCGATATCGATCCCGTCATTGTTCGCCAATCCACGACTGCGGATCGTCACCCCGCTGACGCTGACATCGCTGCACTGAAACATGTGCAGTCCCCATGCGCCGGAATTCAGTAACGTCACGTCTTTCACTTCCCCATTGGTGCAGCGCACCCAGCGGACCAGGAACGGGCGAATCTTGTAGGGCTTCTGCGCCGCCGCGACGGCTTTGCCTTGGCCGTCGATGGCGCCGGCGCCTTCGATGCCGACGTTTGTCGCGTCTACCGCAACCACGAGCGCAGAACCCATGTCCGCACCGAGGCCGTCCTTGAATGGATCGACATTGCGGTAGTCGTGCACGTTGGTGCTGCCGAGCAGGACGGCCTGCGGTTCGAGCCGGAGTCTGACGTTGTCTTTAAGCTGGATCGTCCCGGTCACAAACTTCCCGGCCGGCACGCTGACCACGCCGCCGCCTTGCGCGGTGCATGCATCGATCGCCTGCTGGATGCTGACGGTATTGACGGTGACGCCGTCGCCGATGGCGCCGAAGGTGGTGACATCGATCGCGATCGGCGCCATGGCCGGCGGCAGTGCGTCAGATCGCACCGGGGCGGTGCATCCGGCGGCGTGGAAAAGGGTCGCAATTATCCAAAGTGTAAAATATCGCTTCATAAGCACAGCCTCGACCGGTCCGGCGCTGCGGGAAAATCTTAAGTTAACGGCCAGCGGCGCACGATCAATTCCCGGCTACCGCGTTCATCATTTTCGCCGTGCCGACGTAAAAGTATTGTCCGAAGCCGATCGTAAAAATGAGTTGGCCGTAGAGCGCGTGCTCGATGGAAACCGCAGCCAGCGATCGGCTCCGGTGATAGCGCCAGCCGAACAGCAGTCCGCCGATGAGCGTCGCGGCCACCGGGATCCAGCTCCAGAAAATGATGTGACCGTACGCGAATAACACCGCGCTGATGACAATCAGCATCCACGGCTTGGGAAACAGCGGCTTGAAGCGGTGGAAGAAATATGCGCGATAAACCAGCTCCTGCGGATAGACGCTTACCAGCGGATATCCGATGACGATCAGCAATAATAGCCACGGGCGTGTCCGCAGCAGGATGAACATCTGCTGCGGCATCGTCATCCACAACAGCGCGGCCGACAACAGCGCTGCGACGATCACCAGGAGCAGAATCGTCGGCAGTTCGGACCGCAGCGCCCGCGCGTTCCACAACTGCCGGCGATCGAATGTCGGATCCGCCAGCAGGCGCCACAGCGCGTACGCCCCGCCCATCAGCAGAACGACAGGCAGCGGCGGTTTATAAGGACTAGCGATCCACAACAGCGGCGGGAGCACCAGCAGGAGAACTAATTCGATCCAGCGTGCGGTACGTGGAGGATTCGATACCGGCGATTTCATCACGGGTGGATTCGCGGTGGGTGGATTCGCGGCGGGTGAATTCGAGAAGAACTCGCTCATCACTTCTGGCCGGAGAATTGGATGTTGATGCGCAGGTTGCTGTCGAGCATGAATTGCAGATCATCGATGTGGATCCGATCGCCGGGGAGTTTGAGCAGCGGCGCGGCGCGGTTGTTCAATTTATCAAGCTTCCCCTGCACCACCGCGGCCACCATCGCGCCGGCGGGATCGTCTCCTTCGGCGTTGAGATTGGTGAAGTGGACACGGAACTGATCGTCGATATCCGCGCGTCCGGTGAGCCGAAACCGGGCCGGCAGCATCAGCACGCGCGCGTTGATTGTCAGCACGGCTTCGAGTGTTTGTTTCGTGGAACTGCGCAGCTGCAGGCCGATTGAATCGATGCCGAACGCCATTGTGCTGCGCAGCCGCGAGCCGGCGGCAAGGCCGCTTTCCAGGTCGCGCAAATCGATGGTGAGCCTGGCCGATCCGGTGGAGCAGTTGGTCAGCGCGAGCGCGAGCTTTTTATCATCGCTGGCGGTTAACGCCAGGTCGGCATCGTTTGCTTCCAGAACCATGCTGGCGGCGTAATTCTGATATTTCAGCGGGTCGGCGACATATCGCAGTTTCTTGACGTGCATGAATTGTGCGTATTTCGCATTCTCAACCTGCGATAACGGCGTGTAATTCGGACGCACGGAGCTGTTGGTCAGATCAATTTCCAGCGACCGCAGATCGGTCACCGAATCGCCGTCGGCGGTGATGCGGATATTCTGCGTGCCCTCAAGTCGTGCCGCATAGGCGCGCTCCAGGCCAGTTGTGAGTTCATCGAGCGATTTTGGGGGCAAAGTGAGATCCAGCGGGAACCCCGCGCCGCCGCGTGTCAGATCGATCGCCGGGCGGCGCATCACCTCGACCGGCGGCGCTGTCGGCGCGGTGGTCGCCGGCATCGACCGCGGCGCGCTGCGGCACCCTGCCAGCAAACCCGCGACCGCGCAGATGAGGACCGCCATCCGTGACAACGCACAACTCCGTCTATTGAACTCCAACCACGCCGCATGTAGCGAATAAACGCATCGGCAACTGCATGATAGCCGCATCCCCCGCCCGCGGGGGTGCCGATTGACGCCACAGGACGTCCGGGGTACTGTCCTACCCCCTATTCTTCGGAGAAAAAGCGATGCGAGCAAGTGATATCCGTAAAGGCCAGGCCGTGATGATGGACGGCAAGCTGTTTGTCGTCACCAACGCCGACCATAACACGCCCGGCAACCTGCGCGCCAAGGTGCAATTCAAGCTCCGCGATGTGCAAAAAGGCACCATTCAGGACAAGCGCGTGGGCGCGACCGACGATATCGACGTCGTCAACCTCGATCGCCGCAAGGTGGAATACATCTACACCGACAATGAAGGCCTCTGGCTGATGGACCTGGAAACATACGAGCAAACCCCCATCCCCGCCGACGTGTTCGGCAGCGATGCCAAGTATCTGAAAGAAAACACCCAGATCGAGGCGCTGTACCACGATGGCAAGCTCGTCAGCTACGACCTGCCCAAGACGATCGACCTGAAGGTGACAGACACCCCCCCCGCCATCAAGGGCGCGACCGCGACCAACCAGCAAAAAGACGCCATCACCGAGACCGGCCTGAGCGTGAAGGTGCCGTCGTTCATAGAGATCGGCGAGGTAATCCGGATTAATGTGGAGTCGGGGCAGTATCAGTCGCGGGCGTGAAACAAGCTCTGGAGCGAAGACGCAACAGGCCGGACATCCATCGATGTCCGGCCTTATTTTTTATGGCAGTAGATCGATACGAACTTACGCCACCGACGATTGATCGATCTTGTCCTTCAGCGGCGTAAGGATATCTAAAATCTCCGTCAGCACGCGGATCTGCGACTTCATCGCGTCGATGCTGACGATTTTTTCCGGCGAATAAAATTCCAGGATCGGGCGGGTTTCGCGTTCGTAGACTTCGAGCCGGCGCTGGATGACCGCGTCGTTGGCGTCATCGAAGCGATTCTCGCGCAGGGCACGTCGGCGCAGGCGCTCGACCATTTTCTTCATGTCGGCCTTGAGGTGGATCACCTTCCACACGTCGATGGTGTCTTCGAGCAGCCGCGCCTGTTGCACGTTGCGCGGCAGGCCGTCGAGGACGAGGATTTGTGTTTCGGGGAAAAAGTTGTTGGTCAGTTCCATGCCCTTGATGAACTGCTTCCACACGCGGATGACGATGTCGTCCGGCACGAGTTGACCTTTGCCGGCATACTCCCAGAAGAGCCGGCCGGCCTCGGATTGGAGATCGAGGGAGCGGAAGATGTCGCCGGTGGAGCTGTGATAAAATCCGGGCACCGAGCCGAGGATTTTCCCCTGCGTCCCCTTACCCGACCCGGGCGCGCCGAACAGCAGCACGGCCTTGTAGCGCTGGCTGGGGTCCATATTGGCGAACAGCACGTTTACCGCGTCAATGGCATCAGTCATGTGGTCCCTCGACCGCTCGAATCGCTCTAACCTTAACACATGGCAAATCATGTGCTAACCACGAATTTCCGGTGTGGCAAAATAGCTGTCGTGATAGACATTCTCGGACGCTGTTGGGTCTAAAGAGTTGGAACCGCAGATGAACGCAGATGGACGCAGATAAGACAATTAAAACTAAATGCAGGAAATGAAATGCATTATCTGCGTGAATCTGCGTTCATCTGCGGTTCCACGTATTTCTTCAGCCCCAATCCACGCCGAAGCGGCGGAGGTCGTTGAAATACGTGGGGTAGGTTTTGTTTACGCAATCGGGGTCGTTGATGCGGATGCCGGACGACTTTGTCCCGGCCAGCGCGAAGCTCATGGCCATGCGGTGGTCGTCGTAGGTGTTGATGGCGGCGGGTTTTAGCTTCTCGGGGGGGTGGATCGTCAACGCATCGTCCTCGATCTGGATCTCCGCGCCCAGCTTCGTCAATTCCGCTTCCAGCGCGGCCAGGCGGTCGGTTTCTTTCACTCGCAATGTATGTAATCCCCGGATCGTCGTCGGCCCGTCCGCGAACACCGCCACCACCGCCAGCGTCTGGGCGGTATCGGGCATGCCGGAAAGATCGACATCAATCCCCTCCAGCTGCGCCGGGCCGGTGATCGTGATGAACTCCGGCCCCATCGTCAGCCGTGCGCCCATCTGCTGGAGCACGTTGGCGAAGTCCACATCGCCTTGCAGTGAACGCTTACCGAGGCCGGTGATCGTCACCTTCGCGCCCGGATGCAGCGCCGCCAGCGCAAGTGAGTAGGTTGCATTGGACGCATCCGGCTCCACCGCGAAATGATCGCAGCGATAAGTGCCCCGCGGCACGACGATCCGAATCGGCTCGGCGGTGCTCGGATCGCGCTCCAGTTCGCAGATGTGATGAAACCGGTCCATCAACTGCATCGTCATCGCCACGTACGGCCAGCTCGTCTGGCGGCCGACCAAGTCGATGATCACCTCGTTGCGCGCAAACGGCGCGATCTGCAGCACGGCGGTGAGGAATTGTGATGATGTCTCGCTGCCATAGCGCACAATCCCCCCGGCGAACCTGTCGGCCAGCACGCGGACGGGTGGAAATCCGTCGTCGCCGAGGTGCTCGATCCGCGCGCCCATATTGCGGAGCATCGTCACCAGCGGCCCGATCGGCCGTTGCCGCATGCGCGGCACGCCATCGAGCACGAACTCGCCGCGCCCCAGGCAACACAGCGCGGTGAGGAACCGAATAGTCGTGCCGGAATTCCCGCAACTTAATTCCGCGCCGGATGGAATGATCCGCCCGTTTTGTCCGGTGATGGTGATGCTGCTCGCCGATTCATCCACGATCACCGAGAACCCGAGCTTTCGGAGCCCCTCGATCATCACCCGCGTGTCGTCCGCCAGCAGCGCGCCGCTGAGTGTGCACGTGCCTTCGGACAGCGCCGCCAGCACCATCGCACGATTCGTCAGGCTCTTTGAGCCAGGCGGCGCGAAGTCCATGTCAAAGGGAGTCTTGAGCGGCTCGATTTGGATAGACTGCATAACCATAAATACTACGAAGCCCGGCTGGCGGCTAGCGCGAAGAATCATCCATCGCACTGGTTCGACGTAGTGGCTGCAAAGCACGCGCTGCAACGTCTTCCCGCCCGCGCGGTATAGGTTACGATACTTCACCCGGCCAAGCGGACCGGGGCAGGTCTGAAACTTTATCCGGACACATCAGCATGGCTATACCGAAATTCGTCGCGCACTTTGGCAGAATCACGCTCGTCGCGTTTGCCGCTTCGACCCTATCCATGTCGTGTTCATCGACCCGCGCCGCGCAGGAGATTCCGGTGTCCAAATCGTCACTCAAGGATGGCAACTGGGACGCGCTGAAGATGTCCTGGGACAGACCCGAGGCCGACAACGCAAGCCTCAACGGCACGCCGATCGGCAACGGGCATATCGGCGCGAAGATCAAAGGCGGCGTCGCGACCGAGATAATGCCGTTGAACGATAAATGGTTCTGGTCCGGCGGACCGGACAAAATGCCGCCGGACCCGAAGCGCCGTGCGGCGATGGAAGAGACGCGCAAGGTGCTCGCTGCCGGCGACATCCCCGCTGCCGAGAACACCGCCAAGGGCATGTGGGGCACGAACGAGATCGCGACCTTCCTGCCGTTGGGCACGCTATCGGTCGCTTTTGATCACGGCGACGCCGCGACCGATTACAGCCGCGTGCTCGATATCGATCGCGCCACCTCGATCGTCAAATACACGATCGGTGACGTCACCTACACGCGCGAAGCGTTTGCGACCCATCCGGACGACGTGATCGTGTTGAAAATCAGCGGCAGCAAACCCGGCAAGATCAATTTCACCGCGAAGCTCGATTTTCCGCCTGAAATGCTGGGACACGGCGCGTCGGTCGCGACCGACGGTTCGGATGCGATCATCATGAAGCTCAAGGCCCCCGCCAACGACGGCTGGGACGATAAGAAAGGGATGACCGCCGAATGCCGGATGAAGATCATCCCGCAATCCGGCACGGTGTCGGCCAAGGACGGCGCGCTGGTAGTAGCCGGCGCTGATAGCGCGACATTTATCATCGCGAATGCGACGAGCTACAACGGCTTTGATAAAGAACCGGGCACGCAAGGCGTCGATCCGACGCCGCTGGTGAAGAAAACGATCGCCGCCGCGACGACCAAGAGTTACGAACAACTGGTTGCGGCGCACCTGAAGGATTACCACGCGCTGTTTCGCCGTGTGTCTGCGGAGATCAATGGCGAGCAGCCCAACGCACAGGTGCTTGGTTTTCAGTACGCGCGGTTCAACATGATCGTCACATCGCGCCACGGCAATCGCCCGCACAACCAGCAGGGCATGTGGAACAGCCGGTGGAAGCCTAGCAGCCAAAGCGCGCACTGGCTGAACGAAAACGTCCAGAAATATTACAGCCTGATCGAGACCGCCAATCTCCCCGAGTGCGGCGAATCGCTGTGGAACTGGATGGACGAACTGGCCGCCAACGGGAAGAAAAGCGCGGAGATCGACTGGGGCTTCAAAGGCTGGCTCGCGGCGCAATGCTCTGACATCTGGGCCACCACCACGCTCACCAGCGGCAACAATGAATGGGCGATCTGGCCGATGGGCGGGATATGGCTGTGCGAAAATCTTTACGATCACTACGCGTTCAGCGGCGATAAAAAGTTCCTGCGCGATCGCGCGTACCCGCTGATGAAAGGCGCGTGCGAGTTCGCGCTGGACTACATGGTCCAGCACAAGGACGGCTATCTGGTGACCTCGCCGTCCACGTCGGCGGAGAATCGTTTCGGGCTCACGCCCGGCGGCACCGCATACGCAGTCACCGTCGGCGCGACGCAGGATACGGCACTGATCAAGGAATTGTTCGAGCAGACGATCGAGGCGTCCAAGACGCTGAACATCGACGCCGACTTCCGCGCCAAGCTTGTCGCCACCATTCCCAAGATGGCGCCGTATCGGATCGGCGCCAACGGCGAGTTGCAGGAGTGGGACGCGGACTATTCCCGCGAGCCGGCCGACCCGCGTAAGCGATTTACGCCGCACCGCCACGCCTCCCACATCCTGACGGTCTGGCCGCTCAGCCAAATCACCAAGCGCGATACCGCCCTCTTCGCCGCCACCAAGCTCGCGCTGGAGAACCGCGCCCGCGGCGGATACCACCCCGACAAAGGCGCCATGTGGGCCCGGCTGCACGAAGGAGATAAAGCACTTGCATCCGGCGATTCGATGCAGATCGGCAATCGCGTCGTAGGCCAGACGCCGCCAAAGTATTCGGCGTTTCCCGAACTCTTCGTGCAAAGTCACACCGACGCCATCGACCTCCTGCCCGCCCTTCCCACCGCATGGAAAACCGGCAAAATCGCCGGCCTGCGCGCCCGAGGCGGGTATGAAGTCGCGCTGGAATGGAAAGACGGCGAACTGACAAGCTGCCAGATCGATTCAACCCTCGGCACCACGCCGGTCGTGCGTTATAAGGACCAGGTCATCGACCTGTCGAAAGACAAGAGGATCAAGATCAACAAGTAGGCGCTGAGGCGCGCAAAGAAACACCCCGCTTCATTCGATCGCGTGCGTTTAATCGACCAAGTTTAGCCGGTCCGCTCGCGGCCCGCGGATCAAGCCCTCTTCCGACGCCGAAGCAACGTCAGCGCGCTAATTCCAAGTAGACCCATCATCCCCGGCTCAGGCACCGGACCGGGCTGGGATGAGAACCCGGTATCGATCAACGCGTAGTCGCTGCCATTGACCGAGCCGTCATAGTTGACGTCGCCGTAGAACCAACCCGCTCCACCGCCGCTGAAACCCGTGTCAGCCAGCGCGTAGTCGCTTCCGTTGACGATGCCGTCGAGGTTTGCGTCACCGCGCCAAGTGTATTTGACCAGGACGGACGTCGTCGGCGCGGGCACTGTGAAGCCCGACAGGCTGGTCACGGCACCGCCGATTAAGGCGCCATCGACCACGCCGAGCATTGTCCCCGAAAGAGTCTGGTTCTGAACGCGAACCGACGTGATCCCCGTTCCATCAGCGCCGGCAGTGCCCAGCAAAGGAAGGCCGCTCCGGATCATCGCGAGAATGCCAGCGTAGGTCGAAGTGCCTGCGCCGTAGTTTACGACCAGGTCATTGTCGTTCAGCTCGATCTTGCCGGCATAGTTCGCGCCATTTGCGGGGATCGTGATCGCGCCGACCGATGTCACGCCGCCGGCCGCACCGTTGACGGGAATCTCGAGGACGGCGTTGCCTGAGAGGGAGAGCGCCGCGCCGTTCTTGATCGCGTTGGTCGTCACCAGTTTACCGGCCAGCACGTTCGTCGCGCCGCTATATGTGTTGAGTCCGGTGAGCGTAAGCGTGCCCGCGCCTTGCTTGGTCAGCCCGCCGCCGGTGTTGGGGACGAGGGTCGCCGATCCACCGATCGCGCCGGTGTTGCCGTTGCCGCCGCCGAGGAGCGCGAACGTTGGCGGCGATGTATACCCGATGCCGGGATTGGTAATCGTGATGCCGGTGAGATTTCCACCCGCATCCACATTCGCGATCGCCGACGCGCCGGTTCCATTGCCGGTGATCTGGACGATCGGCGTATCGATAAATCCGCCGCCGGCGAAGGTGAGCCCGGCGCTGCTGACGCCGTTGCCGGTCGGCGCGATGAGTGGCTGGGCGATGGTGACCGCAAATCCGCCGTCGTCGATCGTCGCGCCGCCACTGTGGACGTAGGCGCTGTTCAGCCCGCTGATGAAGTTCGCGCTGGCGGCCTTGGCTTTGAGGGTTCCGCCATTGAAGTTGACGATTCCGCTGCCGGCGCCTTTGGAGACGGAAGTCGTCGTGACGGTTCCGCCGAGCAGATTGACGGTACCGGTCGCGCCAGCGTTGGGCGCTACGCGCAGGCCCCATCCGGAGAGCGTCATCAACGCGGTGCCTGAGACATTGAGCGTCCCTGATCCGTTCTCGCCGACAAAGATGCCGCCGATCGTCGGCGCGTAGCCGGTGGTGGCGGTGGAGGTGACGGTGCCGCCGCTGATATTCGCGACGCCGATCGCGCCGGTTCCGCCGGCGGCGATGGTGATCAGATTGGTGCCGACCGTGAGCGATCCGCCGCCGACATTCAGTACGCTGCGATCGTTATTGAATCCAACAGCGAGGAAGCTGCCGACCGTCGCGGTGCCGCCGGTCTGCGAATACGCCGCATAGCCGCCGGTGCCCGAGCCCAGCGCCATCTGCCGTGCGACATTCATCGTCCCGCCAGGGCTTAGCTTCACCGTGCCCGCGCCGGTGGAATTGCCGCCGATCACGATGCCGGAAATGAACTGATCGGCGCCGCCGTTAGCGCCGAACGTCGCGCCGGTCGGTATCACCAGCACGCCGTTAGCGCCCGCCGCCGAGCCGACCGAATCGACGGCCGACACATTGTTGGTTGTGCCGGAAAATATCAACGTGCCATTGGTGACGTGCGTCGCGTGGTTGTAATTGTTCGCACCGCTGAGCGTGAGCACGCCGCCGGTCACGGTGACACCCATCTTCCCGCCGAGCGCGCCGTCGGTGATCGCGCCGCTGATCGTCGTATTGCCGCTGGTGTGCACCAGCGTCTGAGCCCCCGTGGACAAGCCGGACTTGATGGTGCCCGAGAGCGTGAACGGGTTCACCGACGCATTGGTGAGGTTCAGCGAGCCTTGCCCGGCGATGACGATCGGGGCGGAAATGACATCCGCCTGGCCGGTGACATTATGCACGATCGCCGCCGCGGTGCCGGTGTTGTCGAACGTCATCGAGAATCCGCCGCCGGCGCCGAGCGTCTGTGTGCCGGATAAACCGCTGGTGTTGCCGATCGTCAATGCGCCGATCGTGAGGTTCTGGTCGAGATTGATCGTCTGGACATTATTGCCGATCGAGGCGTTGCCGAGATTCGCGATATCGCCGGCGGCGAGAGGGAAGTTAGGCGAGTTGGCGTTGTTCCAGTTGTTGCCGTTGGTGACATCGCCATTGAGGGTGGAATTGTTCCACGAAAAAGTACCGGAAATGCCGCGCGCCCATTGGAACGTCTTGCCGGTATAGACGGTGCTGGTGATGAACAACGTAAAGCTGCTGGCGCGCGAGTAGGAGCTGTTGGAGCCCCAGTAATTACCCTGCGAAGTCGCCAGAACACCGGCCAGCGAATACTGCGCCCAGTCGGATACGGCGCTGTCGGCGCCGGTGAGGATGAAAAGCGGACTGCCGCTGTCGCCGGACATGCCGCCGGTTTGTAAAAGCCCAAGCGTCTGCAGGCGCGGCTGGCTGTTCAGCGTCGCGTTGACGAAGCCGCCGCTGGCATTGACGACGTTGTACCCGCGGTGAAAGGTCACGCCGTTGCTGGTCGTGCCTTCGATCTGTCCCCACAAGCCGTATCCGCCCATCGCGCCGATGCGATTGGTTTCGCTGAATCCTCCGTTGGTCAGGTGCTGCGAGACGCCGGGAAGATTGGGCGTGCCGTTAAGTTTCACCAGCGCGATCTCCGCCCCGCCGGCGGCCGCGACAACCTGGGTGCCGGTGAAGCCGAAAAAGCTGATCTGCGCAGCCGGTGCCAGCGTGTTGTAATCGCCGCCATTCTGCACGACGTGCCTGGCGGTGATCACCCAGCCGTTGCCGAGATAGGTCGCGGTGCCGCGTGTGTTGTTGGTGGAGTTGACGATGTTGTGGACGTTCGCCCATGGGCCGGGCATGTCGAGGAGTCCGTTGACGGACGTGACGCCGCGCTCGGGATGATTCGGGCCATTCCAGATGATCGCATGCGCCCGCGGTGCGGTCGCCCCAAGTACAGCGACCAGCGACGCACCGGCGATGGCGCGGCTGGACAATCGATGCGGCGATTGGTGCGGCCGTCTACGCGCCTGGTTACCTTGTCGAACGTGCTGGTGTTTCATCCGATCTTCCCGAAATTCATTTGATGCTTATCGCCGATTTCCCCGCGTCGCACGCGCCTCAGCAGACACAACGCGCTCACCGCCAAAGCGCCCAGCGACGCCGGCTCGGGCAATGGCCCGCTCTGCGAAGAGAAGCCGGTATCGATCAACGCGTAGTCGCTACCATTAACAGCGCCATCGTAATTGACGTCACCATAAAACCATCCGCCGGACGTGCCGCCGGAGAAGCCTGTGTCCGCCAGCGCGTAGTCGCTACCATTGACGACGCCATCCAAATTCGTGTCGCCGCGCCAGGTATATTTGACCAGCACAGAGTCATTGGGAATGCCGGCGAAGCCCGAGAGGCTGTCGATTTGCCCGCTGACCTCGCCGCTATCAACCACCGCAAGCATGGTGCCCGACAAAGTCTGGGCGTCCACTTCGCTACTGGCAATGCCCTGCCCGTTTCCGCCAAGAATCAACAGGCCTTTCTTGACCATGCTCAGCGTCTGGGCGTACGGCGAATCGACTCCGGTGTAGTCGATGATGAGGTCATTATCGTGCAGTTGCAGCGTGCCTGTGTAATCCGCGCCGCTCATTGCGATGTCCAGCGTCTTGATTTTGGTGACGCCGGCCGCGAGTCCGTTGGCGGCGATTTCTAATTCCGCACCAGTCCCGATCGTCAAGCCGGTTTGCAAAATGCCGGTTGTTGCGATCAGCGTGCCGCCACTGACGGTCAGAGAGCCCGTTCCGTTCAAACCGCCGATCGATCCGCCCAGCGTGGTGGCGAGGACGCCGTTGTTGGTGATCGGGGCAACGGCATTGAGGGTGCTGCTCTTCACAGTCCCGATCGCGCCGATCACGATCGCCCCGGCGCCGGTTGCGACCAATAGTGCCGCGGTGCCGGTCGGCGAAATCGCGCCATTGACCTGCAGAGTACCGCCGCTGACGGTATAGCCGGCGTGATTGGTGTGCGTTCGCTCAAGTTGCAGCGTCCCGCCGGAGACGGTGGTCGAACCGGTGTAAGTGTAAATCCCGTTCGCCGTTCCGCCGGCGCCGGTCTTGGTGAGCACCTGCGTACCGGAAGTGACGCTCAGATTGAGATTACCGCTGATGCTGCCGCCGAATGATTGCGTGTTTCCTGCGCCGACATTGAGTGACAGCGTGGATGCAGCGACGCCGGTGTTCGTCACCTGCGCGAGGAACGTGTTGTTCACCGCGTTCTTCAACCCTTTGAGCGTCTGATTAAATCCGCCGAGATCGAATATGGTCGCGGTGCCGGTTGCCCCATTTCCGGCCAGATCAAGCACGGCATTGGGCGCGACACCGTTGCTAGCAGACAAGGTGAGCTTGCCGGATCGCACATCCAGGCCGGTGTAGCTTCCGCCACCGCCCATCGCGATGTTTCCCTGTCGGCTCACCAGCGTGATGCCGTCGGGCGCGGTGATCGCGCCGCTGAAGGTGAGCAGGCCGGATGTCATCGGTCCGGCAAAATGTCCGCCGCTCGCTGCCGAGCCATTAATCGCGATCGCGCCGGAAAATGCCGCGGTCGCGTTGTCCAATGATTGCAATGTGCCGGTCGCGGGAGCCGAGTTGGACGTAGTAACGGTGATCGGATTCGCCAGCGTCACGCCGCTGGCGAGCGTCAGCCTAGCGTTGCTCCCGCCGGGGTTTATCACGATCGTGCCGGTGCCCAGCGCCTGATTGTGATACGCGTCGATAAACCCCTGCGTGATGGACGTTCCACCGGAGAAATTGCTCGCGCCGCGCAGTTTGATCGTGCCGGTGCCCGCCTTGGCGAGCGCGAGTGTGCGCGTCGCGCCGTTGTTGATGCCGCCGTAGAAATCCGTGGTGGTCGAGCCGTTGATTGTCAGCGTTGTTGTTCCCGCGCCCGCGGATTGATCGGTCACCGCGCCTCCGGGCGCGTTGCCGCTGAGGCTGCTGATCGTGCCGGAGTTTCCGCGGAGATCGAGCATCCCGCCGTGGACGGCAATCGCGACTCCAGCAGGGAGCGCGGTGGCGCTGCCGAGTACGAGCGTGCCGCTGAGCACTTCGGCATTGCCGACGGTGTTGGTGCCGGTCAGGGTTGTGGAACCCGAGCCTGTCATGCGCACGGTACCGACCGAACCCGTGAGATTATTGGCGATCGTGATCGCATCACTGCGGTTGAAATTGAGCTTCCCTCCCGCGGCGATCGCGACCGCGCCCGTGCCGAGCGTACCGGTCGAGCCGCCATTGCCGATCTGCAGTGTCGC
>JACMML010000205.1 GCA_014379105.1 Phycisphaerae bacterium
CAATTGGAGAGGTTCTTCTGGAAGGTGCCAAGGATGTCTATTCACCCGAAGAGATACAGAACTTTGTAAAACCGGCTGTGACGAATAGACCCACCATGATTTTTGTTGCGCCTACCAAGAAAGAACTATTGGACTTGTTCGCGGCGGGTGACGCGGAAGCATTTGTCGAAAGAATAGTTTCGATGTTCGATGTTGCGATTAGGATGTTACCGGTTGTCGATCGGCTATTCGGTCTAAAGTGATGCACTACACCGGAATCTTAGGCGTCACCGCAATTTTATCGTCGCCAGCGCCAATGCAGTCAGCATCGCACTGATGATCCAGAAACGGACGACCACCTGTGTTTCGGTCCACCCCTTCTTCTGGAAATGATGGTGCAGCGGGCTCATCAGGAAGATGCGGCGGCCTTGGCCGAAGCGGATGCGGGTGTATTTGAAATAGCTGACCTGCAGGATCACGCTGATCGCCTCGGCGGCGAAGATGCCGCCGATGATCAGAAGCATCACCTCCTGGCGGACGACGATCGCGATGTAGCCGATCAGCCCGCCCAGCGCCAGGGAGCCGGTGTCGCCCATGAAGACGCGGGCGGGATTGCAATTGAACCAGAGGAATCCCATGCACGCCCCGAGAATAGCGCCCGAGAACACGGCCATCTGTCCGGCTGCGGGGAGGTGGTGGTAGAGAAGGGCGCTGCTGAGTCCTTCGTCCCCGACAATGAGCGACAGCACGATGAACGAGAACGCCGTCAGCGTCATGCAGCCGGGGGCGAGTCCGTCGAGGCCGTCGGTGAGATTGACTGCGTTGCTCGCGCCCACGATCACCAATACGCCGAAGATCGTGTAGGTGACAACATTGAACTCCAGCACCGGCGACTTGAAAAATGGAATGTACAGCGAAGTCGCCGGCACAAGTTCGCGGCCATAGTTCCAGGTGAAGTAGCACAGAATGACCGCCAGGCCGATCTGGAACAGCAGCTTCTCGATGCCGGACAGTCCCTGCCGCGAGCCCTTCTGCCGGCGGGCGGCGGTGAGCTTGAGCCAGTCATCCACCGCGCCAACAGCTCCCAGCCACACCAGCGTGATCAGCGCCATCGTCACGTAGAAATTCGTCAGGTCTGCCAGCAACAACGCGACCGACACGATCGCGCCGATGATCAGCAGGCCGCCCATTGTGGGCGTGCCCGATTTGTTTTTCATCAGCTCGTTCATCTTCGCTTCGTCGAAGTTGGCGACGTCGCCGATCTTCTGACGGCGGAGCCAGTTGATCATCCACGGCCCGGCAAACATGACGGTGACGAATGACAAAATCACCGCCGCGACCGCCTGGAACGTGATGAATTTGTGAAAGACGCGCAGGAACCCAAACGGCGAAGCCTCGAGGCGGGCCTGAAAATATTCGGTGAGCCAATAAAGCATTATGCGAACCGCGCCGCGATGGCGGCCTCTACTTTCTCTAATCGGATCGAACGCGATGCTTTGATCAGAATCAGATCACCCGGCCGGATGCAGTCCGCGAAGGCGCAGGCGGCGTCGGCGTGGGAATACCAGCTGTCCGGCACATTTGATGCGGTGAAAGCGAATGCATCTCCTACAAAGACCAGCTGACCGAGCAACAGCGATTTTGCGAGATCGGCAATTGTATGGTGTGCAGCGGCCGCGGTGTCGCCGAGTTCGCGCATCTCCCCGAGCACCACGATCTTGCGGCCGGGCCAATCGATCTCGGCGAGCGTCGTCAGTGCGGCACGCACGGAGGTGGGATTGGCGTTATAGGCGTCATTGATGATCGTAACCGGCCCGATCGTCCGCTTTTGCATTCGCATCTCGGGCGCAGTGGCGCTGGCGAGGCCGGTGCGGATGTCGTCATCAGAAAGGCCCATCGCCCGCCCGACCGCGATCGCCGCCAGCGCATTAGAAGCGTTGTGCCGGCCGATTTGCGGGACCATAAACGGCGTACCTGCGACAAAACTCGTGCCTTCCAGCGTTGTTCTTACATCGCGTGCGACCAGATCGTTAGTTGGATCAAATCCGAATGTGCTCGTGGTGGGCAGCAGAGTGCGGAGGTGCGAATCATCTCCGATGACGAAAATTCGGCCGCCCCCTCGGACGCCCGCGGCGATGTCGGCATTCTCGCGGCGGACGCCGTGGAGGTCTTTGAAGAATTCCAGATGCTCCTCGCCGATGCTGGTGATGATTGCGATATCCGGCTCGCACATCAGCGAAAGATGGCGCACTTCGCCGGGGTGATTCGTGCCGATTTCCACAATGACATAGTCGTGCCCCGGTTCAACATCGAACAGCGTCAGCGGAACGCCGACATCGTTATTGAAGCTTTTTGGCGACATCGTGCCGCGCAGCCGCGTGGCGAGCACCGAATGGATCAGGTGCTTGGTCCCGGTCTTGCCGTTGCTGCCGGCGACCGCGATGACTTTGGTCTCGCCGAACCGTCGTCGCACATGGTTCGCCAGTCGACCCATGGCCAGGCGGGTGTTGGCAACGCGGACGTGCGGGATCGACGGCGCGCCGTGGTCCACCATCGCCGCTACGGCACCGCCGGCGATGGCATCGTCGAGATGATCATGCGCGTCGAATGTTTCACCTTTGAGTGCAATGAACAGGCTGTCAGGATGCATCTGTCGGGTATCGGTGCAGACGCGGCCGATCTGCGTCGACTCCGATACGGCTTGGAGCGCGCCGCAAACGAGCGTGCCGTCGATGGCAGCCGCGACTTCGCGGAGCGTGAGCGGCAGCATCTATGCCCTCGCCGCGGCGGTGATCGCCCGCGTGGCTTCTTCCACATCGTCAAAGTGGTGCTTTATCGCGCCGACGATCTGGTAATTCTCGTGACCCTTACCGGCCAGCAGCACCACATCGCCGGGCTCGGATTCGCCGATCGCGTGCTCGATCGCTCGGCGGCGGTCGGGTTCGATGACGATCGATTTGGTGTTCTCGATCGAGAAGCCTGACATGATTTCCTGGATGATCCCGTGTGGATCTTCGGTACGCGGATTATCGCTGGTTACGTAGACGCAATCGGCAAGTTGCTCCGCCACTTTCGCCATGCGCGGACGTTTGGTGCGATCACGGTCGCCGCCGCAGCCGAACACGAGTCGCAGCGTGCCGCGGGTGAGCGGGCGCAGCGCCGAGAGGACATTTCGCAGTGCGTCGTCCGTGTGGGCGTAATCCACCAGAACCGCAAACGCCTGGCCAGCCTGCACCGGTTGCAATCGACCGGGCGCACCGGGCGCCGTCCGCAATGCAGCTGCGACCTGTGAAACGGACAACCCAAAGAGTTCGCAGCAGATGGCGATCGCGCACAGCGAATTTTCGATATTGTGCCGACCAACCAACTGGAGCGCAATTTCGGTCGAACCGTCTGGCGCGTTGAGCTGATATCGCGAGCCTTGCGCGGTGACCGAGAAACTGGCGGCATGGTAGTCAGCGCGATTCCGTATCCCGAACGTCACGATCCGACATCCGCATCTGGCAATCAGTTTTTCGTAATGCGGATCATCGATATTGACCACCGCCACCGCGTCGGGTGAGAGGGACGTGAAAAGCGTTGCCTTGGCGGCGGCGTAGGCGTCCATCGTCTTGTGATAATCGAGATGGTCGCCGGTGAGGTTGGTAAATCCGGCGCCCGCGAACCGCACGCCGCTGACGCGGTTTTGGGCGAGTGCGTGGCTGCTGGTCTCCATCGCACAGGCCGCGCAGCGATTGCGCCGCATCGTTCCCAATAGCTCGGCCACGTCTACAGCGCCCGGCGTTGTGAGCTGCGCCTCGTGGCGATTGGCCCCATCGTCGATCTCCACTGTTCCGATCATCCCGCAGCGCTTCTGGACGTGCCCGAGAATATGCCGTACGAGGTAAGCGGTGGTCGTCTTGCCGTTGGTCCCGGTGATGCCGATCACTTTTATCTCGGCGGACGGTTCGCCGTGGAATATATTCGCGAGGCGCGACGCCCGGGATGCTATGTCGGGGATTACTACCTGAGGCAGTGAAACCGATGGATTTAGGGTTTGCGTGAGAATCGCCGACGCGCCGCGTTGCTGAGCGTCGCTTATAAACTGTGCGCCGTCAGCGTGGGTGCCCGGCCGGGCGATAAAAAGATTGCCGCGGACGATTCGGCGGGAATCGTCGTGCAGGCCGGTGATCTCGACATCAGGCACGCCTGCCAGATCGATGGCCGGGTCAAATTGCGAAAGAAGCGAGCGCAAACGCACGGGAACCTCCTTGTTCCGATCGGGCGCTGAAGTCCGGCTCGATACGGAGCGAGCACGTGACCGAAGGTTAGCACGTCGAGTACGACGCGGCAAATGCGTCCGAGTCTGCGGTACAATGCCAACGATGACGCCGGCCGAGTCAACCAACTACCGCACCGAGAAGGTCTTGCGCCCGGGCATGACAACCCTGGCGGTGGACGCCGCCGGCGCGCGTGTCGTGCTGAAGCGACTGCCGGACGACTGCGTCTGGCGCGGACAACTTCACCCAAGCGTCAAGCAACGGCTGGAGCGGCTGCGCGAGCTTCCGTCAACGGCATTCGCGCAATTGATCGGCGTCGAGCAGCACGCCGAGGGCATGGTCATTGTTAGTCGTTACGTCGAGGGGTTGAAGCTGGATGAGGTTCCGATTGAAGGGAAGCCTGCGGTGCTGGACGAGCTTTGGCGGGTGACCACGAGCGTCCACCGGTTGGGTATGGTCCACGGGGCGATCTCTGCCGGGAATGTTATCATCGATAAAGCCGGTGCGGTGCACTTGATTGATCCCAGCCCGCTGCTGCATGACGACCCGGCGATTGATCTGGCGGCGCTGGAAAAACTTGGCTGGGCGCCCATTACCGAGTCGGTGGTGGTCGCTCCAGGGATTGAAGATCGACATCGGCGTCGCCGATCGCTCATCAGCGCCGTGGCGCTGACGCTGGCGGCGATCTGCGTGGCGTGGGCGACGGTGGTCTATCTTTCTGAGTGAACTATGCACGTGCTTGGCCGGCTATTAGACCCGCAACTTGTGGAGCAGCTGAGTCGGCTGTCGCTCAGCGGGCGTCGCGTCGTGGACGGAGCGGCGGTCGGGCAACACAAGAGCCCGGTCAAAGGCGCGAGTATCGAGTTTCGTCAACACCGCGCCTACGTCCCCGGCGACGAACCGCGGCGCGTCGATTGGCGACTACTGGCAAGAAGTGATCGGGTATTCGTAAAGGAGTATGACGAGGAAACGAACCTGCGGGCAACGACTTTCCTCGATGCCAGCGGCTCGATGGCGTACGGCGCGCCGGCGCGCAAATTCGACTACGCTACCCGCCTCAGCGCCGCCTTGGGCTACCTGATGCTGGCGCACTCCGAAAGCGCGGGGCTCGCGATCGCCGGTTCTGATTCCAACACATGGCTGGCGCCGTCGACGGCGTCCGATCAACTCACCAGGATGGTCCATCTGCTCGAGCGCGCCGTGCCGCGGGGTGCTACGGTGCTCGGCCGAGCACTGGGGCACATTGCGGATCGACTTGGCCGCCGCTCGTTGGTGATCGTCATCTCCGACTGTCTCCTCCCCGCCAGCGAGTTGCTGAATGGTCTGGGTCGGCTCGTCCATGATCGCCACGAGGTGGTTCTGGTCCGGCTGCTTCATGAGGACGAGATCAATTTCCCGTTTCAATCATGGGTGCGGTTTTCGGGTACAGAGGGGGAGGCGGCGCATATGGTCGAAGCGCCCCAAGTGCGTCGAAAATATATCGAGCGATTCGAGCGGCACGAACGGCAACTACATGAAGGTTGCAGCACTCTGGGCATTGAGACGGTTCGGCTTGAAACGAGCCTGCCACTGATCGACGCCGTGACGGCTGTGATCAGGCGGAGGCGCGGATGAAATTTGCGAACATCATCCTGCTCGCCGGCATTTTTGCCGCCGTGCTGCCGCTAATACTTCATCTGCTCGGGCGTGCTCGCTACACCCCGGTGCAGTGGGGCGCGATGATGTTTCTTGCCCGCAAGCCCCAGGGCACCGGAGATGGCTATCGCCGAAGGCAATGGGGGCTGCTACTGCTGCGCGGCGGTGCTATTGCGCTGCTGGCTTTTGCACTGGCGCGCCCGATGCTGAGTTCCACCGCCAACACGTCCGATGCGCAGCGATTGGCCGTCGTTATCGTCATCGACGCGTCCCCGTCGATGGGACACATGGAGCACGCCGAGAGCCGGCTCGATCTGGCCCGCCGCACCGCGCTCACCGTCCTCGGGCAACTGCGCCGCGGCGACCAGGTCGGGCTGATCACGCTTGGGCAGCCTGCTAACACGGACGTGCCGCTGACGACCGACCTCCAGGATATCGCATCGCGACTGGCTTCACTGAAGGTGGCCGTCGCGCCGGCGACGATCTCTGATGGCCAGCGGCGCGCCGCGGCGTTGCTCGCCCAAATCGAGGAGGTTCCGCGTGAGGTTTACATCATCAGCGATCGTGACCGCATCGCGTGGGCGGAAATTGAGCCGCGCGGCGCCCAGACCGGGTCGGCACGCACGACGGCAGTGAAGACCATTGCGATCCCGGTCGGATCGACCGCGAACGACAACGCGTGGATCGAATCCATCACGTTGACTGACGGCCTGCCGGTCCCCGGTGTGCCCGTGAACATCGAGATCAACGTGCGTAATGGCAGCAACGTCGACCGCGTCCAGATGCCCATGACAGTCCGCGACGCAGATGAGTTAATTGATCAGGTGAGTATTGATGTGCCCGCGATGTCTACAGTGACCGTCCGACGCCGCGTCGTGCTCGCCCGCGCCGGCAGCCATATGCTGACCGCGACGATTGGCCCGGCGGGCATACCGCGGGACGACACGGCATCGCTTGCCGTCGACGTCGTCGATCCGTTCAGAGTGCTGGCAATCACGGATTCTCTGGATGCAGATGAGTTTGCTCATTTGCGATTGGCGCTGATGCCATACGCGGTGAGTGGTTCTCAGGGTGTCGATATCGCCCGGCTTCGCGTCGTCAAAATAGACGACTGGCCGAGCCTCGATCCTCGGCGTGAGAGTGTGGTGATTTTAGCCGGTGTGCCGATGCTGTTAGACCGGCACGTACAGGCGCTGGAGAATTTTGTCGCCGATGGCGGCGGCTTACTAATCACACCGAGCGACCGGACCACGCCACAATCCTGGAACGCATCGGTCTACCTCGACGGTGATGGACTCGCGCCTGCATCAATCGAGTCGTTCAGCGACCGCGCAGCGCTGGCGATGTCGCTCACTGCTTCACCCCTTGCCGGGAAGTGGATCAAGCAACCGATGACGATCGACGTGCAGAAGCGGGCGATCTTTGGTGACGCGGCCGCCGAATCGCGCGTCATCGACTACGCCGACGCAGCGCCGATGGTCCTGCGGCGCAACTTTGGCCAGGGTCGCGTCCTGGCGATGTCGTTACCGGCGACTTCCGGGTGGTCGACGCTGGCGTCGTCGCCAAAATATCTGCCGCTGATGCAGTCAATGATCAGATATCTCGGCTCGGCCCGAGTCAGCGAGCGCAATCGACCAACATCATCAACGCTGGAAGCGCGTTTTTCGTCTCCTCAGGACCGTTCCGCCTGGGTTGCCAGGCCCGACGGTCGGGCGGATCGAATTCCGATGACGATGAGCAATGATGCCGGCCTGGCGGTTTACAGCAATACCGATCTTCCCGGCATCTACAACATCCGCACCGCCGGCACGCGCGGGGTCGATTTTGTGATATTCGGAGCGCATCGCGATTCGGCGTTGGAGTTATTGAGCGACGCTGAATTGCAGTCGCTCTGTAAGGCGGCCGATATCACGCTTGTAAAACCCGACGCAATCAGCGCGCGGATTGGCCAATCGCGTCGTGGTCCGGAACTGACTTTGCCGCTCGTGGTGGGCGTGTTGAGTTTGCTGGGATTGGAGTTGCTCGTCGCTCACCGGACCACCACCCTCCGCCAACGGAGGGGCCAGTGATTGGTCAAGCCGTGATGGGACAAGCCGTAATGGGGCAAATAATCATCGGGCAAATCCTCTGGCAACCCGGACGATTCTCCTGGGTGATACTCGCCGCCGCGCTGGTGCTGATGATGCAGGCGATCATCGTATATCGGCGGGCGGAGTGGTCGCCGGGCCCGATCCAATGCCGTGCGCTGTTTACGATTCGAATCTCCGTGATCGCGCTGCTCGCAGTCGCAGGGTTTCGGCCGTCATGGGTGTCGCAGTCGCAGCGGTCCGGGCCGCAGCGTGTGCTGCTGATGCTCGATAACTCCCGCAGCATGAATACCGTCGATGGCAACCGCTCAACGACCCATCTGCTCGAATTTGCACGGGCGACAGGGGCAATACCAGCGTCGGCGGAGCAATCCCGCTACCGCGACGCCGCGCGGCTGCTCAGAACACTGGCGGATAGAATTGTCGAGCAGCGCAGGGCCGAAGGTCGCGATGACGCGCAGGTGCGATTGACGAGCACAAAGTCGGCGTTGACGCAGCTGCGCGAGCTGTGCCGTGGCCAGCCATCGGTGGCGTTCATCGAGGCAGAACTGCCCAAAGCCGAAGAGTCGCTGGGCACCGCTGCGGGTCAGGCGGTGGTACTGAAAACCATCGAACGCCTGATCGCCGAGACGGCCCGAATCCGCGACGCCGCGTCGGCGGACCTGATCGACGCCGACTACGAGCTCAACGCTCAGATTGACGGGTTCCAGCGGGCCTCCCGCTTCGAGTTGGCCAAAACCGCGTTGACGGCGCTGTCGACCTCGTTGTCGACAGGCGCTCGGGTAGAACTGCAACTGCTGCAGGGCGCAACGCGCGTCGGAGAATTGCAATCGTTGACCGCCGAGCAGATGGAAACACCTCTGGCGCGCTCGTTGCGTCAAGCCGTTGAGAGCACCCGAAGTCAGTCGCTGGACGGCATCGTTCTGTTCACGGACGGGCGCTCCACCGAGAGCGGCGTCGGCATCCCGCCGGTGGTGAGTGCCGCGGGCATTCCTGTGTTTCCGGTGCTCATGGCGCCCGGCGATCGTCAGCCGGACGTGCGCGTCGCCAGTATCGAAGCGCCGGGTGAAGCGCTGGCGGGCGAGACGGCGGAGCTTGTCGTCCGCGTTCGCTCGCGCGATGCCGAAGGCCGCACCGTCGTCGTCAAACTTTCTGACGGTAAGTCCACGCAGTCGCAAAGTCTCACGATAGGCCCGGCCGATGCTGTCGTGCGGTTTGAGTCACAGTTGATCGATCCCGGGACGGCGCTCTTCGAGGCGTCAATCGATCCTGCGCCCGGCGAAACGCTGGCCGAGAGCACGCCGCTGGTTGCCCAGACGCGGGTGCTGGATAAGAAGGTGAGAATCGCGCTGGTGGGAAGAGAAATGTCCGCCGAAGCCGACGCTCTGGACCGGCTGCTGCTAAACGTCCCGTGGATTCAATACACGCGGGACGTGAATTCCACAGCCGCCTGCCGAATCACACCGGCGGACCTTGCGACGCAGGATGTGGTCATTCTCGCGGGCACGGCATGGGCGTCACTTTCTTCGCCGCAGATTGAAGCCGTGACGAACAACGTGCTTCAGGAATCCAAATCACTGTTGCTGTTGGATACGTCCGGTGAACTGCTGTCCAAATATCTCATCAATGCATCGCTCGCGAAGACGCTTTCGGTTGCGCCCGGAACATCTCTGGCTGTACGCGAGAGGGCCGGCGATAACCTCGCGGTTTTCCCATCCCAGCAGGCGGCGCAGCTGACGCTGGCACGGACGGAGGCCTCCGCGGAGGCGTCGCTGCGCAACTGGATGGCGCGTCCGGCGATGCCCCGCACGCTCGAACTCACCCCGCTGCTGCGATCCGGCGCGCCAATATTGATTGACCGCGGAACCCGCGTTCCGCTGGCGGTCGAGGTATTCGCCGGCAGCGGCAGGTCAGTCGTCATGGGCATCGCACGAACGCACGCGTGGCGGGCGTCGGATCACCAGCAGTTCTGGTGCGCATTGCTGAGACATCTGGCCGATCCCGCGCCTGATGTTTCCGTCGGCGATCTTTCCATCGCGACTGATCGGGAAGAGATCATCGTCGGACGCGCGGCCGAGATTTTCTGCCGCTCGCGTAATCCGTCGGCAGGTCCGGTGCAGTTGGCGCTGCGGTTGCCTGATCGCTCACTTGAATCGCTGGCGCTGGCGGAAGTGATCCCCGGCAGCGGGCGGTGGACGGCTCGGGTAGTTCCACGCGTGGCCGGTGATTGTGTGCTGGTCCTTCATCAAGGCACCAGTGAAATCACCTGGCCGTTGAGAGTGCTGCCCGATGAGCAGATCGAGATGTCGAACCTCGCGCCCGACCCCGGGTTTCTGCAGCGCATCGCCGCGGCGACAGGGGGCGCGATGTTTACTTTTGATCAGCTTGCCGAGGTCGCGCCGGGCGTTAATCGGTTGAGTGGCCAGCGCCCGCGCAGGATCGAACATGCGGCTTGGTGCAGCCCATATTTCTTCGGGCTCATCGTCGGCCTGCTCGGACTCGAATGGTCGCTGCGCAAACATTGGGGGCTGGCGTAAAGATGACGCGTCATATCCCGCAAACCATCGAGCCCTGGGTCGCCGACTACATCAAGTGCTGGCGACGTGAACGCGCGACCCGGATGGTGTGCGCCCTGCTGAGCGGAGCAATCGGGATCACGCTAGTGATGGCCACCATCGACCGCGCCTTGGCGCTCCCGCTGGCGGCGCGGTGGGGCCTCTTTGGTTTGGTGCTCGCCGCGCTGGCAGCGGCGGTCGGGGTTGCGCTCTGGTCCTGGTTCCCCGTGCGATACGACAAGCTCCGGGCAGCGGCGCGTGTGGAAGCGTCGATGCCGATGTTAGAGGGTCGTCTGGCGACTTTGACAGTGCAGCAGACCTATTCACTCGAAACGCGCGCCAGCCGTGGATTGCTTGACGAGTTGCGGAAGGAAATTGAGCTGATCTTGCGGGCCAGATCGCCCGGCCGATGCGTGGATCACCGCGGGGCGCATCTCGCCATCGTGGGGTTGCTCGGCGTGGTCTTTCTGACAATCGGATTGATGACGATTCCTGTCTACGGGCTCCCGTCACTGCTGGCGCGTCAACTCGCCCCGTGGAAGAATTCCACGCCCGTAACCACGACACGGCTGACCGTTATCACCGGCGCCGTCAAGGTGCGACAGGGATCGCCGCTAGCGATCGTGGCAGATGTGGTCCGTGTGCGCGGTGCGGTCGAACTGCTGGTGGGGACCAATGTAAACGAGCTGCAGCCGGTAACGATGACGCCGGTGACCGAAGGCCGTTACGCGGTCACGCTGCCGCGCGTCGAACGTGATCTCATCTACCGCGTCCGGTGCGGCGGTGCGTTGTCGGAGATCTTCGGCATCCGCGTGGATCTGTCTCCACCGGATCCCCAGATCGAACCAGCACAACTCGTCGCACCCAGCTTCGAAGACCCGGCCGTGATCTACGCGCGCACGCTCCCCACACTGCCGTCGCCGAACACCAAGCCATGATACTCAGGATTTGCAGCGATTCGCTCAGGCTTCGAAGCGCTTCACATAAGCCGCGAACGCCGCCGCCTGGCTTTTGAGACGGTCATTGACCGATTCGTCTGTCAGCTTGCCGGCGGCGTCGAGCTTGCCGGCGATTCCGGGAATGAACACGCGCTCCGGAAGCATGTGCGCGTTGCGATACCCGAATACGCCCTGGAGTTGCTCGACGGCGCGGATGCCGCCCCAGATGCCGGCGGCCTCGCCGACAAATGCCACCGGTTTGGCTTCAAAACTTTCGGGGAACTTCAGCATGTCGATGAAATACTTGAGGATCCCGGGGAACGATCCGTTGTATTCCGGCGTCACGATATGCAGCCCCGCGGCGTCCAGTACACGCTGCTGCACGGCCAGCCACGCCTGCGGCTTCTTCGCGTAAGAACCGGCGTCAAAAATCTCTTGAGGCATCTCAGAGAGCGAATAGATCTCGGCGTCCGCGCCGATCTGTGCGTAGTGACTTCGCAAGATTTCAGTGATCTTCAGCGCGTTGGCGCCAGGACGATTTGTGCCGGAAATAATCAGAATCATATTTAGTTCGTCTCCATGATTGACTGCTAAAGCATACGAGCGCGATGTTGGAAATGCCACGTTTCACGCGCCGCTGGCAAGGTCTTCCTCTCGCAGCAGTTTTCGAATCTGCAGGTGAGGCCGGGAGAAGGGAAGGGCATCCATCTGATCAAACGTCGCCCAGCGTCGCCCGGGGGTGGCAGGCGGAATCGTTGAGCGGGCCGCGCGATGGACCTCAAAGACGTATTTGCGGTGTGTTAGCGCGTGGCGGATCGTGGCAATGGGATCATTAACGCCCGATGGCGGCTGCGTGTCCGCATCAACAGTGATGAACTGCCACATCCCCGCCCAGCGGCCGGTGGGCGGCCGCTGCTCGATCAAATAGGCGCCGTCTTTACGCCGAACACATAGCACGCGCCGCCGCGCAGTCGGCGTGGCGATCTTTTTCTTCGGCGGGGGGATCGTCTCGGCGATACCCAGCGCCGCGGCCTTGCACAACGGACGCGCGGGGCAGATAAGGCATTTGGGATCGCGCGGCGTGCAGATTGTCGCGCCAAGTTCCATCATCGCGGAATTAAAATCTCCCACCCGCCTGGCCGGCAGGACTTCGGCGGCGCGGACCCAGAGCAGTTCGGTGGTCACGCGCTGGCGCGGATCGGTGCGGATGGCGTCAAGCCGGCAGAGCACGCGCATGACATTGCCGTCCAGAATCGGCGCGCGGGTGCCATACGCCAGCGACGCAATCGCGCCGGCCGTATACCGGCCGACACCGGGGAGCGTGAGCAGATCCGGCACATTGTCCGGAACGCGGCCGCCGAAGCGATCGACGATCGCGCGAGCGGCCTCGCGCAGATTCCGCGCCCTTGTGTAATACCCGAGCCCCTGCCAGTGCCGAAGCACATCCTGCTCATCGGCGTCTGCCAGCGCGGTGATAGTCGGAAAACGGGCGATAAATCGCTGAAAGTACGGCACCACAGTAGCAACCTGCGTCTGCTGGAGCATCGCCTCGCTAACCAAAACATGATACGCCGGCGGTGACGCGGCCCGCGCCGAACCGAGAGGGATGCGCCACGGAAGGTCGCGCCGCGACGCGGCATACCACCTGAGCAACCGACGCGACAACGTGGCCGCAAAATTTTCGTCCGACTTGGTCACTTTATATTTGATCTCGACAATTGCGATATTAGCATTAATAGTAGCCACGACACCTTGGTGGTTACCAAGAACAGTCGACGTCCAAGGCGGAGCCTTA